>NZ_JBEXKX010000047.1:0-74523 GCF_040609695.1 Amycolatopsis sp. NPDC004625
CAGCAGCCCCCGCGCCCCTCCACCCCCCCCCCGCACAACTCCGGACCGGGGGGCGGCGGGCCCCGGGGGGGCCGCCGCCCCCGCTTCCCTGCATGCGTCACCCCGAGCCCGAGGGCGGTGGAGCCCAGGACGACCCGCTCAGGCTGACAGTTCCGCGCGGGCGGCGAAGCCACCGAACGGAGGGGAATCCCGGCGGAGAATCGCGAAAGACGAGAATCGTGGCCGCGGAGCGGAACCGGCCCGGGTGGGACGCCTGCCAGCCGAAACCGTTCGGCCTCGGCGAACGGCCCACGCGGCTGCGGGCCCTCGCTCCGCCGCACCGCACCCGCGCCGGACGCTGCAGCCGGGTGAACTCGGTCGGTCTTCTCGAACTGCTCGTTCACGAGCTGCCGCGGACCGGCTGCCGGACCCGCCGCAGCACGCGCCGGACGAGCTCGGTATCCGGCGGCCGCACTCGCCGTTGCTGATCCACTGCTTGCGGCCGGTGATCCGGTATCCGGCGGCGCGCCCGTCCTCGGCCACCGGAACGGCCACGGTCTTGAGGGCGCCGAGGTCGATCCCGGCCAGGCGTTCGTAGACGCGGCAGACGTCGAGGCTCCCCGCCCCCATCCCGCCGTAGGCCTCGGGCACGAAGAGCAGGTGGATGCCGAGGTCGTCTCCGCGCATGCGGCGTACCAGGTCCTCCGGGCATTCGTCGTCGCGGTCGAGCCGCAGCAGCAGCCCGGTGTCCAGGTTCCGGTCGGCGAACTCCCCGATCGCCTCGCGGATCCTCCTCTCCGTCGAGACGGACATGCGCGATCCCCCAGCGTGCAACCGGCCGCCCGGTCGGGTAGGAGCCGAACGTCACCGGCCCGCGCGCCAATGGACCCCTGATTGGCCTGGACCGCCGGAATCGTTGGCGCACGGGGGAATCCGCTCGCCTGGCCGGCCCGGCGACCAGGCGGGACCCGGTGCCTCCCGCGGGTGAGCTGCGCCCGGTCCGGCCCCACCGCACTGTGAGGCAGCCTGCTCCCGGCGAGCGCGCGACCGGAGGCAGCCATGACGGAAACCGGAACACCTGGCGGAACCGGCACGCGCCTGCCGTCGGTGGCCGCCGCCTACGGCTCGGCGATCGTCGTGCTTCTCGGGTGCGCCACCGCCGCACCGGCCGACGCCCAGGGCAACCCCATCGGAACCGCCGGCGAAGTCCGGCCGCGCATCGCCGGGACCCGGCGTGCTCGTCCGTGCCCGCGGTCAGCCCTGCGCCAGTCTGCTCCGCACCGCGTCAACGACCTCGGGCACCGCGGCCCGCACGGCCGGGGTGAGACCGGTACCGAGGCCGAGGTCGGCCGCCTCGACCGCGTACACCACCAGCTCCTTCGGCACCCGGCCGAGCGCGGCACCGAGCCGGACAGCGTCCGGGATGCCGAGGGCGTGCGAACTGGCCGGCACCGCCCGCGGCGGCCAGCCATCCACAGTGGACGTCCACACGCGACCCGGCGTCATGGGCTCGCAGAGCACGGCATCGACGACCACGGCCGTGTCCACATCGGACCATGCGTCGAGCAGGGCGGCCGGTTCGCCGTCGCACAGCATGGTGCGGACGCCGGGGATCGGATCCGCGTCCAGCGCCGCCAGCACCGCCACCGCGACGCCGTCGTCACGCCGGTATTCGTTGCCCACACCGATGACGACCGCCCGGGTCACCGGCCCTCCCAGGTGATGTCCAGGAAGTGCGCGGCGCACGAGATGCAGGGATCGTAGTTGCGGATCGTGCGCTCGGCCAGGTCGGTCAGCTCGGCGTCGCCGAGATCGAGGTGGTCCTCGACCACCCGTCGCAGGTCGGCTTCGATCGCCGCCTGGTTCTGCGAGGTCGGCGGGATGATGGTCGCCGCGCGGATCAGCCCGTCCGCACCGATCTCGTAGCGGTGGTACAGGGTGCCCCGCGGCGCTTCGCTGATCCCGTGGCCGGTTCCGGCGCGCGGCGGCACCTCGACGGAGGGACGCGGCGGGCGTTCCCACGCGTCGATGATCCGCAGGGCCTCCTCGATCGCGTACACGATCTCGACCCCGCGGACCAGGATGCTGCGGAACGGATTGCGGCACACCGAGCCCAATCCCGCTTCCGCCGCGGCCTGCCGCGCGGTCTCCGGCAGCAGGGCCGAGTTGAGGGTGTAGCGCGCGAGCGGCCCGGTCAGGTAGCGGTGGCCGTCGAGCGACGCGTGCAGCGCGGTCGAATGCGGTACCTGGGTTTCCACGACGTGCTCGGGGAACTCGCGCGGCGCGAAGGCAGGGCCCGAGGCGGTGCGCAGGGTACCGTCCGCGATGGCGTACCGGCCGGGCTCGGACGCGGCCAGCAGGTCATGGTCCAGTTCGACCTCGGGGAATTCGAACCCCGCCGTCCACCGCACGGTGGCGAGCGCGTCGTCGAGCGCCCGCCGCAGCGTCTCGGCCAGCGGACGGAGGTCCGCCCGGGTGGGCAGCGAATAGAACCCGCCGACCCGCACGTTCACCGGGTGGATCGCGCGGCCGCCGATGGTCTCGAGCAAGGTGTTTCCGGCCTTCTTCAGCGCCAGGCCGCGTTCGACGACGTCCCGGTGCCGCGTGGCGAGGCTGATCGCGTCCGGGTGGCCGAGGAAGTCCGGCGCGTGCAGCAGGTGGATGTGCAGCGCGTGGCTGGAGATCCATTCGCCGCAGTAGAGCAGCCGCCGCGCCTCGGCGATCCCGGGATCGAGGGTGACGCCACAAGCGTCTTCGATCGCGTTGCACGCGCTGGTCTGGTAAGCCACCGGGCAGATCCCGCAGATGCGCGCGGTGATGTCCGGCGGCTCGGTGTGCGCCCGGCCGCGCAGGAAGGCCTCGAAGAACCGCGGCGGCTCGTAGATGTTCAGTTCGGCCCGCTCGACCCGCCCGCCGTCGACCCGCACGCGCAGCGCGCCTTCGCCCTCGACCCGGGCCAGCGAGCTGACCTTCAGCTGCCGGCTGCGATGGCTCACGGTTCCTCCCGGCGCGTTTCCGTGACGGTGAAGGTGCTGAAGACGCGGTCGACGTCGCCCTCGCTCAGGCCGCGTGACCGCAGCAACGGGATCAGCACCGGCGTGTTGGGTTTCGCCATCGGCCCGAAGCAGCCGAAACAGCCGCGGCCCACCCCCGGGCAGAGGGCCCCGCAGCCCGCGCGGGTCACCGGGCCGAGGCAGGGCGTGCCCCCGGCGACCAGTACGCAGGTGACCCCGCGGCGCTTGCAGTCGGTGCAGACGCTGGTGTCCGGCAGGTCCGGCGCACGCCCGGCGAGCAGCGCGGTGATCGTGCCGAGCAGCTGGCCGCGGTCGATCGGGCAGCCGTGCAGCTCGTAGTCGACCGGGACGTGCGCGGCCACCGGCGTCGAGGTCGCCAGCGTGTCGACATAGTGCGGGTTCGCGTACACGATCGAGGCGAACTCCCGGACGTCGGCGAAGTTCCGCAGCGCCTGGATGCCGCCCGCCGTCGCGCAGGCGCCGATCGTGATCAGGGTCTTCGAGGCGGCCCGGACCTCCTGGATGCGACGCAGGTCGGCGGCGGTGGTGATGGATCCTTCGACGAGCGACACGTCGTAGGGCCCGGGCACCACCGTGCTGAAGGCTTCGAGGAAGTGCGCGATTCGCACCCGGCCGGCCAGCTCCAGCAGCTCGTCCTCGCAGTCGAGCAGGGTCAGCTGACAGCCGTCGCAGGAGGCGAACTTCCAGACGGCCAGCGTCGGTGTCGGCATCACAGCTCCTTCACGGCGAGCAGCGGGCCCGCGACGGTGTAGTCCACGACCGGACCGTCCCGGCAGACCAGCAGCGGCCCGAGCTGGCAGTGGCCGCACAGCCCGATGCCGCACTTCATCGCGCGTTCCAGGGAGACCCGGATCGCCGCGGCGGGGACTTCCTTCACCAGCAGGATTTCGGCGCACGCGCGCATCATCGGCTCCGGGCCGCAGAGGAACGCGCGGGTCCGGCCCGGGTCCAGATCCAGCCCCGACAGCGGTTCCGTCACGAAACCGACCGGCCCGGTCCAGCCCTCCGCCGGGCGATCGACCGTCCGCAGCACCTCGACGTCGTGCCGCCGCGCCCAGGCTTCCAGCTCGTGCGGGAACACGAACTCGGCGGGCGTCCGCGCGCCGGCCACGACGACCAGCCTGTGGTACCGGGCCCGGTCGGCCAGCACCGCCGTGAGCACCGGCCGCAGCGGGCACAGCCCGGCACCGCCGGCGACGATCACCACGTCGTGCCCGGCCGCGCCCTCGACGTCCCAGCTCGTGCCGTACGGACCGCGAACGCCGACCACCCGGCCCGGGGTGAGGTCGTGCAGCGCCCGGCTGACCGCGCCGACGGCGCGGATGGTGTGCATCGGACCCGGTCCGCTGACCGAGATCGCCACCTCGCCGACCCCGGGGGCGTACAGCATCATGAACTGCCCGAGCCGCGCTTCGGGTACCGGTTCGCCGACGGGCTCCAGCCGGACGGTCACCGAGTCGGCGGTCTCCACGACCCGGCCGGCGACCCGGTACGGCACCGGGACCATCGCTTCGGCCGTCACGAGCGGCCCCCGGCCAGCTTCGCCGCTTCCTCCGTGATGTCGATGCCCGCCGGGCACCAGGCGATGCAGCGGCCGCAGCCGACGCAGCCGGACGTCCCGAACTGCTCGTGCCAGGTGCCGAGCTTGTGGCCGAACCACTGGCGGTAGCGGCTCGACCCGGACGTCCGGACACTGCCGCCGTGCACGTAGGAGAAATCGAGCTCGAAGCAGGACGCCCAGCGCTGGTGGCGCTCGGCGTGCTCGCCCGACAGGTCGGTGACGTCCTCGGTGGTGGTGCAGAAGCACGTCGGGCAGACCATGGTGCAGTTGGCGCAGGTGAGGCAGCGGCTCGCGACTTCTTCCCACAGCGGGGACTCACGGCTCTCCCGGATCACCGAGGGCAGATCCGCGGCCGGCATCGCCCGGCCCATCCGGTCCGCCGCGGCGGCGACGTCTTCCCGGGCCGCGCGGACCTCGGCACCCCGCGCCGGCCGGGCGGTGATCCCGCGCAGCAGCCGGGCGCCGTCCGGGCTGCCGACGTCGACCAGGAACCGGTGCCCGTCTTCGTCGATGCGCTCGGTGAGGCCCAGGTCGTACCCGGGGCCGGCGGCGGGCCCGGTGCCCATGGACGCGCAGAAGCACACTTCGCCCGGCTCCGTGCAGTTGGCGGCGACGACGAACAACTCCGCGCGGCGACGCCGGTACGAGCCGTCGGGGTGGGAGCCGCCGCCGAGCACACGATCGAGAACGGCGATCGCGGCGAGGTCGCACCCGCGCACCCCGAGAAAGGCGTAGCGCGTGCGCTCCGGTTCCCCGGCGGTGAACCGGCCGTCCGCGGTGGCTTCGAAGAGTTTCCGGCGCGGGGGATGGAGGAACCGTTTCCAGCCCTGGGGGCCGGCGGAGTGCCCGAACACGGCCCGGTCTTCACGCCGTCGCAGCCGGTAGAGACCCGGTGCCGTGGTGACGCCCCACCCCGCCGGGAGCTGCTCGGCCGAGTCCAGCTCGGCCAGCACGATCGCGTCGTCGCGCACGGTCGGCCCGATCACCCGGTAGCCGTCCAGGATCAGCGCGTCCACCAGCCCGCCGAGTCCCGCAAGGTCGATCGTCACCGTGCCTTCGCTCGTCATCGGACCTCCCGGAGGCCACTGAACCGGCGGCGCCGCGAACGGGCCTAGGGCCGAAGGTCACCGACGCGGGTACTTCGTGCCCTGCCCGGCGGGAGCCGTGGTGGCCCGGTGGACTTCCGTCCCGCCGCCCGGTGACCTCGGCCCCTGGGGACGCCTTTCCCGCCGGCGCAGCCTGGGCTGGTTCACCCGGTCCCGCCAGCCCAGGACGTCACCCATGAGCACCTCACAGATCCACGCGTTGAGCCACAACCGTTGCCGCGCGCTGCTCGCCTCGGTCCCGCTCGGCCGGGTCGCCTTCGTCCGCGACGGGCAGCCGGTGATCCGGCCGGTCAACTTCACCGTCACCGCCGACGCGGTCTGGCTGCGCTCCGGCCGGAACTCCTGGGCCGACCGGATCGGCGGCCAGGTGGTCACGTTCGAAGCCGACGCCTACGACTCCGGCGACCACACCGGCTGGAGCGTGATCGTCACCGGCGTGGCCTGCCTGGTCACCGACGTCGCGACCGTGGCGGCCCAGTTCGGCCCCGGCCTGCGTTCGTGGGCGCCGCCGCCGCGCGACCGCCTGCTGCGGATCGGCCTCGACCGGATCGACGGGCGGCGGATCACCCTGCGGGCGGACGCCGGCGACGCGACCGGACCGGGGCCGCCGTGAACCGGGCGGTCCCGGTCGCGAACACCGTCGCCCGGACCGGCTTCCGGCTCGGCCGGCACGTCCGCTCGCGGGGCGGCCGGCGCGGACGCTAGCGGTTCGCGCGCGGCCGCCGGATGGTGGCCCCGCCCTTGTGGTGCCGGGCCCGGCCGTACCTGCTCTCCAGCACGCTCTCCAGCTTGTGCGTGGCACCCTGGCACGCTTCCAGTCGAACTCGCCCACGAGGCGCTGGGCCGGCACGGCGGCGACGATGTCCCGAAGGCCCGCCGGACGAGGTCCTCCGGCTCTCCCGGCGCACCGCGGCCCGGTGCCACCGTGGGAACCGGAGGCGAACCGATGAACCGACGAATTCCGGACACCGCCACCGTGGAGGCCGCGGTGGCGCTCGCGTTGCGTGCCCCGTCCGCGGGCAACGCCCAGCCGTGGTGCTGGCGGATCGGGTACAGCACCCTGCACCTCTTCGCGGACGTGGACCGCCCGGCGTCCGAGCCTGACCTCGGAGAACGGGACGTGCTGCTCGGCTGCGGCGCGGCCCTGCACCACGTCCGGGTGGCCTTCGCCGCACTGGGCTGGGACACCGAAGTCCAGCGGCTGCCGGACCCGGACGACGCCACGCACCTGGCCGTGGTGACTCCGCACCCCGCCGGGCGGCCGACGGCGGAAACGACCGCCCTGGCGGCCGCCATCCCCCGCCGCCGCACCGACCGGCGCCCACCCGCGGCGTGGCCGGTGCCCCGCGAGCACCTCGACGCGCTGGCTCGCGCGGCGGCCTGCGAGGACGCCAGGCTGGCCGTGGTGACGGAGTCGATCCGGGCCGGCCGGCCGAGCGATCTCCGCACCCGGCCGCTCGCGCTCCGAACGGGCGGCGAAGTGCTCCTGCTGGCCACGGCCACCGACGACCGGACGGCCCTGGTGCGCGCGGGCGAGGCGACCAGCGCGGTCCTGCTCTCCGCGACCGCGCTCGGGCTCGCGTCCTGTCCGCTCCCCGCTTCATGGGACGGCTTCGAAGCGTCCGCCCACAGCCGGTCAGCGCATCCCCAGGTGCTGCTGCGGATCGGGTGGGCACCACCCGGGTCCGAGCCCCTGCCGCCCGCGCCGCGGCGCCGCCTGGGGCACGTCCTGGAACCCCTCCCAGCGCCACCCAAGTACCACCACCGGCTCGCCACCACCTGACCGCACAGGGAGAACAACCGTGGTGACCGAGCCCCGGATCATCGACGCGGGCGAGGCCTTCACCCAGGTTTCCCCCGCCTACGCCCAGGCCTGGTGCCGCTTCGGCATCGACCGCTACCTGCGGCTGCCGGCCGGCGAGGGAAAGGGGAAGTGAGATGGGTTTCCTCCACCAGGAGAACGATCCCGGGCCCGCCCGTGCGGGCGGGTTCCCCAGCGGGCTGCGCGTGCGCGCCCACGGCGGCCGGTTCGACGGACGGACCGGCGTCGTGGTCGGCCGGGACCCCGACCTCCGCCCGGGCTCGGTCTGGGTCGAGTTCACCCCGGGCCACGCCCGGCTCGTCCCCGGCTACCGGCTCGACGTCTCCGACCCGCAGGACTGAACCGCCCGCATCGGCAGAGGAGGGGCGCGATGCTCGGGACCACCGGGTCCGGCCGGCCTTCACCGGAGCAACGAAGGCGTGCCATCCGCACAGTGCAGCGGCACGCACGCGACACTGACGACGAGGCCGAGCTGCTGGCGATGCTGGGGCTCGACCACACCGATCCGCCGCCGGCCGGCCCTCGTCGCCCCCACGGCCGGTTGACGGCGGACGAGCTGCGCGAGCTGCTGGCACCGTTCGCCGGTGCCGCCGACGAACCTCGAAGGTGAGGGAGCAGCCCGCGGCCCTGCAGATCCGCAACGGGGGCCCTCCCTCCCGCAACGGTGGTGGTGGTTCAGGAGTGGCCTCCCCTCCCCTCGCCGCCCGGCCGCCACCACCGTTTCCGACGACGCCCGGCGATGCTGCCGAGTTCGACGATCCGGTCCCCGCCGTCCCAGCGCATCGCGTGGGGTCGGCTGTCCGCTCCCTGGGAGAACCCGACCACCACTGTCCCGGCGCCGTTGACAATCCAGCCGGCACTCGTTCCCCGGTCGTTGATCGCGACGGCGCGCCGGATGGCGATCGGGCCGGGTCTCGTGGCCGTCACAGACACTCCTGTCTGTCCGTTCGTCGCATCCCTCGGGAGCAACAGGTCTCGGTTCTCAGCGGTTGTCGACGGCGCTGTCGGCCCGGCCGACGGCAGCACGGCCGGCCTCGAGCCGGGCGACCGGCACGCGGAAGGGCGAACAGGACACGTAGTCGAGGCCCACCTCGTGGAAGAACCCGATCGACGCCGGATCGCCGCCGTGTTCGCCGCACACGCCCAGGACGAGGTCCGGGCGAGCGGCCCGGCCCGCCGCGGCCGCCTCCGCGACGAGCTTGCCGACGCCGTCCCGGTCGATCGTCTCGAACGGCGACACCGGGAACACGCCTTCGGCGACGTAGACCGGGAAGAACGCGGCTTCCACGTCGTCGCGGGAGAAACCCCACACGGTCTGGGTCAGGTCGTTGGTGCCGAAGGAGAAGAACTCCGCCGACCCCGCGATGCGGCCCGCGGTCAGCGCCGCCCGGGGCAGCTCGATCATGGTGCCGATCCCGTACGGGAAATCCGCGCCGCGGACGACCTCGTCGATGATCCGCCGGGCCCGGCCGGCCATGATGTCCAGCTCCCGCACGTCACCGACCAGCGGGATCATGATCTCCACGCGCGGGTTGCCGCCCGCCCGGACCCGGGCCGCGGCAGCTTCGGCGATGGCCCGCACCTGCATCTCGTACAGGCCCGGCACGACCAGTCCGAGCCGGACCCCGCGGGTGCCCAGCATCGGGTTCTGCTCGTGCAGCCGTTCCACCGCGCGCAGCAGCCGTTCCGGCGCGTCCGGCCGGTGCAGCGCCCGGGCCACCGCCACCTCGGCGGTCAGCGCGGTGCGGTCGGGCAGGAACTCGTGCAGCGGCGGGTCCAGCAGCCGGATGGTCACCGGCATCCCGTCCATCTCCTCGAGGATCGCCATGAAGTCCGCGCGCTGCAACGGAAGCAACGCCGCGAGGGCCGATTCGCGCTCCGTCTCGCCCTCGGCGAGGATCAGCCGTTCGACCAGCACCCGCCGGTCACCGAGGAACATGTGCTCGGTGCGGCACAAGCCGACGCCGGTCGCACCGAGGCGCCGGGCCCGCCGCGTGTCCTCCGCGGTGTCGGCGTTCGCGCGCACCTCCAGCCGCCGCCGGGCGTCGGCGTGCGTGATGATCCGGTCCACCGCCTGCAGCAGGGCGTCGTCCCCGGGCGCACGGCGGCCTTCGAAGTAGTCGACGACCGGGGACGGCACCACGGCCTGCTCGCCGAGGTACACCTCGCCCGCGGTGCCGTCGATCGAGATCACGTCGCCCTCGGCGACGACCGTGCCGTCCGCGGTGGTGAACCGGCGGCTCGCGGCATCGACGGTCAGCGACTCGGCGCCGCACACGCACGTCCGTCCCAGGCCGCGGGCGACGACGGCGGCGTGCGACGTCTTGCCACCGCGGCTGGTGAGCACGCCGCGGGCGTGGATGAGCCCGTCCAGGTCGTCGGGATTGGTTTCCTTGCGCACCAGGATGACCGCTGCGCCCTCCTCGGCCCGGCGGACCGCGGTGGCCGAGTCGAACACGGCCTCCCCGACCGCCGCGCCCGGCGAGGCCGCGACACCGACGGCGACCGGCGCAGTGGTGTTGCCGGCGAACCGCGGAAACATCAGCTGGGCCAGTTGCGCGCCGGTGACCCGCCGCAACGCCTCGTCGGCGTCGATCACGCCTTCCTCGCGCAGGGCCTCGGCGATGCGGAACGCGGCGGCCGCGGTGCGCTTGCCGACCCGGGTCTGCAGCATCCACAACCTGCCCCGCTCGATGGTGAACTCGATGTCGCACAGGTCCCGGTAGTGCTCCTCCAGCGTCTGCATGATCGCCATGAGCTGCTCGTAGGCCCGCGGCTGCAGTTCGGCGAGCCGGTGCAGGGGCAGGGTGTTGCGGATGCCGGCCACGACGTCCTCGCCCTGGGCGTCGGCGAGGTAGTCTCCGTAGACGCCGGGGGCCCCGGTGGCCGGGTCCCGGGTGAACGCGACGCCGGTGCCGGAGTCCTCGCCGAGGTTGCCGAACACCATCGCGCACACGTTCACCGCGGTGCCCAGGTCTTCCGGGATGTGCTCGGCGCGGCGGTACACGTGGGCGCGGTCGGTGTTCCACGACTCGAACACCGACCGGATCGCCAGGTCCAGCTGCTCCCGCGGGTCCTGCGGGAACTCACGGCCCGCCTGCTCCCGGACGATGTCCTTGAACGCGACGGTCAGCGCACGCAGGTCTTCGGCGTCCAGCTCCAGATCGCCGGTGACGCCTTTGGCCTGCTTCGCCGCCCGCAACGCGTCGGCGAAGTGGGCGGCGTCGACGCCCAGCACCGTCGTGCCGAACATCTGCACCAACCGACGGTAGGAGTCCCACGCCAGCCGCTCGTCCCCGGACCAGGAGGCGAGCCCGGCCACCGAGTCGTCGGTCAGCCCGATGTCGAGGACGGTGTCCATCATCCCCGGCATCGAGAACCGCGCGCCGGAGCGGACCGAGACCAGCAGCGGCCCGTCCACCTGCCCGAGCTTGCGGCCCATCGCCCGCTCCAGCGCGTGCAGGTGCTGCTCCACCTCCCCGGCCAGCTCCTCCGGCGGAGCTCCGGTGGTCAGGTAGGCCCGGCACGCCTCGGTGGTGATCGTGAACCCCGGCGGCACCGGCAGCCCCAGCACCGTCATCTCGGCGAGGTTGGCCCCTTTGCCACCGAGCAGCTCCGCCATGGCGCGGTTGCCCTCGGCGAAGTCGTACACGTACTTGCGCATCGTCGTCTCCTGTCGGGATCCGAAGTGGACCGGGCACGGCCTGGACCCCGGGCGCCCGCCCCCGGGGACCGGGAGCGACACAGGCCCGGTAGTGGTGGCCGGGTGGCGAGCAGGGGGAAGGGGACGCGCCCCGGGCCACCACCACCGTCCTGCGCGAGGGTGCCCGCTCCGGGAGTGCTCGGGGGCCGCGGGCCGTCCCTCGCCTTTCACGATTCTCTTCGGCGGCGTCGTTCCGGAGGGCGGAAAGTCACCGTGTGGGAGGAAGAAGGACCCGGATCGCGATCATGCCGGCGCCGGAGTCACCACCCGCCCGAGGCGGACACCCGGTGCGGCGCCGGACACCTCGGACGGGCATGATCGGAACCAGGCGACGGATCCGGAGGAAGCGGCGTGGCGCGAAGCGGTGCAGAACGGCGGGCCGGGTCCTGATGCGGATCGTGTCCGAGAGCCGGTTGACGGCGGTACTGGCCCGGGTGCCGGCAGCGCCGCGGGTGGTGGTCAGCGGGAACTTCGCGACGCCGGCGCGGGCGCTGGCCGTGCTGGACACGGCCGTGGCGGAGTACCGGCTGTTCGCGCTGAACGCGCAATTGGGGCTGCCCACGCGGCCGGGTGTGCTGCTCGAGACCCCCTTCGTGGGGCCGGGGATGCGGGGCCGCGCCGCACTGCGGTACTTCCCGTCCCGGCTGTCGCTCGTGCCGCAGCTGCTCAAGCAGGGGCTGCCGCCGGACGTCGTGCTGGTGCACACCACGCCACCGGTCGACGGGGTGGTGTCGCTGGGCACCGAAGTCAACATCCTGCCCGCCGCGATCGAAGCCGTCCGCGCTCGCGGCGGCCTTGTCATCGCCCAGCTCAACCCGCACATGCCGTTCACCTACGGCGACGGCGTGCTGCCGGTCGACGAGATCGACTACGCGCTCGAAGCCGAGGAGCCGCTGCCCTCGCCGGCGCTGCGGGCGCTGGGCGACACCGCCCGCACCATCGGCGCGCGGGTGGCGGATCTCGTCGCCGATGGTTCGACGCTGCAGCTGGGCATCGGCGGGATCCCCGACGCGACCCTGGCGGCGCTGACCGGCCACGCCGGGCTCGCGGTGTGGTCGGAGATGTTCAGCGACGGCGTGCTGACCCTCGACCGCGCCGGTGTGCTCGACCCGGCCGAGCCGGTGACGGCGTCGTTCGTGTTCGGCAGCCCGGAGCTGTACAAGTGGGTCGACCGCAACCCGCGAGTCCGGCTGCTGCGGACCGAAAAGACGAACGACCCGGCGGTGATCGCCCGGCAGCGCGCCCTGGTCTCGGTGAACAGCGCTCTCGAGGTCGACCTGTTCGCCCAGGCCAACGCCAGCCGCGTGCGCGGAACGATCTACTCGGGCTTCGGCGGGCAGACGGACTTCGTGGTCGGCGCACTGCACTCGCCGAGTGGGCGGGCGATCATCGCCCTGCCGTCCTGGCACCCCAAGGCCGACGTGTCGACGATCGTGCCGCGGCTGACCGGCCCGGTCACCTCGTTCCAGCACAGCTTCCTGGTCAGCGAACACGGCGTCGCGACGATCTGGGGCCGCGACGCGGACGAGCAGGCCCGGCAGATCGTGGACCGGGTCGCGCACCCCGACGCCCGCGAGGAGCTGCGGATACGCGGACGCGAACTGGGCCTCTCCCTCGGCGCCTGAGCGGTCGTTCCACCCGGCCGAGGGCCACATCGACGCCGAAGGGCTCCCGGGATGAGGACCTTCGGCACCAGAGCGGGCGGCTCGTGCGGCCGGGAACACGTGGGGGTTCGGCCGCCGCTGGGCCGGCCTCACCGGCGACCGCAAGTGGCTGCGCTGAACACCCCACCCCAGGGCGCCCGCCGACCGGCGGGCGCCTTTCTGTTGTGTGCACCGGAACGGCCCGCTCCAGCGACCACTGGTGACCTTGTGCTCTCCCGACTTCGGCGCCCCTGCGAGCTCCTCGCCTCGAGCCATCCGATCCACAGTGGGCCGCGCCGCAGGGAACCATGACGTCAGCCATCACGCCGATCGGCCTGCTGGACTCCGACCAGGTCAGGTCCGTGATCGGTGCCGCGGTGCCCACCCGGCCACGACGTTGCTGCCCCGGCGCGACGAGCCGGACCTGCTGGCCGTCGTCCGGCCGACGCGATCCCGCGGCGCCACACCAATCGCACGCCGTTCGCGGCGACTGGATCCTCCGGGACTTCGGCACCCGGTCCGCACCGCGGCCGGCCGACGTTCTGCTGCCACCGGACCGGTTCACCTCCCGGCCGTAGGTCCCCGATCGCGGTGACCGCCGGTCCTCGCGGGCTAAAGCCCCGCCGAGACGTCGCCGGGCAGCAGGACCTGCCAGGTGACGATCGTGCCCCCGGCCGGCCGGGGCGTGACCGTGAGGGAGCCGCCCGGACCGGCCGCGCCGGCCAGGTCCTCGTCCGGGGATGCCGGGGCGCCGTCGTCTTCGATCTGGGCGAAGAGGCACCTCGGCCGCAGTTCGACCGTTACGGTCACGTGGCGGGCTCCGGACCGGCGGGCGACTCCCGCCAGCGCGGCGTCCAGGACCGCCATCAGCCGGTCGCGGACCGGCCCGCGCAGGGCGGTGTCGAGGCGGCTGTCGAGCCGGGACGTCATCGCGACGTCCGAGGTTTCCGCCGCCGCGTCGACGAGGTCCTGGATGCGGCGGTGCAGCGCCCGCTCGCGCGCGGGTTCGGTGTGGATCGCGAACACCGTCGACGCCAGCTGCTGGACGACCTCGTCCACCGCCCGCGCGGCATCGCGCACCCGGCGCGCGGCATCTTCCCGCGCGATGATCTTGAGCGCGCCGGTCAGCCCCGTGGCGATCGTCGAAAGCCGGCCGACGACCGCGGTGTTGAGCTCGCTCGCGATGCGCTCGCGGTCGTCCAGCACCGACAGGAGCACGGCGTCCCGGCGCCGCTCCGCCAGTTCCAGGACGATCGCGGCCTGGGCGGCGAACAGCTCCAGCGTCCGGACGACGCCGGTCGGGGTGATCGCGTGGCCCGGCGCGTTGACCACGGCCAGCACCCCGCGCACGGCGTCCGGTGGCCCCAGCGGCACCCCCAAAGCGGCCCCGACGGCCACCTCGAGCCCCGCCTCCCGCGCGGCCGGCGACGCGTCTTCGCTGATCACCGAGCGGCCGGTCCGGAAGACCCGCACGCTCAGCGGCTCCGGGCCCGGCCCGCCGGCCAGCGGCAGCCGCAGGGTGCGGTAGGCGCCGGCCTGTGCGCCCGCCGAGGCGGCGACGACCAGGTGTTCGCGGCCGCCGTCGGGCACCAGGACGAGCGTCTGGTCGACCCCGGCGATCGAGCGCGCCCGGGCCGCGATGAGCTCCAGCACGTCCTCGGCCGGCGCGTCGGCGAGCACCGCGGCGGTGACGGCGACGGACGCGGCCAGCTGTTCGTTGGCCTGGTGCAGTTCCTGGCTGCGGGCGAAGACCTCCGCCTGCATCGCCTGCCGCTCACCGGTCCCGGCGTCGTTCGACGGCAGCCGTTCCAGGAAGTGGGTCACCTCTTCCACGCGGTGCAGGATCCACCGCACGGTCCCGTCCTCGCCGGGCACGGGGCCGTTCACCGTGCTCCAGAAGCGCTGCTCGACCACCCCGGGCTGCCCGGCGACGGCCACGTCGTAGCGCTGCAGCGGCATGACGTGCCGCTGCCCGGTCGCCAGGACGCGCTCCAGCGACGCACGCAGGGTCCGGGCGCCCTGCGGGTCGTCGGGGTTGTCGGGGAAGGCGGTGAAGACGTCCTGCCCGACCAGCTCCTCGCGGCTGCGGCCGGAGACCGCCAGGTAGGCGTCGTTGACCGCGACGAAGACCAGGTCCCGCGACAGCACGGCCATCGGCGACGGGCCCGCCAGGAACACGGCGGCGAAGTCCACACCCTGCTCCATCACGCCTCGTTCCCGGCACCGGCCGGCGGCTCCGCGCCCGCACCGGCCTCGACGTACCCGCCTCGACCCGTCTGCATGTTTAGCACCAGCGGAACACCACGCGCACGCCCGTACCGCCGTCCGGGTACACCCGCCGTCCGGCGCGGAAATCGCCGCCGGGCCCTCGCCGCGCCGACGACCACGGCCGTGTCCACATCGGACCGGGCACCGAGCGGCTCACGCTCCCGCGAGGGCGGTGTCGCGCAGCTGGCGGCGCGAACTGATCCCGAGCTTGCCGAAGATCTTCCGCAGGTGCCATTCGACCGTCCGCGGGCTCAGGTACAGCCTCGTCCCGATCTCCGGGTTCGAGTACCCCTCCGCCGCCAACCGGGCGATCTGGAACTCCTGGGCCGTCAGCTCGCCCGCCGGCTCCGTCGTGCGCTTGCGGGCCGTCTCGCCCGTGGCCTGCAGCTCGCGCCGGGCTCGGTCGGCGAACGCCTCCAGGCCCATCGCGGACAGCTGCTCGTGGGCGGTGTGCAGGTGCGGGCGGGCGTCCACGCGGCGGCCCTCGCGACGCAGCCACTCGCCGTACAGCAGGTGGCTGCGGGCGAGGTCCACCCGCAGCGTCGTCCGCTCGAAGCAGGCGATCGACTCACGGTAGCGGTCGTCGGGGTCGGTGCCGCACAACGCGCGTACGCGGGCGTCCATCCCCTTCGCCTCCGCCGTCCCGGCCGCGGCGGCGCGCTCCGACGACCGCGCCGCCGCAGCCTTCAGCACCGCCTCGTCGCCGGTCCGGGACGCCGCCTCGGCCAGCTCCGCGGTCGCGAGACCCTGGAACCCCACCACGTCGTGGTCGAACACCCGGCGGGCCGCGGCCAGCGCGGCGTCGTGGCGGCCGAGGCCGTTGTACAGCACTGCGCGCCCGTAGTCGGCGAAGGTCACCAGCCGCAGCTGGCCGCGCTCCGACGCTTCGCGCGCGGTGTCCTCGAACGCCGCCTGCGCCTCCCGGCCGCGGAACGCCTCGAGCAGCATCGCCGCGTACCCGACCGGGGCGTTGCCGGTCACGTCGGCGATCACGCGGTCTTCCTCCGCCGAGGCCGCCGCCGCGGTGAGCTCGCCCGCCAGCAGCTCGTTGACGCCGAGGAAGTTGAGCGCGAACTGCAGCTGCACCAACGCGCCCGCGTCCCGGGCGAGCTGGACCTGACGCGCGGCGAACGCCCGCGCCGCCGCGAAGTCCGCCGCTTCCGTGGCGATCATGCCGCCGGCCCGGTTGCCCAGCAGCCACAGCACCCGCCCGGTGTCTTCGGCGGTGACGTCCAGGTCCCGGACCGCCGCCAGCGCCCCGGTCAGCAGCGGCGCCGCGGCCCGGTAACCGTCGGTGAGGCGGGTGACCAGGGCGTCCAGGACGAGGTCGACCGCGCGGGGCGGCACCGGCGCCGGGGGTGCAGCCCGGGTGGCCTCGGCCGCCGCGGCGAGCCCGCCGGCGTCCGCGCCGGCCCACAGCGCCGCCGCCAGCGCTTCCAGGTACGTTTCCCGCGCCCGGTTCGGGTCGAGCGGGGTGAGCCGTCCGGCCGCGCGCAGCAGCAGGCGGGCCGCGTCTCCCCCGCGGCGCCGGTCGAACGCGATCTGCCCGCGCAGCCGCTCGGCTTCGGCGGTGCGCCCCGCGTCCGGCGGTCCGGCCGCCGCCGAGTCGAGGAGGCCGAGCGCCTCTTCGAGCGCGCCGGCGTCACGCTTGACCGCCGCCGCGGCGAGTTCGCGGTCTGCGCGCCGGGCCGGTTCGGGTGTCAGGAGCGCTGCCTGCTCGAAGAACGCGGCCGCCGCCACCAGGCCGCCGCGCGCCCGGGCCCGGCCCGCCGAGCGCTCCAGGCCGGCGGCGACCTCTTCGTCCGGCGAGACGGTCGCCTGCGCGCGGTGCCAGGCCCGGCGGTCGGGGTCCCGGTCCGGGTCGGTGACGTCGGCCAGGGCCCGGTGCACCTCCTGCCGGTCCCGGGCCGGCGCCGAGCGGTAGACAGCCGATCGCACCAGCGGGTGGCGGAACCGGACCCGGCGGCCGAACTCGATCAGCCCGGTCGCCTCGGCCGCGGCGGCGGGGTCGGCGCCGAGCCCCAGCCGGCCCGCCGCGGCCCAGAGCAGGGTGGCGTCGCCGAGGGGTTCGGCGGCAGCGATGAGCAGCAGCCGCCGCGTGTCGGCGGGCAGCGGCGCCAGCTGCTTGACGAAGCACTGTTCGATACGCCCGGCCAGGGGCACGGGCGGCCCGACGGCGTCGGCCGCCGTCCACGCGCGGGGCAGTTCCAGCAGGGCCAGCGGGTTGCCGCGGGTTTCGGCGATGATCCGGTCGCGGACGCGGCCGTCCAGCGGGCCCTTGACCACCGAGGCCAGCAGCACGTCCGACTCGGCCTCGCCGAGACCGCCGACCGGCAGCTCCGGCAACCCGGCCAGGTCGGGTTCGGAGCCGCCGTCGCGCAGCGCGAACACCACCGCGATCCGCTCGGCGAGCAGCCGGCGGGCGACGAAGGCGAGGACCACCGCGGACATCCGGTCGAGCCACTGCACGTCGTCGACCAGGCAGAGCAGCGGCTGGTCCTCGGCGACGTCGGCGAGCAGGGTCAGCACCGCCAGGCCGACCAGGAACCGGGTCGGCCGGGCACCGGCGCTGAGCCCGAACGCCGTGCCGAGCGCGTCGCGCTGCGGCTCGGGCAGGCGGTCGAGCCGGTCGAGGTGGGGCGCGCACAGCTGGTGCAGCCCGGCGTAGGCCATCACCTGCTCGGCTTCGACGCCGGCGGCGCGCGCGACGCGGAACCCCCGCGCCTGCGCGTCCGCGTAGTCCAGCAGCGCGGTCTTGCCGATGCCGGCCTCGCCGCGCAGGACGAGCACCTGGCCCCGCTCCGACCGGGCGGCGGCCAGGAGCCGGTCGAGCGCGGCGCACTCGCTGTGCCGGCCGATCAGGGCCGGCCCACGCCCCGGCATGCGCACCTCCCACGCCCGGCCGTGCCGGGCGAGCCGAACAGTAGCGCGGCCGGGGCGATCACGCGTCGTCGCGGGCCCCCGCGGTGCGCGCCTCGATGGCCTTGGCCGTCTTCGCCAGTTCGCCGCCGAGGACGCGCTTGCCCAGGAGCCCGAGCAGGGCCCCGAGCAGCCGGCCCTTGAGGTTCTTGCCCTCCCGGACCACCACGGCGTCGACCCGGGTCGTCCCGTCCGCCAGCCGGGTGAAGGTGTAGGTGTGCCCGGAAGCGCCGCCCCAGGTGTTGGAGTCGGTGGTCGTCATGACGACCCGGGCCGGGTCGGACCAGTCGTAGCGCAGGCGTTCCCAGATGCCGCCCGAGCCTTCGGTGACGTCGGCGTGGCCGGGCCCCCGCTCGTGCACCTTCAGGTACTCGTTCGCGCTGCGGCCGAAGAGCTTCGCGCGCTCGGGACCGAAGTCGGTCAGGCCGGCGAGGAACTGCCCGGGCGAGGCGGTGGTCACCTGGCGCAGGTGGATCGTGGACATCTCGTGCTCCTGGTGGTGCGAAGGTGGTTCAGGCGTCCTGGTGGTCGGTCATGTACTGCGCGTACCAGACCGGCCATTCCTCGTCGTACCGGCCGGTTTCCTTCTCGTGCTCGCCGTGTGCGGCCGCGGCTTCGCGCAGGGCCTGCTCCAGCTGCCGGGTGCTGCCGTAGGCCGCGCCGGTGACGCGTCCGGGGAAGCGGGTGGTGATCTCCTGCAGCAGCCAGGTGTTGCCGTCGGGGTCACTGAACGAGGCGAACGAGCCGTAGGTGCCGCGGTCGGGGTGCGCGCCCGGGGCGAAGGCGCCGGTGTCGTCGCGGTGGAAGACCTCGCTGACGTCGACGCCGTGGCCGGCGAGTTCGGCCCGGGCGGCTTCGATGTCGTCGACGACCAGGTAGGTGCCGCGGACCGAGCCGGGGGTCGCGTCGGTGAGGCCGGTGCCGAAGTGGACCGACGCGGCCGATCCCGGCGGGGTCAGCTGGACGATGCGGGAGGTGCCGAAGTCGATGTCGGCGTCTTCGCGCCAGCCGAGTGTCTTGTAGAAGTGCTTGGTCCGGTCGGCGTCGGTGACGGGCAGGACCACGACTTCGAGCTTCATGTCCATGATCGGGGACTCCTCGTGTCTCGCGGCGGGGGTTCGCCGCTCGAGACAAGAGTGGTCCCCGGTGGGCCCCCTTCGCCCCAGGGAAACACCCTGGCCCGTCCCGGGCCGGGGATCAGCCCTGGCGGGCCATCGCCCCGGTGATCAGCAGGGCCAGCCCGTGTTCCAGGGCCGGCGCCAGGTCCAGGTGGAGCGCGGCCAGCGCCGGGTCCGCCGCGTAGGCCGCCCGGGCGCTGGGTGACGGGCGGCAGTGGGTCCACAGCCCGCCGGTCAGGATCATGGCCAGCAGGCACACCGAAACCGCTTCGCCGCCGACTTCGGGCACCGCCCGGCGGAGGAGTTCGGCCATCGTGTCCAGCCCGCCGAGCGCCGACCGCTTGAACCGCACCACGACGTCGGTGGACACGTTGTGCTCCAGGACGGCCGCCTGTGCGCCGATGAGGTCGCACAGCACCGTGCGGCGGGCCAGCGAGCGCGCGACGACCGCCGCGAACGCCTCGGCCCGCTCCGGCGCCGCACGGTCCGGGTCGACGCCCGCGGCCAGTTCGTCGGCGACCTCGGCCAGCCAGTCGCGCAGCGCCCGGTCCAGCAGTTCCAGCAGCACGGCCTCGCGGGATTCGAAGTAGCGCAGGACGTTCGACTTGGCCAGGCCGACCCGGCGGCTGAGCTCGTTGAGGCTCACCTCGGCCACCGGCATCTCGTCGAGCATCTTCAGCGCCGTGTCGAGGATGGTGCGGCGCCGCTCCTCCCGCTGCTCCGCGCTGCGCGCCCGCTGGAACGTCATGAGACCAGCGTAACGCGCCCGCCGCCGAATTGGAGACCGGCAGTCTCTTGACAGCAGACCGACGGTTCCTTAGCGTCGGAGGCATAACAGACCGGCGGTCCGAACGGGCCGTGACCCAGGAGGACTGCCATGAGCGAGAACTGGACCGAGCGCGACGTCCCGAACCAGCACGGCCGCGTGGCCGTGATCACCGGGGCCAACACCGGCCTCGGCTTCGACACCGCGAAGGTGCTGGCCGAGCGCGGCGCGACGGTGGTGCTCGCCGTCCGCGACGTCGCGAAGGGCAAGCAGGCGGCCGCCCGGCTGGGCGCGAACGCCGACGTCACCGTGCAGGAGCTGGACTTGTCGTCGCTGGAGTCCGTCCGCGCCGCCGCGGCCGACCTGCACGCGACGCTGCCGAAGATCGACCTGCTGATCAACAACGCCGGCGTCATGTACCCGCCGCGCCAGACCACCCGCGACGGCTTCGAGCTGCAGTTCGGCACGAACCACCTCGGGCACTTCGCGTTCACCGGCCTGCTGCTGGACCTGCTGCTGCCGGTCGAGGGCTCCCGGGTGGTGACGGTCGCCAGCATCGCCCACCGCATCCGCGCCGCGATCCACTTCGACGACCTGCAGTGGGAGAACTCCTACGACCGCGTCGCGGCGTACGGGCAGGCCAAGCTGGCCAACCTGATGTTCGCCTACGAACTGCAGCGCCGCCTCGCCCCGCACGGGACGACGACGTCGATCGCCGCCCACCCCGGCGTGGCCCGCACGGAACTGATGCGCAACTCCCCGGCCGTGCTGCGGGCGCTCTTCCCCGTGGTGGCCCCGCTGTTCACCCAGAGCTCGGAACGCGGCGCGCTGCCGACCCTGCGCGCGGCCACCGACCCCGCCGCGCTCGGCGGCCAGTACTACGGCCCCGCCGGCCCGGGCGGCTACCGGGGGCGTCCGCAGGTGGTCGCGTCCACCCCGCAGTCCTACGACGTCGCGGTCCAGCGCCGGCTCTGGGCGGTCTCGGAGGAGCTCACGGCCGTGAAGTTCCCCGTCGGCTGAGCCCGGTTCGGGGAATTTTCGAACCGGCCGCCGGGCCGGGCCGTGGATCACTGCAGGACGTGATCAACGGCTACGGAGGTCATCGATGCGCACCCGACACAGGAAGATCAGCCGAGGCAGGATCCTGGCCGCGGCGGCCGCGGCCCTGGCCGCCGGGACCGCGGCCATCGCCCTCCCCCAGGCGGACGCCGCCGGCACGGGCCGCGAGGCCGGGTCCATCACCGGCACCGCCTGGGCCGTCGACGCGCGGACCGGCGAAACGGTCGTCACCGCCGACAGCACCGTGCAGGGCGCCAAGTGGGACAGCCTGCTGGCGGCGACCCGCGGCAAGGCGGTCCGCATCGAGCGGACGCCGGGGGTGCTGAGCCTGTTCGCCGAGGGCGGCGACGCCATCTTCGCCGGCGGGGCCCGCTGCTCCCTCGGGTTCAACGTGACGACGAACGACGGCAGGCCGGGCATTCTCACGGCGGGCCACTGCGCCGCCGCCGGCCGGCAGTGGTCGCTCACCCAGGGCGGCCGCCCGGTCGCCACCGTCCGGCAGTCGACGTTCCCCGGCAACGGCGACTTCTCCCTGCTCACCTACGATAACGCCGCGACGAACGCCCCCAGCGCGGTCGACACGGGCGGCGGCCGCCTGGTGAACATCACCCGCGCGGCCGCCGCCCGGGTCGGCGGCCAGGTGTCCCGGATGGGCAGCACGACGGGGCTGCACAACGGCCGCGTGACGGCGTTGAACGCCACGGTGAACTACCCGGAGGGCCGGGTGACCGGCCTGATCCAGACGACGGTGTGCGCCGAAGCGGGCGACAGCGGCGGCCCCCTGTTCACCGGCGACGGTAGCGCGATCGGGGTGACGTCCGGCGGCAGCGGCAACTGCCGGACGGGGGGTGTGACGTTCTTCCAGCCGGTGACCACGGCCCTGGCGGCGGTCGGCGCCCGCATCGGCGGCTGAGCCCCTAGCGTCCGACGAGGCGCAGCGCCAGGTCGCCGTACTGGTAAGCCAGCTGGTCGACCGAAAACTCGCCGCTGTCGTGGAACCAGTTCGACACGCCCATACCCATGTCCAGGATCGAATACGACGCCAGCCGCGCCGAGCGGACCGTGAACACCCCCTCCGCCAGCCCCCGCTCGATCAGCTCGCGGAAGCCCCGCTCGTAGGCGCTGCGCAGCCGCAGCACGCGGTCGGGTTCCTCGAGGCTGCCGATCTCGCGGTTGCCCACGAACGCCTCCAGCCGGTGCCGGGCGTGGTAACGGACGTGTGCCTCGACCGCCCGGCGGAGGCGCTCGGTCACGTCCGTCACGCCGTCGACCGCTTCCGCGTGCATGGCCAGCAGCGTGTCCATCGTGCCGAGCATGATCTCGGCCAGCAGCACCTGCTTGCCCGACACGTGCTTGTACAGGCTGGGCCCGCGGATGCCGACCGCCGCGCCGATGTCGGCCATCGTCGTCGCCCGGTAGCCCTGCGCGGCGAACAGCCGCAGGGCCGCCAGGCGGATGGCCGCCGCCCGGTCGGCCGGGAGGCCGACCGGGACGTCGCCGGGGCGATGGGGGCGTTCCACCTTCATTCCGTCAGGCTAGCGCCAATTAGCCACATTGTCTTGACTTCGGTGCAAACCAAGCGTTCTCATGGCTAACAGTCATTAGCCAAGGGAGGCGCCCGTGCCGATCAGTGTCGACGAGGTCGCCGAGCGCGTCCGCGGCTTCGTCCGGGAGACCGTGCTCCCCGAGGAACAAGCCTGCGACGGCGTGCTGCACCACGGGCCGGAAGAGCTCCGGCGGCGGCTGCAGCGGGCCGCACGCGACGCCGGGGTCTTCGCCCCGCACGTCGCGCCGGAGTGGGGCGGCGCCGGCCTGGACCTGCGTGGTCAGGCCGTCGTGTTCGAGGCCGCCGGTTACTCGCTGCTCGGCCCGCTCGCGCTGAACATCGCCGCGCCCGACGAGGGGAACATGCACCTGCTGGCGAAAGTCGCCGACGACCGCCAGCAGCGCCGCTACCTCGGCCCGCTCGCCGCCGGGGACGTACGGTCCTGTTTCGCCATGACCGAGCCGGCGCCGGGCGCGGGGTCGGATCCGCGCGCGCTGGCCACGACGGCGAGGCGGGTGCCCGGCGGCTGGCGGATCGACGGCCGGAAGTGGTTCGTCAGCGGCGCCGACGGGGCGGCCTTCGCCCTCTGCATGGCCCGCACCGGCGGCGCGCCCGGCGACCCCGGCGGCGCGACGATGTTCCTCGTCGACGCCGGCAACCCCGGGATGAAGATCGTCCGGACCATCCCGACCCTCGACGAAGGACTCTTCGGCGGTCACAGCGAAATCGCCTTCGACGGCTGCGAAGTCGGCGACGACGCCGTGCTCGGCGAGGTCGGCCGGGGCTTCGACCACGCCCAGGTCCGGCTCGGGCCCGCGCGGCTCACCCACTGCATGCGGTGGCTGGGGATCGCGCGCCGGGCGCAGGACATCGCTCTCGACCGCGCCGCGAACCGGTCGGCGTTCGGCCGCCCGCTCGCCGAGCTCGGCATGGTGCAGCAGCTGATCGCCGACTCCGAGATCGACATCGAGGCGTCGCGCGCGCTGGTGTGGCGGGCCTGCGGCGACCTCGACGAGGGACGTCCCGGCGCGCAGCGGACGTCGATCGCCAAGACCTTCGTGGCCGAGGCCGTGCACCGGGTCGTCGACCGTGCAGTCCAGATCTGCGGCGCGCTCGGCGTCTCCGCGGACGCGCCGCTTTCCCGGCTGTACCGGGAAGTCCGGCCGTTCCGCATCTACGACGGCCCGTCGGAGACACACCGGTGGGCGATCGCCCGGCGGGCGGTCAAGGCGCGCGCGGCGGTCCGGTGAACGCCGACGCCCTGCGGCGCTTCTTCGAGCGCGAGGTACCCGGGTTCGGCGGCGAGCTGTCGGTCGAGCTGATCCACGGCGGCCGGTCCAACCTGACCTACGCCGTCACGGACGGCACCCACCGCTGGGTGCTGCGCCGGCCGCCGCCCGGGCCGCTCACCCCGACCGCGCACGACGTCGGCCGCGAGTTCCGGGTCATGGCCGCACTGGGCCCGACCGGCGTCCCGGTTCCCCGCACCGTCGTCTCCTGCGCGGACCCGTCGGTGCTCGGGACGCCGTTCACCGTCGTGTCGCATGTGGACGGACTCGTCCTGCGCGACGGTGCCGCGCTGCCGGACATCGACTTCCGCCGGTGTGCGAGCGCGCTCGTCGACGAGCTGGTGAAGCTGCACGCCCTCGATCCCGCGGAGATCGGCCTCGGCGCGTTCGGGCGCCCCGAAGGGTTCCTCGGCCGCCAGCTCCGGCGCTGGCGCGGCCAGTGGGACCGGGTCGCGACGCGCGAACTGTCCACACTGGACGAACTGCACGACCGGCTCGCCAAGGCGGTACCCCCGGAGAGCGGGGCCGCCCTCGTGCACGGCGACTACCGCTGGGACAACACGATCCTCGGCCCCGATGCGGGGATCGCGGCGACCGTCGACTGGGAGATGGCCGCCCTCGGCGACCCGCTCACCGACCTCGGGCTGCTGCTCGTGTACTGGGACCCGCGGGTGGCGCCCGTGCTCGGCGTCCGGCACGTCCCGACCGCGCACCCCGGCTTCCCCGCCGCGGCGGACCTCGCCGCGCAGTACGCCACGCGCAGCGGCCGCGACCTCACGGACCTGGCGTTCTACCAGGCCCTCGGCTGGTTCAAGCTCGCCGTCATCGCCGAAGGCATCCACGCCCGGCACCGGGCCGGCCACTCCGTCGGCGACGGCTACGACGGCGTCGGCCCGGCCGTGCCGCGGCTGGTCGAAGCCGGCCTCGACCTGCTCACCTAGGAGGATCCATGCGGTTGTCCGGAAAGCTCGCGCTCGTCACCGGCGCGACGGGCGGCATCGGCGAGGCGATCGTGCGCCGGCTGGCCGAAGAGGGCGCGCGGGTCGTCGTCACCGACGTCGACGCCGAGCGGTGCGCGGCCTTGGCCGCCGAGCTACCCGATGCCCTGCCCCTGGCCCTCGACGTGACGTCGGAACCGGCCTGGCAGGAGACCGTCGCCCGGCTGGACCGGCTGACGATCCTGGTGAACAACGCGGGTATCGGCGAACCGGCGACGGTCGAGTCGGAGACCCTGGCGGGCTGGGAGAAGGTCATCGCGGTCAGCCAGCGCGGGGTCTGGCTGGGCATGAAGCACGCGGGCGCGGCGATCGAGCGCGCGGGCGGCGGCTCGATCGTCAACATCGCTTCGATCTTCGGCACCGTCGGCGGGTTCGGGACGCACTTCTCCTACCACGCCGCGAAGGGCGCGGTCCGGCTGATGACCAAGAACGCGGCGGTGCACTGGGGCCGGCGCGGGGTGCGGGTGAACTCGGTCCACCCCGGCTTCATCGAGACGCCGTTGTCCCGCAAGCTGTGGGAGGGCACGCCCCGCCACACGGCGATGGTCGAGGGCACCCCGCTCGGCCGCCTCGGCCGCACCGGCGAGGTCGCGGGCGCGGTGGCGTTCCTGGCGTCGGAGGATGCCGGCTTCGTGACCGGCTCGGAACTGTACGTGGACGGCGGCTGGACCGCCCGCTGACCGGTCGTGAGTGGTAATGCGTGTTCTAACCCGCCTTACCACTCACGAGTACCGGGCCACACCGTCCACTTCGGATACCGTGGCCCGGCCCCGCGCGACCAGGACGTCCAGGTGCGCCACGGTCTCGTTCACCGCCAGCATCCGGTTGAAGTCGTTCAGGTCGTCGAACGCGACCGCCCGCCGCGTCCACGTCAGCGCACCGGCCACCGCGGCACCCGTGCGGGCGCCCGCGCCGAGGGCGTCCTCGGTCTCGGCGAGACGCTTGTCGTGGTGGGCCAGCAGCTCCTCGACGCGTGTGTGCGTGCTCGCCGCGACCGGGCCGTGGGCGGGCAGCAGCCGCGTGTCCGGGAACGCCCTCATCAGGTCGAGCGAGTCCAGGTAGTCGCCCAGCGGCAGGCCCGGCTCGCCCAGCTCGAAGCCGATCGACGGCGTGATGTGCGGCAGCACGTGGTCGCCGGAGAACAGCAGGCCGCGACCGGCGTCCCGGTACACCACGTGCCCGCGCGTGTGGCCCGGCGTCGGCAGCACCTCCAGCGGGTGCCGCAGGGCCACCGTGCCCGCGTCGAGCCAGCGGTCGGGTGGCTCCCAGCCGGACGGGTCGAACTCGCCGTACCCCTCCGCCAGCCGCCCCGCCAGCTCCGGCGCGCCGCCGCGGCGCAGGACGTCCAGCGACGTCACCGGGACATCGGTGCGGAGCGCCAGCACCAGGTCCAGCCCGGGCCGTTCGCCCGCGCCGAGGTGCACCCGCGTCCCGAACCGGCGGCGCAGCTCGACGGCCTGCGTGTAGTGGTCGCGGTGGCTGTGGGTGACGTAGACGTCGGTGAGGTCCTCGAGCCGGTACCCCAGCCCGGCCAGGGCTTCCGACAGCACCGCCAGGGACTCCGGGATCGACCAGCCCGCGTCGATCAGGACCAGCCCGCCGGGATCGGCCAGGAGGTAGACGTTGATCGCGCGCAGGCCGTCGTTCGGCAGCGGCAGCGGGATCCGGTGGACGCCCGGCACGACCGTTTCCGGCCCGCCGGTGGCCCACTTCCCGCGGTCGAGACTCATGACACCCCCGTGTGCAGGCCCTCGGCGAGCTCGCGCGCGCCCGCGCGGTCGAGCTTGCCGACCTTCGTCTGCGGCAGTGCGTCCACCAGGTACACGAACTCCGGCCACTTGGTCTTGGCCAGCCCGGCCTCGCGCAGGTAGCCGGTGACGTCGCCGAGGTCCACGGGGGTGCCGTCGCGGGAGACGGCGAGCAGGGCCGCCCGCTCCCCGAGGACGTCGTCGCGGACCGGCACCACGCACGCCTGCGCCAGCCGCTCGTAGCCGGCGACCGCGCGCTCGATCTCGGTGACGTCGAGGTTGCGGCCGCCGCGGATGATGACGTCCTTCTCCCGGCCCATGATCGTGACCAGCCCGTCCCCGTCGGACACGACGAGGTCGCCGGTCGGGAAGAACCCGTCCGCGGTCAGCTCCGGCGGCTCGACGCGGCCGCCACGGGCGTAGCCGAGGAACAGGGATGGCCCGCGCACCTGGGCGCGGCCGGGCTCGCCGGGGCCGAGGACGGTTCCGCCGGGCGAAACGGCGCGCAGTTCCGTTCCCGGGAACGGCCGTCCGTCGTGGCCGAGCCGGATCTCCGCGGGCTCCGCCGGGAGCGGCGAGGTGTGCCCGAGGCATTCGGACATCCCGAAGACACGCAGGATCTCGGTGCCCAGGGCCGTTTCCGCGCGCTCGAGCGCAACGCGGTCCATCGGCCCGCCGCCCACGGTGATCGACCGGAGGCCCGGCAGGGCGCCCGCGGCCGCCAGCTGCAGCGCCATCGTCGGCACGCACATCGTCCAGCGGGCGCCGGTCTCGGCCAGCCGGGTGACGACCGACGGCGGGTCCCACTTCGCCGTCAGGACCAGCGGGCCGCCGAGCAGCAGGGAGCAGTAGACGCCGAAGCAGAACGCCGCGGTGGACGACAGCGGCACGATCGCCGCGACGGCGTCACCGGGCCGGAGGCGGTTGATCCCGATGGTGCACGAGCAGGCGTAGCGCAGGGCCTGCTCGGACTGGACCACGCCCTTCGCCCGGCCCGTCGAGCCCGACGTCAGGCCGATGAAGACGCCGCCGTTCCACCGCGCCGGGTCGCGCCGGCCCGCGCTGGACAGCGCGGACCAGGTGTCGAGCGCGGGCCGGCTGCCGCCGGGCCGCACCGCGGCGACGTCCCACTCGGCCATCGCGGACGGTTCGGCGACGACGACCTCCGGCCGGATGTCTTCGCACGCGGCGGCGAACTCGGCGCGGGTCGTGTGCCGGTTGACCACGGCGAGGACCCCGCCGGTGAGGCCGATCGCGAGGGCCGCGACGACCGTGCGCCACGAGTTGCCGGCCTGGACGAGCGCGGTGGCGCGCGGGCCGAGCACATCGGCGAGGACCTCGGCCCGGGCCAGCAGCTCACGCGCGGTGTGCTCGCCCTCGTCGTCGATCACGGCGACGAAGTCCCGGAGTTCGGCGCGCTTGCGGAAATCGTCGACGACGTCCTTCATCCGGCGAACATCTCCCGTTCGGTGCCGAGCACGGCGATCCGGCGGCCGCGCATGTCTCCCACCTGGGCGACGGCCTCGGCCCATTCCGGGCTGGCGAGGGCCGTGCGGAGGTCCTCCTCGGTGTCGAAGCCGAGGATCGAGACGCCGTCCCAGCCCTCCGACCGCGGCTCCAGGGCCGCCTCGACCTCGGTGTGCCGCCACGAGCGCAGGCCCGGCAGCCGGTAGGTGAGCTCCGCGTGGTCGGTCCGCCACCAGGTGACGAACCGCTCGTGGGTCCAGTCCGGCGGCCTGGCCGCCAGCAGTACGAGGTTAAACATCGGCACCTCCGGCGAACCGGACGCCGGGCGAGCGGCCGATGATCAGGCGCCGCAGCCGCCCGGACGGGCCGACCTCGCCCGCGGCGACGTAGTTGGCGACGACTTCGCCGCCGCGGCGGACCTCGCCGAGGTAGAACTCGGCACCCCCGGCCGAGCTCACGGCGAGGGGGTGGTGCGTGAGCGTGCCCTTTTCGCGCTGGGCGAGGTAGCCCTCCATCGCCTCGCGGCCGCCCGCGAAGTCGGTCGCCCGGCCGTCGGTGGAGAACAGGATGGAGAACGTGAAGCCGTCGTCGATCAGGTCCAGGATCCGCGACGGCGTGTCGCTGTCCATGATCTCGAACCACTTCGTCAGGAACTGCGCGTCAGACACGCTCGGCCTCCTTGCCGGTTCGGAGGGCCGCCAGCCGCCCGGCCCGGCGGCCGGACACCACGGCGAGGCAGAGACCGCCGCCGTAACCCTCGTTATACACGTCGGACAGGTCGGCGCCGGCCGGGTAGAGGCCGTCGATCGGGGCGCCGGTGGGGTCGATGGCGGTGCCGTCGGGGCCGGCTTCGACGCCGCCGAAGGTGAACGTGATGGCCGGGACGACGTCGGCGTGGAAGACGCGGCCGTCGCCGAGGCGCGCGCGGGCTTCGAGGTCGAGCCGCACCGGGAGGGCGTCGACGTCGTCCGCGACGCCGACGCGGCCGCCGCGGTCGCGGGAGAACGCCCAGCGGTCGAGGCACGGACTGCCGGGCACGAACGGCGCTTCGGCGGCCGCGTGCTGGACGGCTTCGGACCACAACAGCAGGCCGCGGCCGCCGTGCGCCGCGAGCGCCATGGCGTTGTTGTGGTCGCCGCGGGTCTCGTCGGCTATCCGGTGACCGTCCGGGTCGAGCAGGACGCCGTGATCGCTGTGGTAGAGCGCGAAGGCGATGTGGTCGACGGCGCTGAGCGGCTCGGCGCCGTCGGCGAACAGGTGGCCGTAGAAGCCGGTGTTCGCGGTGTTCACCGACGCGCCGAGCCCGGCCGCGAGGGCCGCGCCGGTGCCGCGTGACCAGGGGTTGCCGCGCAGCGGCGGGACGAACCCGCCGCCGACGAGGCCCGCGCGGACGGCCGGGTCGGCTTGGCGCCCGCCGGTCGCGAGCACGACCGATCGGGTGGTGATCCGGCGCGGCCCGGCCGGTGTCGTGACGCCGACGGCGTAACCGCCGCCGTCCCGGGTCAGCTCTTCGGTCCGGGCGTCGGCGACGACCCGGCCGCCGGCCGCGGTGACCGCCCGGGTCAGGTGGGCCAGGAGCACCGGCATGTCGAACTTGTGCCCGCGCCCGGCCAGGGCCCGTTCGACCCCGGTGAGCGGCGGCGCGAACGACGACAGCCAGGCGATCGCGTCGTGGTAGCCGTCGACCACCAGCATGCCGTGGCGCTGGTGCGGGCCGGGGTCCTCGCGGCGCAGGGCGGCCTCGTCCTCGATGGCCCAGACGTACCCGCCGGAGATCGCCGCGGAGCCACCGATCACCGGCGCGCGTTCCACGACCAGGGTGCGCGCGCCGCCGGTGGCCGCCGTGACGGCCGCCGACAGGCCCGCGAGCCCGGCGCCGAGCACGACGACGTCGAAGTCCTCGGTCATCGTGCTCCTCCCGGCCAGTCGATCAGGGCGAACGTCGTGCTGAAGAACGCCTGGTAGCGGGCCAGCAGGCCGTTCGGCGAGATGACGGCGGCCGAGTGGAAGGCACCGACGGGTTCACCCGCTTCGGTGACGACGCCGTAGACCATCTCGGTGTCGCCGTCCGCGCAGTGGCGGAGGACCTCGTGCACCCGGTCCACCGGGTTGCGGCTGCCGATGTAGGCCGCGAAGTCCGCTTTGGACGTTCCCGCGACCTCGCCGGAGGGCAACGCGATCAGGAACCGCAGGTCCGGCTCCATCAGCTCGAGGGCCTTCGCCGGATCCTGGCCGTCCATACAGGACAGATATTCTCGCAACGCCACGGACACTCTCCCTCGAGTGGTGGTTCAGCGGGCGGGCGGGGTGTAGAAGTCCCCTTCGGAGGTCCACTTGCCGTTCTTGACGACGACCCGCTGCACGTCACGCGAGCCCAGGTGGCGGTCCGGGCCGAAGCTCATCAGGGGAGCGACGCCGGGATCGACATCCTTCGCCTGTTCGTAGGCTTTCGCCAGCGCTTCGGACGTCACCGAGCCCTGGACGGTCTGCGCGATCTGGGCGAAGACCTTGGCGCCGGCCCAGCCCCAGAGCGCGATGAAGTCGGCGGGCTGACCGGGTTCGTACTTCGCCATGGCGTCCCGGAACTCCTGCACGGCCGGGTCGGTGTCGTTGGGCGACTTGACCAGCTGCACGGCGCGGGCGCCCTCGGCGGCGGGGCCGGCGAGGGTGAGCGTGGACTGCGCGGCGACCGGTGCGTAGCTGTAGGTCGGGGCGGCGAGCCCCTGCAGCTTGGCTTCCTTCATGAACGCGGCCGCTTCGGGCGAAGCGAGGATCAGGATGACCGCGTCCGGCGCCTTTCCCTTCACCTGGCTGACGACCGGGCTGTAGTCGGTGGACTGGAACTTCACCGGCTGGAGGCTGACGTTCATCGCCGGGTCGGACTTCTTCGCGACGCTTTGGGCGGCTTGGGCGACCTTGACGAAGGCGGCCGGGTCGCTGTGCACGACGACGACGTTCTTGCGGCCGTCCTCGGCCACCCAGCCGCCGAGCGCGGCGGCCTGGTCCTCGTACAGGGTCTGGGTGCCGAAGAGGTTGGCGCGCGGCGGGTTGTACCAGGAGTCGAGGCCGCCGAGCTCGTTGAGGATCGGCACCTTCGACTGCTGGAGCACGAACGGGAACGCGGCTTCGGCCTGCGACGTGCCGTTGGCCGCGACGATGGCGGAGACCTTGTCCTGGCCGATCAGCTCGCGGGCGATCTGGACGGTCTGCTGCGGGTCGAACGCGTTGTCCTTGACGATCCAGTTCACCTTGCGGCCGTTGATGCCACCGCGGTCGTTGGTCATCTTGAAGTAGGCGTCCGCACCGGCGCGCTGCGGGACGCCGGAGGCGCTGACCGCGCCGGAAAGCGGGTACCACGCCCCGATGGTGATTTCCTTGTCGTTCGCTCCGGCCGAGTTCGCGCTCGCACAGGCGGTGGCGGCGAGAATCAAGGTCGCGGCGACGCTGGCAACTTTGACGTGCGTCGAGCGGAGGCGCATGACTGCTCCTAGCAACCTGAGTTCAGTTCAGTTTGACTTTAGCTGCCGGTCCCGGGCCGGACAAGGGACGCGGGCGACTATCCGGATGGGCCGTGGCCGGGTGAGGTTCCGCCTTCGGTCCTTTGTGGATCGGCGCGGGCCGGTCCGCCTGCGGCCGTGGGAGTTACTCGGTGACCATGCGGAGGCAGCAGCCCTCGATGAGGTCCTGCACCTCGGCCAGCGGCGTCGACCCCGTCGGGCGGTACCACCGCCAGACGCTGATGATCAGGCCCAGCAGGGCCAGCGCCAGGGTGTGCGCGTCGCGCACCGGGAACGCGCCCTGGGACATCCCCTGGGTGAGCAGGCGGGTCCAGTCCCGCTCGATGCTCTGCACCAGCTCGCGCGCCGCGCGGCGCTCGGTCTCCTCGCGCTGCGACGCCCGGGGCCCGGCCAGCAGCACCATGTTGTTCTGCAGGATGCGCATCTGGAGGATCTCGGCCTCGGACACCGCGAACGCCGCGCGCACCGCGGCCCGCAGGGCCGCCACCGGGTCGGTCTCGCCCTCGGTGGCCTCGACGAACTGGTCGCGCGAGCGCTGCAGTTCCAGCCGCATGATGGTGAGCAGGCAGTGCGCCTTGGACTCGAAGTAGTGGTAGAGCGCGGTCTGCCCGATCCCGACGCGGCCGGCCACGGCCGACCACTTGGTGGCCTCGTAGCCCGCCTCGCCGAAGTACTCGATCGCCGCGGCCAGGATGGCCCCGCGCTTGGACCGGGGTCCTTCGTCCGGTGCCACGAGCTTCGCCCCCGCCATCGCCTGCCCTCTCGTGCGCGTCACGTTGCGACCCCCGAGCGTAGTCCTCACCTGAATTCATGTCACAACCGCCGCGCGAGGAAGGCCGCGACCCCGTCCCGGCCGGACGGCGAGACCGCCGCCTCGGCGAGGGCCCGGGCCTCGGCGTCGAGCTGCCGGGCGAACGACTCCGTCCGGCCGGCGCGGACCAGCCGTTTCGTCACCGCGAAGGCCGGGCCGGCCAGCCGCTCGGCCAGCAGGGCCGCGGCCTGGTCCGGATCGGCGGCGACGCTCGTGACCAGCCCGGCGGCGTGGGCTTCGGGCGCGGTCAGGCGGCGGTTCGTCAGCAGCAGGTCGAGGGCCAGCCGCGGGCCGACCAGCCGGGGCAGCGACCACGAGACGCCCGCGTCGGGGGTGTAGCCGATCCCGGTGTAGGCCGCCGTGAAGGTGGCATCCTCCGCCGCGACGACGAGATCGGCGACGCCGAGCAGCCCGAGCCCGGCCCCGGCAACGGCGCCCCGCACGGCGGCGACCAGCGGGGCGTCGAGGCCGGCGAAGATCCTCAGTGCCTCGTGCAGGGCGCCGGTGACCCGGTCCAGGTGGGCCCGGAGGTCGGCGGCCGAGGCGAATTCCCGCAGGTCACCGCCGACGCAGAACGCCGGGCCCGCCGCGGTGAGCAGCACGGCCCCGGCCGTCCGGCACTGCCGAGCCGCCCGGAGGAGCCCCTCGGCCGTGGCCAGGTCGAGAGGATTGCCCCGGCCGCGGGTCAGCCGCACGTGAGCAACACCGCTCTCGACGGCCACCGACACGCGCGTCGCATCGCTCGGCAGGCCATCCGCTGCACCACTCATGACCACCACCGGCCCCTCATCGCGCGGTCCAGCCGCCGTCGACCACCATGACCTGGCCGGTGTAGTACGCCGAAGCGTCCGAGGCCAGGAACAGCAACGCGCCGTCGAGCTCGCCCGGCTCCCCGCCCCGGCCCAGCATCGTGTTGCGCTCCACCCAGCGGCGGGACCGCTCGTCGGCGAACAGGCCGTCGGTCATCTCCGAGCGGAACCAGCCCGGCGCGAGCGCGTTGACCCGGATCCCGGCGCTCCCCCACTGGCCGGCCAGTTCCCGGGTCAGCCCGATCAGCCCCGCCTTCGAGGCCGCATAGCTCGCCCCGCCCAGCGGGGCCGCCGACACCAGCCCCAGGATCGACGCGACGTTGACGATGCTGCCGCCGCCCGAGCTCTCGGCCATCAGCCTCGACAGGTGGAACGGCGCGACGAGGTTCACCGCCAGGACCTCCGCGAAGTCCGCGGCGCTCTCCTTTGCGGCCTGCCGCTCCCCCGGCACCCCGGCGTTGTTGACCAGGATGTCGACCCGGCCCGCCGTCTCGACCAGCCGCTCCCGATCTCCCGCGACCGAAACGTCGCAGGTCACCGCGTGGATGTCCGGGCCGAGCGCGGCCAGCCGATCGGCCCGGCGCGCGGCGGCGAACACCGTCGCCCCCGCCGAGGCCAGCACCGTCGCGAACCGCGCGCCCAGGCCCGAAGACGCCCCGGTGACCACGGCCGTCTTGCCGGCCAGGGAGAACATCACGCGTCCACGGCGATCGGGAGGGCGGTCGCGCCGCCGTCGAGGACCAGGGCCTGCCCGGTCATCCACGACGACGCCTCGCTCGCCAGGAACAGCGCCGCGTTGGCGACGTCCTCGGTGGTCCCGAGCCGGCGCAGCGGCAGCTTGGCGGTGAGCACGGGCTCGCGTGCCTCCCACACCGCCCGCGCCAGCTCGGTCTTGATCACCCCCGGCGCGATCGCGTTGACCCGGACCTTCGGGCCGAGCTCGTAGGCCAGCTGCCGGGTCATCAGCAGCATCGCCGCCTTGGTGGCGTTGTAGTAGCCGATCCGCGGGTCGACGATCAGCCCGCCGACCGACGCGATGTTGACGATCGTGCCACCGTGCTCGCTCATCCAGGCGTGCCAGGCCGCGCGGCTCCACGCGATCATGCCGTACTGGTTGACCCGCACGGTCTTCTCCGCCCGCGGCAGGTCCAGCTCCAGCAGATCACCCATGTACGGGTTGGTGGCCGCATTGTTCACCAGGATGTCGACGCGTCCGAAGTGGACCATCGTGTCGGCGACGCAGCGCTGGGCCTGCTCGGGCTCGCCGGCGTTGGCGACGACGTCGAGGACGTCACCGGTGCCTTCGCCGCGCAGGAGCTCGGCCCGGGCGTCCCGGAGCCCTTCCGCCTTGCGGGCCGAGATGACGACGTGGGCGCCCGCCGCGCGGAAGGCACGCGCGATGCCGAAGCCGATCCCCCGGGAACCACCGGTGATCACCGCGACCTGTCCGTCGAGCACCGTCATGACGCTGTCTCCTGGTACCGGGCCAGCTCCTGCCGGGCGACCGTGCGCAGGTGGACCTCGTCGGGCCCGTCGGCGATCTTCAGCGCGCGAGTGATCGAGAACAGCCGGGCCAGCACGGTGTCGTCGCTGACCCCCGCCGCGCCGTGGGCCTGCACCGCACGGTCGACGACGCGGTGGGCGACGTCGAGCGCGGCCACCTTGATCGCGGCGACCTCCATCCGGGCGGCCGCGTTGCCGACGGTGTCCATCAGCCACGCCGACTTGAGCACCAGCAGCCGCAGCTGCTCGATCTCGATGCGGCTGCGCGCGATCCACTCGCGCACGACGCCCTGGTCGGCGAGCGGCCCGCCGAACGCCACGCGGGACAGCGTCCGCTCGCACATCAGCTGCAGCGCGCGTTCGGCGAACCCGACCGCGCGCATCGCGTAGTGCATCCGGCCCGGGCCGAGCCGGCCCTGGGCGAGCGCGAACCCTTCGCCCGCACTGCCGAGGAGGTTCGACGCGGGCACCCGGACGTTCTCGAACAGCACCTCACCGTGGCCGAGCCGGTCGGTGTAGCCGAACATCGGCAGGTCGCGCAGCACGGTGACACCGGGGGTGTCCCGCGGGATCAGGATCATGCTCTGCCGCCGGTAGGTCGGTGCGGCCGGATCGCTGACGCCCATCAGGATGATGAGCGCGCAGTCGGGGTCGAGAATGCCGGAGGTGTACCACTTGCGGCCGTCGACGACGTAGTGGCCGCCGTCGCGGGTGATGCGGGTGCGGATGTTGCGCGCATCGGAGCCGGCGACGTCGGGCTCGGTCATCGCGAAGCACGATCGGATCCGGGCTTCCAGCAGCGGTGTCAGCCACTGTTCCTGCTGTTCGGCGGTGCCGAAGAGGGCCAGCAGCTCCATGTTGCCGGTGTCCGGGGCGGAGCAGTTGAAGACCTCGTTGCCGATGATCGAGCGGCCCATCAGCTCGGCCAGCGGCGCGTATTCGAGGTTCGTCAGCCCGGCGCCCCGGCCGCCGTGGGCGAGGAACAGGTTCCACAGCCCTTCGGCACGCGCTTTTTCCTTGAGCTCCACCATGACCGGCGGCAACGCGTGCGGATCGGCGGCCTCGGCGAGCTGCCGGTCGTACACCGGCTCGGCGGGCAGGACGTGGGTGTCCATGAAGGACCTCAGGCGGTCCTGCAGTTCGGTGGCGCGGGCGGAAAACGCGAAGTCCATGCTCAGCTCCTCAGAATGTCCACGGCGGACCGGATCATCGCGGCGATGGTCGGGGGCAGCCGCTCCTGGTCCGGGTCGTGGTGCTTGCCCTCGCGGTGGCGACGCAGGTTGTGGCCCATGATCGCGGCCATCTTCATCCGGCCCAGCGCCCGGAACCACGCCATCTCCGGCACCGCGCGGCCGTAGCCGTCCAGCAGTTCCGCCTCGGTCGGCAGGCCGGGCACCGGCGTGCCCAGGGCCGGGAAGTTGCGGTGGTCGGCGAAGAGCAGGAACCAGCCCAGGTCGGTGCGAGGATCGCCGGTGCCCCAGATCTCCCAGTCGACGACGGCGGTGGCGCGGAGCCCGTCGAACAGGACGTTCCCGAGCCGGAAGTCGCCGTGCACGAGCACCGGCGGGAGGTCGTCCGGGACGTCTTCGGCGAGCAGCCGCAGCAGGTCCTGCGCGCCCGGCCGCAGCTCGGCCGGGACCGCGTGCATCGTCCGGCTCCAGCGCTCCAGCTCGCCGGCGGCCGTGGCGGCGGGTTCGCCGGGCACCGGCCCGGCGTCGTGCAGCAGCCGCAGGAGCCGGGCGGCCTCGAGCATCCGCGTGCGGCACAGGTCCGGGGACAGTGCGTGCTCGTCGAGGACCGGCTCGATCGCCTCGCCGTCGGCGAACTCCATGGCGAACCACGTCGAATCCGTCGTGACCACGCGCGGCACCGGCACGGCCGAACCTTCGAGGGCGCGCAGGACCCGCGCCTGCCGGAGGACGTCGTTGCGGCCCACCGGCCGCTGCCCCGGCGGCACGGCCTTGACGACGTACTTGCCCGCGACCGTGTAGGTGAGCCCGGAATGCCCGCCCGGCAGGACTTCCGGCTCGCCGCCGAGGCGTTCCCGGACCTGCTCGGCGAGGGTCATCGCGACGACTCCTTCGGCAGGCCGAGCACGCGCTCGGCGAGGATGGTCCGCTGGATCTCGTCGGAGCCACCGGCGATGCTGTAGCCGGGGGCGCCGAGCAGGTGCTCGGTCCAGGCGAAGGTGCCCCACTCCCCGGTGTCCGCCACCAGCCGCGGCCCGAGCAGCTGGACGACCAGATCGCTGGTCCGCCGCATCGTCTCCGTCGCGTAGAGCTTCCCGACCGACGCCTCCGCGCCGGGCTCCCGCCCCGCCGCGAGGGCCGCGGTGACGCGCAGGCCGATGAGCCGCTGGACGAGCGTGCGCACGTACAGCTGCGCCGCCTGCTGCCGCTCGACGTCGGACAGCACACTGTGCCGGGCCAGCTCGATCGCGCGGTCGGCGTTGTCCAGGCCCAGCGATCCGGAGTCGAGGCGTTCGGCGGCCAGCACGCTGAGCGTGACCTGCCAGCCCCGGCCGACCGGGCCGAGCCGGTCGGTGTCGGGCACGACCACGCCGTCGAGGTAGACCTCGTTGAAGCTCGCCCCGCCGGTCATCTGCCGGATCGGGCGCACGGTGACGCCCGGGGCGTCCATCCGGACCAGGAACACGGTGATCCCGGCGTGCTTGGGCGCGTCCCGATCGGTGCGGCACACCGCGACGCCCCAGGTCGCGACCCGGGCCCCGGAGGTCCACACCTTGTGTCCGCGCAACGTCCAGTGATCGCCGTCGCGGACCGCTTCGGTGCGGACGGCCGCGAGGTCGGACCCCGCTTCGGTTTCCGAAAACAGCTGGCAGGCCAGCTCGTCGGTGCGCAGCATCGGCCGCAGCCAGCGCTGCTTCTGCTCGTGGGTGCCCCAGATTTCGATCGCGGGAGCGACCAGGTGCTGGGTGACGGGGAAGATCTCGCTGCGGCGCGGGACGTCGAACGCGGCTTCCTCGGTCCGGTAGAGCTGCTCGTAGAACGCGGGCAGCCCCCGGCCGCCGGACTCCGGCGCGCGGCCGAGCGCGCCCCAGCCCGCGTCGAACCGCGTGCGTTCCCATTCCCGGCCGCGCTCGGTGTGCTCGCGTTCCTGTTCTTCGGTCCAGGTGTCGAACACCGCCACCGAGTCGTCGCCGGACCCCCAGGCCGCCGAGGTCCGAAGCGCAGCCACCGTGCTCAGCCAGGCGCGCGCGGCGGCGCGGAACTCCGCCGGGCCGGTCATCGGGCCAGCACCGTGCACGCGCTGACCCCCGGCGCGCCGTAGACGTGGGTGAACCCGATCCGCGGCTCCCCCGGCACCTGCCGCGCACCGGCCCGGCCGCGCAGCTGCTGGACGACCTCGTAGACCTGCCGCAGCCCGGACGCGCCGATCGGCTCGCCGTTGGCGATGCAGCCGCCGTCGGTGTTGACCGGCAGCGTCCCGCCGATCTCCGTGGCCCCGGAAGCGATCAGCTTCTCCTGCTCGCCGTCCTCGCAGAAACCGCACTCGGCCAGGTGCATCACCTCGGCGCCGCTCTCCGTGTCCTGCAGCTGGGCGACGTCCACATCGGACGGTCCGAGGCCGGCCGCTTCGAACGCCGCCACGGCCGCGTCCCGGCTGACGCTGGTCGGCTCGCCCGCTTCCAGGACCGGGCTGAACACCTCGAACGAGCCACGGCGGCGGGTCCGCACGACGGCCGAGCGCAGCGTGACGGCGTCGCGGGTGGGGACCGAGGGAGAGCACAGGACCAGTGCCGCCGCACCCTCCCCCGGAGAACAGAACATGAACCGGGTCAGCGGGTCGTTGACCAGGCCCGAAGCGAGGATCTCGGCCGCGCTGACTTCCTTCCGGCGCCAGGCTTCCGGCGTCCGGCTGCCGTTGCGGTAGGCCTTTTCCGCGACCAGCGCCAGGGTCCGGGGCGTGATGCCGAAATCGTGGGCGTACCGCTGGATCTTCATGCCGAAGAACTGCGTGGTCACCATCAGGCCGTCACGCCCGTAGGCGTCGTCCAGGCCCCAGTCCGCCGGACGCGGGTCGAACGCGCCCCGCGGGTGCTTGTCGAACCCGACGGCCAGGACGACGTCGGCCATCCCGCCGCGGATCGCGTTGACCGCGGAGACGAGTGCGCTGCCGCCGGTGGCGCAGCCGTTCTTGACGTTGACGAACGGAACGCCGGTCAGCCCGAGGTCGGCGACCAGGGTGTCGGCGAGGCCGGCGGCATCACTGCCACCGAAGGCGGCTCCGACGCGGGACCACGGGAGCCCGGCGTCGGCCAGCGCCGCCGTCACCGCCGCGACGGCGTGCTCACGGCCGGACTTTTCGGACCGGCCGAACGGTGTCCGGGCGGCCCCGCAGATCAGGACGTCGGTCACGAATCCTCCTCGGCCGGCCGGGCGTGCGGGACTCCGCCGGTCGCTTCCACGCGCAGGCGCATTCCGATGTGGACGGTCCCGGGTACGTCGAGCACGGCGGCCACCCGCGGGCCGCCGTCGAGCTCGACGTACCCGAGGGCGAACGGCCGGAAGCCGTCCGCCGGCGGGACGAACGGGGGCGACTTCGGTGCGAATCGCTGGACCGTCCACGTCCACAACGTGCCCTCGGCGGGCAGGGTCACCCCCGTCGGAACCATCGCTCAGCGCCCCGTCCACTTGGGTTCGCGCTTCTCCAGGAACGCCGCGACACCCTCGGCCGCGTCGTCGGAGTTCAGCGTCACCCCCACCGCGAGGTGCTCCATGACCATCAGCGACTGCGTGTCGGCGTCGAGGCTGCGGTCGATGGTCATCTTGGTGATGCGCATCTGGAACGGGCTCTTGTCGGTGAGGTGGCCGATGAACTCCTCGACCGTCTCGTCCAGCTTCTCCGCCGGCACGGACTTGTTGATCAGGTCGAAGTCGGCCGCCTCGGCGCCGGAGAGCAGCTTGCCGGTGAGCATCAGCTCCTTGGTCTTGCGGATGCCGATCATCCGCGGCACCCGGTAGATCGGGCCCGCCCCGCCGAACAGGCCGCGGCGCATGTGGAAGTCGCCGATCTTGGCGTCGTCCGAAGCGATCGCGAAATCGCAGGAAATCATCAGCTCGAACCCGCCGGCGGTGACGTGGCCCTCGAGCACGGCGACCGACGGCGTGTTCATCGAGTACAGGCGGTCGCAGATCTTCGCGGAGATGACGGCCACCTCCATCGCCGTCGAGCTGCCGATGTACTCGGCCTGCAGGCTGTCGAGGTCGAAGCCGGAGCAGAACGTGCCACCGCGGCCGCGCAGGACCAGCACCCGCAGGTCCGGGTCCTTGTCGACCTCGGTGATGATCTCGTCGAGCCGCTCCAGGATCGGCACGGTGACGCAGTTCTTCTTCCACGGGCGGTTCAGCCAGACCCGCGCCACGTTGCCGTCGCGCTCGAACTGGATCTCGTCTTCCACGGCCATCTCGTTCTCCTAACTGAACTGACTTCAGTTTGATTGAATAGGTCGGGCGGGTCCGCTGTCAACCCGCGTCCGGGTGGCTAGAGTCCCAATGCGGCGGCCATGCGCGCGTGGTGATCCTGCGGGGTGCCGAAGAGGACCTCGTCCGCGCGGGCGCGGCGGACGTACCGGTGGGCCGGGTGCTCCCAGGTGAAGCCGGTTCCGCCGTGCAGCTGGACGTATTCCGCCACCGCCAGCCGGTACGCGCCGGTGCACACCGCGGCCGCGGCCGCCGCCGCGACCGGGAGTTCCGGCGAATCCGTTGCGACGCAGGCGATGGCGTACGCCGCCGCCGAGCGCGCGGCCTCGTACTCCACCAGCAGGGCGGCGAGCCGGTGCTTGACGGCCTGGAACGACCCGACCGGCCGGCCGAACTGCCGCCGTTGCTCCACATAGGACACTGTCGCGCCGAGGGCGTGCCCGATGCCGCCGAGCTGCTCGGCCGCCAGCGCGGCCCGGCCGATGTCCAGGACCCGCGCGACGACGTCGGCACTCCCGATCGGCGTCGCCGGGGTGTCCCGCAGCTCCAGCCGCGCCTGCGGCCGGGTTTCGTCGAGCACCCGCAACGGCGTCCGCCTCCCGCCCTCGCAGGCGAACAGCCGGTCTCCCGCCCGGACGAGGACCAGGGCCGCGTCCACGCCGTCGAGGACGAAGTCCGCCGTGCCCGACAACGTCCCGTCGCGGACCTGGACGTCGCCGTCGAAGGCGACCGTGGCCCGCAGGGTGCCGTCGGCGATGCCGGGCAGGTAGTGCTCGTCCCCGCAGAGCAGGAGCGTGTGTCCGGCGAGGACGACGGTCGGGAGCAGCGCGCCGGCGCACAACGCGCGGCCCGCTTCCTCCAGCACCACCGCCAGCTCCGCGAACGAGTACCCGGCGCCGCCGTGCTCCTCCGGGATGGCCAGCCCCTGGACGCCGAGCTCGCCGGCCATCCGTTTCCAGTCCTGTCCGTGCGCGGCGAAGAAGGCCCTCGTCACACCCCGGAGTTCGCGCTGCTCCGGGGTTTCGGTGAGCAGGGCCGGATCGATGAGCATCACGCCTCCAGCGTCGTCACGTCACGCACGCCCGGTGCGACGGCGTGCTCGCCGCCGAAGTACGCGGACTCGGCCCGCGTGGCGAACGCGGGATCGGCGGCGGAGCCGTGCGCGGCCACCACGCCCTCGTGCAGCACGACCACGTCGTGGCAGGTCGCCATCGCGCGGCTGAGCAGCTGTTCGAGCAGGACGACGGTCAGGCCGCCCTCGGCCAGCTCGCCGAGCCGCGCGTACACCTCGTCCACCAGCGCCGGGGCGAGCCCGAGCGCCGGTTCGTCGACGATGAGGACGTCCGGCCCGGCCATCAGGGCGCGGGCGATGGCGAGCAGCTGCTGCTCGCCGCCGCTGAGCCCGGCGGCCTGGACCGACAGCCGGTCACGCAGCCGCGGCGGCAGCCACTCCGCCGTTTCGTCCAGCTTCGCGCGAAGCGCCGCCCCTTTCAGGCCCACGGAGTACGCGGCGACCTCGAGGTTTTCGCGCAGGGAGAGCGTTTTGAACAGGGCCCGGCCTTCCGGGACCAGGCTGGTCCGCACGGTCCGGACGCCGGTGTCGCTCACCTCGCGCGTCCCGCCGGACGGCCGCAGCGAACCGTGCAGGACGCGCCCGAGGGTGCTCTTGCCCGCGCCGTTCGCCCCGGCAACACCGAGGACGCTGCCTTCGTGGACGTCCAGGTCGATCCCGCGCAGCGCGGCGACCCCGCCGTAGTGGTGCTCGACGCCCGCCAGCCGGAGCACGACCGGGCTGTCCCCGGCTCGCGCGGGCAGCGTGGCGCGCGCGGTCGTCGTGCCGAGGTAGGACGCCTGCACGGCCCGGTCGCGGAGCACCTCGTCCGGCGCGCCCTCGCCGATGGGCTTGCCGAAGTCGAAGGCGACGACCCGGTCGGCCACCGCGAACAGGTCGTCCAGCACGTGGTCGATGACCAGCACCGCGGCCCCGCCGTCGCGCAGGCGCTCGATCTGCCGGGCGGCGGTCGCGCGCTCCTCGGCGTCGAGGCCGCCGAACGGCTCGTCCAGCACGAGCAGCGCGGGCTCCTCGGCCATCGCCCGCGCGAGGTCGAGGCGCTTCTGCAGCCCGAACGGCAACTCGGCCGGGTACCGGCCGGCGACGTCGGCCAGCCCGGCACGGGCGAGCAGTTCGCCGGCGACGCGGCGGTGCCGGGAGGTGATCCGGCGGTGCGTGCACAGGACGTTCTCGGCGACGGTGAGCTCGCCGAACGTCTCCGCGTGCTGGAAGGTGCGCCCGATCCCGAGCCGCCGCCGGACCGTGGCGCGGCCGGTCAGCAGCTCCTTGCCGGCGTACTCCGCGCTGCCGGTGACCTTACCGCCGCCGACCAGTCCGGAAAGGACGTTCAGCAGGGTGGTCTTGCCCGCGCCGTTCGGGCCGATGACGGCCAGGACTTCGCCGCGGCGGACCGAGAGCGAAGCACCTTCGAGGGCCTTCAACCCGCCGAACCGCACGGAGACGTCCGTCAGGGTCAGCAGCGGCGGACCGCCGGGCACCCGCCGGGTGACTCCGGGTTCCGGCACGGCCACCGGCGCCGGACGCGACGGCCGGGCGAACTTCCGGGCGAGCTTCCCGAGCGACGGCACCACACCGGACGGCAGGAAGATCAGCGCGGCGATCAGGACCAGGCCCTGGACCACCGGCTGCGGCAGGCCGGCGGACGCGGCGAGCGTCGGCGACCAGGCGAGGTAGCCGCCGCCGACCACGGCGCCGAGCACGCTGCCCACCCCGCCGAGCACGCAGGACGCGATGAGCGAGATGCCCAGGTTGAGCGAGAACGGGTCGGGGCTGACGAACCCGCTGAGCAGGCCCAGCAGCACGCCGGCGAATCCGGTGAACGCGGCGCTCACGGCGAACGCGAGCGCCGACTGGGCCTCGGGCGCGATCCCGACCGACTGGGCGACCAGCGGGTGCGACTTCGCGGCCACCAGGCGCATCCGCAGCGCGGACCCCTTCGCCAGGACGGCGCCCGCGAGGCAGACCCCGGCGGCGGCCACGGCCAGGGTCTGCACTTCGGCGCCACCACTCGGCAGGACACCGGCGAAGGTGTCCACCTGCGACACCGGAACGCCCTGGTCGCCGCCGGTGACGTCGGTCCAGCGGTTGATCACCTCCAGGGACACCAGGCTGAACGCCAGGGTCAGCAAGGCGATGTAGAGCGTCGAGAACCGGGCGCCGGCGTAGCCGAGGAAGCCGCCGAGCACGGCGCTCGCCGCGACCGTGCCGAGGACGATGGTCTCCAGGGACCAGCCGTGACTGCTGCCGAAGGCGGCGAAGTACGCGCCGAGGGCGAAGAACGCGGGGTGCCCGACCGACCAGACGCCGGACCAGCCGGCCAGCAGGCCGACCGAGAGCACGACGATCGTGTAGACGGCGGCCAGCGCGACCGAATACGCCTGGAAGGGCGGCACCGCGCCGGAGTTCAGCACCGCGATCAGCGCGACCGCGGCGAGGGGCCCGAGCAGGACTCGCGCCACCCGGGAGCCGAGGAAGGTCATGGCGTACCTCAAACCCGTTGGAAGGTGCGCGTGCCGAACAGGCCCTGGGGCCGGATCAGCAGCACGAGGACGGTGAAGGTGAAGACGAAGGTGTCGCGGAAGCTCGCCGAGACGTAGCTCGCGCCGAGGTTCTCCAGCACCCCGACAGCGAGACCGCCGACGACCGCGCCGTACATGCTGTTGAGGCCGCCGAGGAAGATCCCGGCGAAGGCGCGGAACAGCGGCGCGGAGAGGACCGTGGGGGCCAGGCCGACCTTCGGCGCGTACAGGCACGCGGCGAGCGCGCCGAGCCCGAGGCCCAGCGCCCAGGCCAGGCGGGCGATCCGCTGGGCGCTGATCCCGACCACCCGGGCGGTGTCGGCGGATTCGGCGACCGCGCGCATCGCCGAGCCGGTGGTGGTGCGGCCGAACAGGAACGCGACCAGACCCATCGCCACCCCGGCCACCGCGATGGTCAGCAAGCTCTGCGCGGGGATCGCGACGCCGCCCGCGCGGACCGTACCGTCGACGATGCTGGGGAACGACCGGGGCTGGGTGCCCCAGAGCGAGCCGATCACGCTCTCGGCGATGAGCGCGACCCCCATGGTCACTACCAGCGCGGCGAACAGCCGGCCCTGGCCGAGCGGCCGGATCACCACCTCGCGGACGAGCAGGCCGGCGACGACGGTCACCACGACCGCGCCGAGCACGCCGACCAGCACCGCGGCGCCGTGGTCGTGGAACGTGATCGCGGCGTAGAGCCCCAGCGTGGCGAGGCTGGCCAGCGCGAAGTTCACGACGTCCGTCGCCCGGTAGACGATCACCAGGCCGAGGCCCATCAGGCCGTAGATCGCGCCGCCGGCGATCCCGCTGACGAGCACGAGCAGGAATTGATCCACGTCTGCCTCTCCCTTGAGGACGAAGTGAACTCAGTTCAGGTGACGGTAGCCGCTCGGTCCGGGGGCGGCAACCCCGTCAGGCGGTGAACCGGCCACCGTTGGCCAGCACGACCGCACCGGCCAGGTTCGCCGCCCCTTCCCCGGCCAGGAACACCGCGACGTCGGCGATCTGCTCCGGCGTCGCGTACGAACCGCCGCCGGAGCCGGTGAACGCGCGGCGCAGGGCGTCCGGGGTCCGCGCGGCCATGCCGGTCTCGGTCGGCCCCGGCGCCACCACGTTGACCCGGACGCCGAACGGGACGACCTCCTTCGCCACCGCTTGCGCCAGGGCGTGCACCCCGGCCTTCGACGCGGCGTAGTGCGGGTAGCCGGCCGGGGCGTCGAAGGCGGACGACGAGCCGACGACGACCACGGAGCCCGCCCGCCGCGGCACCATCACCCGGACCGCGGCCCGCAGGACGTGGAACGTCCCGTCGAGGTTCACGCTCATGACGCGCCGCCACGACCGGACGTCCAGACCGGCCGTGACCTCCGGCGGCCGCCCGGCGGACCACGCGTCGGCGATCCACTGCTTGGCCTGCGGATCGTCGACGCCCGCCGCGTGCACGACGACGTCGAGCCGGCCGTGGTCGCGTTCGATCCCCGCGACGAGCCAGTCGACCCGGTCCGAGTCCGCGACGTCCACTTCGGCCCCCCGCGCGTTCGGCAGCGACGCGGCGACGCGCTCCACGGCGGCGGCGTCGAGATCCGCGAGCACGAGCTGCCGCGTCCCGGCCAGCTTCCGCGCGACCGCGGCCCCGATCCCCGACCCGGCCCCCGTCACGAGGACCACCTCGGCGGCCCGCTCCACTTCCTGAACTGAGTTCATTTCTGTATGGTCGGCGGTGTGAGTGCGCCGCGCAAGACCCCCGCCTTCCGGTTGACGGCGTGGGGCCGCCCGCCGTCCCTCGCCGACGTCGACGTGCCCGATCCCGGGGGCACCGAGGTGCTCGTGCGCGTCGAAGCGGCCGGGATCTGCCATTCCGACCTGCACGTCCTCGACGCGGCACCGGGCGCGCTCCCCTACCGGCTGCCGTTCACCCTCGGCCACGAAATCGCCGGGCAGGTCGAAACCGCAGGCCCCGCGGCCACCGGCGTCGCCGCCGGCGACCGGGTCGCCGTGCACGGGCCGTGGGGCTGCGGCGAGTGCCGCCGGTGCACGGCGGGCGAGGACAACTACTGCACCGCGCGCGGCGAGCTGCCCTGGTCCGGCGTGGGCCTCGGCCGCGACGGCGGCATGGCCGGCCACGTGCTCGTCCCGCACCCCCGGCACCTGGTGCCGATCGGCGAGCTGGCCGCCACGCAGGCGGCGCCCCTCACCGACGCGGGCCTCACGCCGTACCACGCGCTGGCCGGGTTGACGCTGCCGGAAGGCGCGGCGGTCGTGGTGATCGGCGCCGGCGGCCTGGGGCACGTGGCGATCCAGCTCCTGCGGGCGCTCACCCCGGCCCGGGTGTTCGCGGTCGACGTCCGCGAAGAGGCGCTGGACCTCGCCGCCAGGTCAGGCGCCCACCGGGCGCTGCCGGTCAGGGCGGACACCGCGGCCGTCCTGCGGCGCGAAACCGGTGGCGCCGAGGCGGTGCTCGACTTCGTCGGCAGCGGCCCGACGCTGTCCCTCGGAGCGGGCGTCCTGCGCCCCGCGGGCCGCCTGGTGCTCGTCGGAAGCGGCGGCGGGCAGCTCACGATCACCAAGCCGGGCCCGCTCCCGCCGGGCGCATCGGTGTCGCTGCCGTTCTGGGGCAGCGCTCGCGAACTGCGGGAGGTGATCGCCCTGGCGAGAGCCGGCCGGCTGCGGGTGGAAACCGAGCCGTTCCCGCTGACGGCGGCGGCCGAGGCCGTCCAGCGCCTGCGAGACGGGCGGATCCGGGGCCGGGCCGTCCTCGTGCCCGGCTGACTCCCCCGGCACCCGATGCCGCATCGGGCACCGCAAGCTCCCCGCGCCGGGCATCCTCCCGAGCTCAGCCGCCGGCCCGGTACGCGGCGATCCTGATCCGCAGGCCCCGCAGGTGCACCAGGTCGATCGCGAACGCCGACGCCGGGCGGTACCCCGCGGCCGGGGCGTCCGTCCGGCAGGGTCCCGCCAGGTAGACGAACTCGTCCTCCAGGTCGTAGCGCGGCTCCGACCAGACCGCTGCCTCCCCCGCCGCGCTGTCGGCCCGGCGGGACCGGGCGAGCCAGTAGACCGGCAGCTTGAGCACCTCGCCGAGCACCTTGTCCAGGGCCGGGAGGTCGGCTTCGGCGATCGCGAGCCCGCGGCCGCTCCACACCCGGGGCGCCCAGTAGCCGCCCGCGGCGGCGTGCTTGAAGGTCGCCGTGTCGCCGGACGCGGTGACGGTCCACTCGGCCACGGTGGTGAGGGTCGGCATGGCAGCTCCCTGCGGTCGCGGCCCCCAGGTCCGGCCCACCGTAGTGGATCATGTCCGGACGGTGGTACCACCGGTGGCCCGCGCGTGGTAGGCCGACCGGCCGGTGCGCGCCGAACGACCAGGTCAGCGCCGCGGCATTGCCCCTGGGCCAGCTGTTGTTCATCCGATATTCACTCGTGGATCACCGGACGCCGGTAGCCGTGCGAGGCTGGACGGCGTGCACCTCGAACAGCCTGAAGAACTCGTGCCCCGGACGGTCGCCGAGCTCGCCGCGGATCCGGCGTGGACGGTCACCCGCACCGGCACGACCGGTCAGTGGCTCACCGCCGAGCGGGTCGTCGAGCGCAACGGGCACCCGCGGCTCATCGGCCTGACCCCGATCCGGCCCGGCACGGTCGCCCTCATGCTGTGGTCGGGCGGCGAGGTCGTCGAGCACGTCCGCGGCACCGAAGCCGACATCTGCGCGACCGCGCACCGCTGGGCGGCGGGGTTCCTGCCCGGCGAGCAGCCGTAGGCCGGGGCGGTCCCGCGCGGGACCGCCCCGGTGGGTCAGCGGACGAAGACGGCCTGGCTGGTCGCGGACCGGAACTGATCGGGCACGCCGGCGTAGACCGCCCGCCAGCGGGCCGGGCCGGGCACCGGCGCGGCGGCCGAGAACCCGAAAGCGCTTCCGGTCCACTGCGCGTCGACGGTCGCCGCCGTCGTCCAGCACGCCGAGCCCGCGGTCCGGTACTCGATCCGGACCGGGATGGCCGGCGGGGTGAACCGCGGGAAGCCGAGAGTGCCGCTCGCCGTCACGGTGCCGTCCGCCGCCCGGGTGGCGGTGAACGAGGTGAACTCGGCGGGCTGGATCACCACGACGTCCGCGGTGCTCGCGTTCGCCGGGGCGAGGGTTTCGTCGGCGGGCAGGAAGTCGGCCCGGTAGTGGCCCGACCGGACCGGGGTCACGGTCGCCCGGTACCGCCCGTCGGCGTCGGTCACCGGCTGGGCGTCGAACTCGCCGCAGAAGTCGTCGGTGCAGTAGGCGATCCCGACGGTCACGCCCGCGACCGGCTTGGCCGCGCTGGTCAGCCGCCCGCTGATGGTGATCGGGGTGCCGGCGTCGACGCGGGTGCTGCTCGCACGGGCGCTCAGCTGGGTGCCGGCCGGGTCGGCGGACGCGGGGAGGGCGCCGAGGGTCAGGACGGCCGCCGCCGCGGCGAGCCCGGCCGTGAACCGGGCGATGAAACGACTCATGTGTGTCCCCAAGGGTTTCGAGCGCCGGGAGCCGGCGCTGGCGCCTGGGCTGTCGGCGGGACCGGGACGCGCGTTTCACCCCCGGCGCCGGTTTTCCCGCGGCGTTCAGGATCCGGCCGTCGGTGCTTCACGCTCGGCCGCAATCGGTCTCGTCGCAACGAAAAGCCCGCAGCCGTTCGGCTCATCCCGTTGGGACGTCCGGTTTGTTCACCGACCGGCCGTCGCGCCTTAACGCAATGCGGTAACCGCGCGGCGGCCCCGGCGATGAGTCCACTGTGACACGGGGGAAAACGGCGGGGCGGCCGCGCACCGGTCCCAGGTTCCAGCTCGTCCGGACCGAACAGCGGACCCTGCGGTGGCGGTTGCTGGGCGGCAACAACGTTTCGCTGGGCGCCGGGGTGGCCGAGTGCGCCGGGACGCCGGAGTGCCTGACGGCGATCACGCTGCTCAGGGCCCGCCTGGACGTGGTGAGCGCGGACTTCCGGCACGTCAGCGGCGGCCGCTGGCGCTGGGTGCTGCGCTGGGACGGCGAACCGGTCGCGGAGGCCACGCACGCGTACGGGCGCCGGATCGAGGCCCAGCGCGGTCTGGACCGGTTCCGCGTCGCCGCCGTCGCCGCGGGCGTCGAGGACATCGAGACGGTGGTGGACTGGCGGCAGAAGTACCGCCGCACCCCGGACGGCGAATCCACACCGGACTACCGCGGTTAGGCCGGATGCGCCGCGGTTTCCCGGACCTTAACCACCACGACGTCGGGCGGGAACGCGGAAAAGCCTTACCGGACAGCCCGCCACGAGGAGATGGAGGGGCCGCGGGATCCCGCGGCGACATGGGGACTAGAGAAAGAGTGCCAACAGATGCGTGCTCGAACCACTCGGCTTCTCGGGGTGACGGCGGTGGCCGCCGGCGCCGGCCTCGTCATGACCGGTACCGCCGCGGCCGTGCCGCCGGCGAACGGGAACCCGGAGGTCGTCTCGGCCGTCGGCTCCGACACGATCTTCGGGATCACCGGGGCGGTCTTCACCGACGCCAACAAGCTCCCGCGGACCTGGAACACCGACCCGGACAACTTCGTGAACGTCCCGCCGGTGCTGGCTTCCGGCACCTCGTTCACCGTCCCGGCCGACATCTTCAACCCGGCCATCACCTACACCAACCCGGGCGCCCTGCCGCCCGACGGTTCCGGTGCGGGCAAGGCGGCGCTGAAGGCATCGGCCGACGCCGGCAACGGCGCCGTGGACATCGCGCGGTCGTCGTCGGGCCGCGGCACCTCGGACCCGTCCACCTTCGAGTACTACGCGTTCGCCCGGGACGGCGTGACCTGGTCGTCCTCCTCGACCGGGGCCGGCGCGGGCCTGACCCTGTCGCTGACCCAGCTGCGCAACATCTACAACGGCACCATCACCAACTGGAACCAGGTCGGCGGCAGCAACGCGGCGATCCAGCTCTACCTGCCGCAGCTGGGTTCCGGCACGCTGAGCTTCTTCACCGGCACGGTCCTCGGCTTCGACCCGGCGACCATCCCGGGCCTGACGGTGAAGCGCTTCCAGGAGCACGACGCCACCTCCGTCGCGGCGGCCGACCAGGCCACCGCGATCGCGCCGTTCTCGATCGCGGCGTGGGTCGCCCAGGGCAACGGCGTCGTGCCGAACAAGCGCAACGGCTACACCGTCAACAAGCTGACCGGCGCCGGTTCCGACGGTGCCCCGGTGGCCGGCTCGGCCGGCAGCTACACCCCGGCGTTCGCGGACGCGTTCCTGGGCTCGCGGCTGGTCTACCACGTCCTCGACACCCGCAGCCGCTCCTACAGCGCGGCGAAGCGCGGCGTGGGCTTCGACCCGACCGACACGGCCACGACGGCCAGCCCGCTCTGCGGCGGCAAGCTCGCCGCCACGATCGTCAAGTACGGCTTCAAGACGATCACCGGCACCGGCACCCTCACCTGCACCAAGTCCTGACGCAGCAGCGAAAAGGGGCCCGGCGCCGCAAGCGCCGGGCCCCGCTCGCGTCTCAGGCCCAAGCCGGGAACAGCCGCCACAGGGCCAGCGCCGCCAGGGCCGCCAGGGTCAGGAGGACCGGTGCCGTGATCACGTACGTCGACACCGGGCGCCACCGGCGGTACAGCACCGTCGCCCCGGCCGCCGCGGCCACGAAACCGCCGAACGCCAGGACCAGCGCCGCCCAGGCGCCGGGGTCGCCGGTGCGGCCGTCCTGGGCGTCCGCGCGGCCGTTCTGCGGGGTGGGGCGGAACGGGCGGCCTTCGAGCTTCGCCGTCACCACCGTGGCCTCGGTGGCCGCCAGGGGCCACCACGACGCCGAGGTCACCAGCGTCAGCCGGTCGTCCGGCGTCTTGCCGTAGTCGGCGTTCTCGTCCAGCGCCCGGGTGGCCACCTCGCTCACCCGGTACACTGAAACGCCCTGCGCGGTGGCGACCACCAGCTCGTCGCCCGAAGCCAGGCGGCCCAGCGACGCGAACGGGTGGCCGTAGCCGGAGTAGCGCCCGACGACCGCGGAGTTGCCCGGCTGCCCCGGACCCGACGTGCCAGGAACGTGCCCGGGCCCGGACGCGGTTTCCGAGCTCGACACGCCTTCGAGGACCACCTGACGCAGCTGCAGCTTCGGCACCTCCAGGACCGCGACCGGCGCCCCGGATTCGGCCGGTGTCACCGGCGGCGGCGCGCCGAGCAGGCTCTGGCTCGCCCCCACCGCCCGGTCGAGGTCGCCGCGGATCCGCCCGAGCGCCGATCGCTGGTCACCCGCCTGGACCATCGGGCCGAGCGCGTAGACCACCAGCGTCAGCGCGACGACCGTCGTGACGAGCCAGGCGAACACCGTCGCGGCGATCCACCCCGGCGTCACCCGCAGGAACTGCGCCTCTTCGACCCGCGTGCTCATGCGGCGCGCCTCCGGACGACCAGACCGGCGAGGCGGCTCAGCCACGGCGGGACCGGACGCCCCGCCGTCACGTACGCCGTAAGGGAGGGCAACGTGACCAGGACCAGCAACGCCAGCAACGGGATCAGCGCCCCGAGCACCCCGGCGCCGGCGAACGCCGGGATCGCGGTCGCGTCGGCGAGGTTCTTCGCGGCGAGGACGCTCGCCGTGGTCGGGACGGCGGCCGGCGCCGGACCGGTCGCCGCCGCCGGCGAACCGGCCGGCAGGGCCGAGTTCGAGACCGGTGCCGCGGTGCCGCCGGTGCCGGTGGCCCCGGCCGGCGGCGGGTTCTTCGCCTCGTCACGCTGCTTGCAGGCCTCGGCGGCCGTCCCGGTCCCGACCTTCGCCACGCGGGCATCGGCCGTCCCGGCCAGGGCGGGGGTCAGCGGCGTCAGGCCGGGCGCCAGCGCGCTCTGGCCACCGTGGCGCGCCATCTTCAGCACCGTCTCGAGTTCGTCCTGCTTCGCCTTCAGCGGCACGCAGTTCGCGTCGACGAGCGGGTTGACCGGCGCGGCCAGGTACTCCGCGAAGGTCAGCGGGTAGGCCGCCGGGTCGGAGGCGGTGCCCGGCTGCAGGGTGCCGTCCGGGCCCTCCTTCATGCTGCCGGCCGCGGCCTGCAGGCTCGCCTCCGTCGGTTCGACGAACTTCCCGCTCGCGTTCGGCAGCGCGACCGGCCGCCAGCCGTAGGCCCGGGCCGTGGCGAGGTCGGTCACGACCCAGTTCAGGCAGCCGCCGAAGCAGGCCGCGCTGGTCCCGGTCATCACGCTGTCGACGGCCTTGCGGACGGCGAGCTGCCCGACCTTGGCGTCGACGTTGTGCTGGGACTTGCTCGTCGGGTCGAGCGCGCCGAGGTCGGTGATCACCCCGGGCGACTTCCCGGCGGCGGCACCGTAGACGTCCTTCAGGTCGGGGAACTTCCACGCGGCGGACTGCGCCAGCACGGTGCTCAGCACGACCGGGACCGTGCCGGCGCCGGCTTCCCCGGTGGTGCCCCAGAACAACGACGCCGGGTCGGCACCCGCCCGGACCACCGGGTTCAGGAACTCACTCGGCAGCGGCGACGCCTGCACCTTGGCCAGCGCCGGGTTCCGCGCGACGAACGCGGAGTCGTCACGGAAGATGCCGCCGCGGCCGGTCGTGTCGGGGTTCTGGCCGCCCTGGCTGAGCATCCGGGCCAGTTCGTCGGACGTCATCGAGAACGCGCCGCCGATCTGGGAGATCAACGGCGACCCGTTGTCGTCGGCGTCGGTGGGCGACCAGCCGGTCGCGGCGAGGACCGCGGCGTTCAGCCCGACCGGGACGTACTGGCGCGAGCGCACGGCCTGCGCCGCGAGGGCGCCGCCGGAGCCGGTGACGGCGAGGTCGGAGGCGCCGGTGTCGAACGACTTCAGGCCCGCGTCCTCGGTCTCGCCGACGATCGTGGTCGGCTGCGCGCCGCCGGTCGGCCCGCACAGCAGCTGGTTCCACGCCACCGCGGTCCGCCCGAAGCGTTCCGGCATGCTGGCGTTGAGCGTCTGCGCGCCGATCCCGCCGCAGCCCCGCACCGCGAGGCCGGGCGCGGCCGGGCGGATGACGCGCGAGGTGTCGAAGACGTCGAACGGCGTGCCCGCGGCGTCCGCGCCGACGATTTCCAGCGTCAGCGCGCACGGCGTGTTCTCGTCGCACGAGTAGGACCACGACCGGGTCCGGATCTGGGTGCCGGTGTTCGGGTCCGTCGACACGAGCGGGTTGTCGGCCCACGGGAAGCTGTCGCTCTTGTCGAAGTTCGTGTACTGCGGGTCGAAGCCGACGAACCCGGGCTTCGACTGTCCACGCGGGACGGTCACGTCGAAGACGACGTCACCGCTGGTCCGGCTGCGGACGCGGGTGACGTTGTGCGCGCCCGAGCGCTGGCCGGTGAGCTCGTCGCTGAACTCCTCCGAGCAGTAGCCGCGCACGCGCGAGCCGAAGTCGTGGTCGGGCAGCCACTGCACGGCCCCGGTGGAGAAGTCGGGCTTGAGGAGGTGGTCGGGCAGCTGCGCCGGGCAGACCTTGAGCACCGCGACGCTGCCCGCGGGCAGCCCGGAGACGACCACCCGCAGCGGGTCGCCGTCCTGGACCCGGGACAGGTCACCGGGTTCCGTCTTCAGGGTGTACGCGGGGGGCGCGGGCGGGGCTTCCTGGGCGGCGGCCGGCGGGACAGCGCTTCCCAGCACCGCCAGGACGCCGCAGGCGACGGCCAGACCCGCCCGCCTCAGCAGGACGAAAGACACGGAGAACTCCCGGTTCCAGGGCAGGCGAAAAGCACGGCGCACGCCGTGCCCTGCCCAACCTCCCCGAGCCGCGCCCCGCCGGGCGAGGGGTGTCCGGGGTCATTCACGCACGCCCCGTCGGGCGTTCCCCGGCCGTACACCTTCTTCCGCCGCGTCCCGTAAATACTGGCGACCGCTGGGGCGCTGCCTGCTGCCCGCCGTGACAGCCGGGGCGCCCCCTCGAGATCCGTTCTCCCACCGAAAGGCCACCGTGACCGTCGTGCTTCCCCGGGCCGTCGCCGACGTGCCTTCCCGGGCCGACCGCGTGTTCCGGCGGGTGACCACCGGCGCCGGTCTCGCCATGCTCGTGATCCTGGTCGTGATCGGGTTCTTCCTGGTCTACCGCTCGGGTCCGGCGTTCGACGCGAGCGGCTTCGGCTTCTTCACCACGGTCAAGTTCGACGCCGCCAACGGCGCCCTCGGCGTGCTCGGGCTGCTCTACGGCACGGTCGTGGTGGCGCTGATCGCCATCTGCGTCGCCGTTCCGCTGTCGATCCTGGCCGCCCTGTTCATCACCGAGTACGCGAGCGGGCGGCTGCGCGGCTTCCTGACCGGCCTGGTCGACCTGCTCGCGGCCATCCCGAGCCTGCTCTACGGCCTGTGGGGGTTCAGCTTCCTCGGCCCGCAGGTGGTGCCGGTGTCGGCGTGGCTGACCGACAACTTCGGCTGGTTCCCGCCGTTCGCGCACCAGGACAACACGCTGTTCCTCAACTCGATGTTCATCGCCGGGATGGTCGTGTCGCTGATGGTCCTGCCGATCACGACGTCGGTGATCCGCGAGGTCTTCGCCCAGACCCCGCCCGGCGAAAAGGAAGCCGCGCTCGCGCTCGGCAGCACCCGGTGGGGCATGGTGAAGACGGTGGTGCTGCCGTTCGGCCGCGGCGGGATCATCGGCGGTTCGATGCTCGGCCTGGGCCGCGCGCTCGGGGAGACGATCGCGGTTTCCCTGCTGCTGCCCCAGGTCCCGCAGATCACCACGCACGTCCTGCAGTTCGGCGGCGCGACGATCTCCGGGTTCATCGCGAACAACTCCGGCGCGTCCGGGCTGGCGCTGTCCGGGCTGATGGCGGCCGGGCTGGTGCTGTTCGTGTTCACCCTGGCCACCAACTTCACCGCCTCGGTCATCATCTCGCGCAGCCGCTCCGGAGCCGGGGTGGACGCCTGATGACCGCCACCCTCCCCCGCCAGGCGAGCACCCGGCCGCGGCCGCCCGTCAAGCGCCGGACGTCCCAGCTCACCCGGGCCGACCAGCTGGCCGCGCTCGGCTGCGCGGTGTCGGCGGTGCTGCTGACCTGGTTCGTGCTGCACCTGCTGCTGACTTCGCCGGGCTGGCTCGCCGATCTCGTCGTGGCGTACGCGCTGTACCTCGGGATGCTCTACGTCGTCACCCGCGACCGGCTCGGCAGGCTCGCCGCGGCCGACCGGCTCGTGTCCACGATCGTCGTCACCGGGGCCATGGGCCTGCTCGTGCCGCTGCTGTTCCTGCTCGGCTACATCGTCGTGCACGGCGCGCCGTTCCTGCGCTGGGGCTTCTTCGGCCACGACATGTCCACCGTCGGCCCGGCCGACCCGGTCACCGCCACCGGCGGCCTGCACGCCGTCGTCGGCACGCTTGAGCAGACCGCGTTGACGCTGGTCCTGGTCGTGCCGCTCGGATTGCTCACCGCGATCTTCCTCAACGAGACGCGGTCGAAGTTCCGCCGCCCGGTCCGGATCATGGTCGACGCGATGAGCGGGCTGCCCTCGATCGTCGCGGGCCTGTTCGTCTACGCCGCGCTGATCATCCCCGGCATCCAGGCCGGGGTCGGGTTCTTCAGCTACAGCGGGCTGATGGCCACCCTCGCCCTGACCATGGTCATGCTGCCGACGGTCACGCGCACGATCGACGTCGTGCTGCGGCTGGTCCCGGACGGGCTGCGGGAGGCGTCGCTGGCGCTGGGCGCGAGCCGCGCGCGGACGGTGTGGTCGGTCGTGCTGCCGACCGCGCGGACCGGCGTCACGACCGCGGTGATCCTCGGCGTCGCCCGGGTCGCGGGCGAGACGGCGCCGCTGCTGTTCACCTCGTTCGGCGCGGTGTTCCTCAACGCCGACCCGGTCACCGGGCCGCAGGAAAGCCTGCCGCTGTTCGTCTACCGCTACATCAAGGAACCGCTGGAGAACGTCCAGCAGCGCGGGTACGTCGGCGCGCTCGTGCTCATCCTGCTCATCTTCGGCCTCTTCGCCCTCGCCCGGATCGTCGGGCGGGACCGGTCGAAGCGCCGGACCACCGCGAAACGAACCCAGGAGACCCGGTGACCGACACCACCACCCTGTCCGTTCCGGACAGCCCGCCCGCGGTCCGGCTGACCGGCGGCCCGCCGCCGGGCGCCGCCGAACTCGAGTCCCGCGGCGTCGCGGCCTGGTTCGGCGACCGCCTGGTGCTCGAGGACGTCTCGCTGCGCATGCCCGCCCGCGAGGTGACCGCGCTGATCGGCCCGTCCGGCTGCGGCAAGTCGACGTTCCTGCGGATCCTCAACCGGATGCACGAGCTGGTGCCGTCGGCGAGCCTGGCCGGCGAGGTGCTGCTCGACGGCACCGACATCTACGCCGACGGCACCCGCGCCCAGCACGTCCGGCTGCGGATCGGGATGGTCTTCCAGAAGCCGAATCCCTTCCCCGCGATGTCCATTCGCGACAACGTCCTCGCCGGGCTGAAGCTGGCGGGGGTCAAGTGCGGCGACAAGGCCGCGCTCGTCGAGCAGAGCCTGCAGCGCGCCGGGCTCTGGCGCGAGGTCCGCGACCGGCTGAACGCACCGGGCGGTGCCCTCTCGGGCGGCCAGCAGCAGCGGCTGTGCATCGCGCGTTCCCTGGCCGTGCAGCCGAACGTGCTGCTGATGGACGAGCCGTGCTCGGCGCTCGACCCGACGTCGACCCGCCGGATCGAGCAGACGATCGCCGAGATCGGGCACGAGGTCACCGTCGTGATCGTCACCCACAACATGCAGCAGGCGCAGCGGGTTTCGGACCACTGCGCGTTCTTCCTCGCCGCGGAGAACGAGCCGGGCCGGGTGGTCGAACACGGGCCGACGGCGAAGATCTTCGGCTCGCCCGAGGACGAGCGCACCCACGACTACGTCACCGGGCGGTTCGGATGATGCGGAAGGCGGCCGCGCTCGCCGCGACCGTGCTGAGCGTCCTGGTGTTCGCCGCACCGGAAGCCTTCGCGCTGGACAAGATCACCGGCTCCGGCTCGACCTACGTCGGGCCGGCCATGGCGGACTGGCAGAACGGCGCGAACTCCCGCGGCATCCCGGTCAACTACGCGACCCGCGGCTCCCCCACCGGCGTCAACCAGTACGGCGACCGGACCGTCGACTTCGCCGGCACCGAAGCCGAGATCACGTCGCTGATCGCGGCGGGCGGCGGTGGCCAGTCGGCCGAACAACGCGGCTACCAGTACGTCCCGGACGTCGCCGGCGCGGTCGCGGTGATGTACAACGTGACCGACGCGGCCGGCAACAAGGTCGACTACCTGCACTTGACGCGCGAGGTGGTCGGCCGGATCTTCACCCGCGACATCACCCGCTGGAGCGACCCGGCGATCAGCGCCACCAACGGCGGCAAGGCGCTGCCGGACCAGCCGATCACCCTGCTCGGCCGGACCGGGCAGTCCGGGACCACGGCGTTGTTCTACGACTTCGTCGCGCACACCGCGCCCGGCCCGTACCGGGCGTTCGTGCAGCGCAACGAAGGCACCGGCATCGGCCCGCTGCCCGAGGGCGTCCGGCCGATCCAGCTGCCCTACAGCGGCCCCGACGCCGACTTCTACAAGCTGTTCGCCGACTCCGAGCAGATCGCGCAGGCGGTCGGCAAGGGCAGCGTGCCGTTCTCCATCGGTTACGACGAATTCAGCTACGCCCTGCGGTACAACGCGCCGACGGCGTGGGTGGAAAACCAGGCCCACCAGTACACCCAGCCGTTCGCGGAGAACATCGCGGCCGCGCTGACGAAGGCGGACCTACGGCCGGACCTGAGCCAGAAGCTCGACGGCGTCTACGCGAACCCGGACCCGAAGACCTACCCGATCTCGGCGTACTCGTACCTGATGATGCCGTGCACGACGGGCCGCGACACCTGCCGCGGCGGCTACGACGCGGCGGGCAAGACCGACACGATCACCGGGTTCCTGGAGCACATCGCCTGCGACGGGCAGGTGAACATGGCCCGCATCGGCTACTCGCCGCTGCCGCCGAACCTGTCGCAGGAGATGATGAACGCCAACGCGCGCCTGACCGGCCGGCCGGCGAAGCAGCTCACCGCGGCCACCTGCGCGAACCCGACCTTCCACGGCGGCCTGGGTGCGGGGGCGGCGAGCCCGCCGGACCCGTTCGAGAAGCTCGGCGGCGTCGCGAAGCTGACGGGCAACACGGGCGGCGGCTCCCCGACCGCGAAATCGGGTCCGTCGTCGGCCGCGGCGGGCACGGCGACCGCGACGGCGTCGCCCGAGGAGGAGCTGGCCAACGGCGGGTCGAAGAACTGGCGGGAGGCCGCTCCGGCGGCCTACGGCCACGGCGCCGACGGGGGCTTCGGCGGCTGGGCGGTGCTGGTGCTGGCGGCGGTCATCGTCGCGCCACTGGTGGTCCGCGGGGTGGTCCGGCGGCTCCGGCGCTCGTGACCCCCGCCCGATACGCTGGCCGGGCTCGTGAGTGGTAAGGCGGGTTCTAACCCGCCTTACCACTCACGACGCCGGGGAACGGGGGCAGATGAGCGATCCGCACGTCCACGTCGAGCGGAAGGTGGTCGAGGCCGGCCCGGAGATGCGCAACCTCATGGCGTCGATGCTGGGCCGCGCCGCCGACGCGCCGAGCGTCGTGACCACCGGCTGCGGTCTCCAGGTGCCTTACGCGATGACCTCGGTGCGGCCTGAAAGCGTCACGTGCCTCGCCTGCCGGGAGCACGCGCACCGGGAGTACCTGCGCTTCGCCGAGCAGATCGAACGCCTCGGCCGGGGCCCGATGCCCGGGGTGGAGGTCACCGGAACCCAGCTGGCCGATGCGGCGGAAAGGCTCCGTGACCTGGCGCGAAAGTTCTCCGGCGAAGACCACTAGCCGGTGAATTCTTCTTGTTCACCTCACGTTCATCTCCCGGTCGTCTCATGGGGCATGTTCCCGGTACCGCGACCGGAAGGTGAACGATGAGCACGTTGGACACGATGGCCACCGAGCAGCTCGACACGCACCTCGCCCAGCTCGAGGACCGCTTGGGCAAGGACTACGCGACCATCGCCCGCAGCCGGCTCCACGCGATGGTCGACCGCGAACGCGCCCGGTTCGCCGGCGCCCGCATCCACGCGTTCGTGCCGATCCTGGTCGAACGGGCGGTCCGGGCGGCACTGACCACTCCTTGACCCTTTTCCCGCAAAAAAACGGCCGCGACCGGAATACACTTCCGGTCGCGGCCGCAGGGTCGTGGAAAACCCTTCAGTTGTAGCCCATTTCGTCGGACGAAACGCCGTTGTACCCCATCTCGTGGGGATTGCCGGCGAGAACCGCCGTCGACGCCGCACGCTCCGCCGTGGCGGCGAAAGCAGCGGAAGTACTCAGGACACCAGCCGCGAAGAGGGTCAACGCGATCGTCGCGACCGCTCGGCGCACCCGCATCATTCCTCCGGTGGTCAATCGGGGCGAAACTGGCTTTCGGGCGCTGCGGACGCTCCCAGGCGCGGCGCAACCGGCGGACAACGCCCGGTTAAGAACCCGCCAACACGAGGCGGCCATATCGCACCCACGCGGATTTCCGAACAATGGCGGAACCGGATGTTTCCGGATTCGGAACCAGGGGTGGCCGGACGGCGGGGCCGCTACACCGAGTACACCTCTTGTTCAACATCCGTTCGTCTTCTATTATCGTGCGTGTGCAACCGCTCACGGACGGTGCTGTCCGCCTGATCGGCCGGGACGGTGAGCTGTCCCGGCTGACCGCTTGGGTGCACGAAGTCGCCGCCGGGCGCGGGCGGGCCGTCCTGGTGGACGGTGAGCCGGGCATCGGCAAGTCCACGCTCGTCCGGGCCGCCTGCGCGGCCGCCGCCCGCTCCGGGTGCCAGGTCTTCCGCGGCGCCGGCGACGAACTCGGGCAGGCGCTGCCCCTGCTCCCCCTGCTGGACGCGTTGGGCATCACCGGTTCCGCGCCGGATCCCCGGCGGGGCGCCATCGCCGGGCTGCTGCGCGGCGACACCGCGCGCGGCACGGGAGCGGACCTCGCCGCGGCCGCCGCCGAGCAGCTGCTGGCCCTGGTCGAGGAGCTCTGCCAACCCGGCCCGGTGGTGCTGGTCGTCGACGAGCTGCAGTGGGCCGACCGCGCGACCGTGGCGGTGTGGGCGCGGCTCGCCCGGTCGGTCCGGCAACTGCCGCTGCTCCTGATCGGCGTGCAGCGCCCGGTCCCGCGCCGCGACGACCTGCGTGCGCTGCGGCGGATCGTCGGGCCCGCCGAACGGCTGCGCGTCGGCCGGCTCACCGGCCCGGCCGCGCTCGAGCTGGTGGCGGAGCTGGCCGGCGGCAAGCCGGGCGACCGGCTGGAAGAGCTCGCCGACGGCGCCGCGGGCAACCCCCTCTACCTCACCGAACTGCTCGACGCCCTGGCGCGCGGCGCCTGCCTCGCCGTCGACGAGGCCGGCATCGCGGAGCTGACCGGCGGGCCGGCGCCCGACTCCCTGCCGGAAGCGATCGCCGACCGGCTCGGCTTCCTCTCGGAACCGGCGCGGGCCGTGCTGCGGGCGGCCGCCCTGCTCGGCGTCGGCTTCTCGGTCGCGGACCTGACCGTCGTGGCCGAGGCCGAGCTGCCGGTGCTCCTGGCCGCGCTGGACGAAGCACGGGCGGCCGGGGTGCTGGTGGCGGCCGGGGACGACCTGGCGTTCCGGCACCCGCTGATCCGCCGGGCGTTGTACGACGAGCTGCCCGCCGGGGTCCGGGTCGTCTGGCACCGGGCCGCCGCGCGGGCGCTGGCCGACGCCGGTGCCCCGGTCGAGCGGGTCGCCCGGCAGCTGCTGCCCACGGTGTCCGGCGGAGACGACGGCGAACCGGTGTCCGGCTGGGTCGTCGGCTGGCTGCTCGGCGCCGCCACCGCCCTGATCGGCCAGGCGCCCGAGGTCGCGGTCACGCTGCTTCGCCGCGCGGTGCGGGACAGCGCGACGATCGCGCTGAGCGGCCGCCTCGCCGACGCGCTGTACCGGGTGGGCGACTTCGCCGAAGCCGAGCGGGTCGCCGAGCGTGCCCTCGGGCGGGCCGACGACCCGGATCTGCGCGTCGACCTGCACACGACGGTCACGCAGTGCCGGGCGATGACCGGCCGCTCCGCCGAGTCCCTCGCGGCGCTGAACCGGGCCGCGGCCACGCCGGGCCTGCCCGCACGGCACCGGGCCCGGCTGCTGGTGCTCACCGCGCGGACGCACCGCGATCTCGGCGAGGTCGACACCGCCGCCCGGGTCGCCGCCGAAGCGCTGGCCGGCGCGGGCGAAGACCACTGGGCGACCGGGTGGGCGCTGCACGTGCTGAGCCTGGTGGCGATGATGCGCGGCGAGTGGACCGAAGCGCTGCCGCTGCTCGAGCGGGCCATGGCCACCGCCTCGGGCGACCCCGCGCTCACCGATCTCGGCCTGCTGCTGCGCATCAACAAGGCGGTCACGCTCGGCGCCCTCGACCGCTACCCCGACGCGCTCGCCGCCGCCGGGCGGGCCCGCGAACTGGCCGACCGCGCCGGCAGCGTGGTGCGCCTGACCCAGGCGCAGAGCGCACTCGGGCAGCTGCTGCTGGGCAGCGGCCGGTGGGACGACGCCGTCGCGGAGGTGGACGTCGTCCCGGACGACCTCAAGGATCCGAGCGTGGCGTGCTGCGACCACGGCGTGGCCGCGATCATCCACTTCCACCGCGGCGAGGCGGCCGAGGCGCACCGGCACCTGGACGTGGCGGCACCGTTCGCGGACCGGATCGGCGGCCGGGTGGTCGAGTCGCTCGCCCTGGCGCGCAGCCTCGCCTTCGAGCAGGCGGGCGAGCCGGAGCGGGCCCTGGCCACGTTGACCGCCGCGCTGACCGGCGAGGACGAAGGCGAGGGTCTCCTCGGCGACGCCGTCCGGCTGGCGGTGGAAACCGGCGACACCGCCACCGCGGCCGAAATCGGGGCGAGGGTCCGCACGATCACGGCCGGGGCCGGTGTCCCCCACCGCCGCGCGCTGGGCCGGTACTGCCGGGGAGTGGCCGAGCGGGACGCGGCCACCCTGCTGCACGCCGCCGACGCCTACCGCGACGCGGGCCGTCCCCTCCCCGCCGCGAAGGCACTGGAAGCGGCGGCGATCGCGTTCGCCGAAGCCGGCGACCGCGGATCGGCCCGGGCCGCGTTCACCCGCACCCTGGACCTGTGCGGCGAACTGGGCGCACACTGGGACATCGCCCGCCTGCGCGCCCGCTTCCGCGAGTTCGGCATCCGGCGCGGCCCGACGGTGAAGCACCGCCAGGCCACGCACGGCTGGGAAAGTCTCACGCCGACGGAGACCAAGATCGCCGGCCTGGTGGTGGAAGGCCTGTCCAACCCGCAGATCGCGACGCGCCTGTTCCTGTCGCCGCGGACGGTCGCCACCCACGTCTCGCACATCCTGGCCAAGCTGGGCGTGCATTCCCGCATCGACATCGCCCGCGAATTGACCCGGCATTCGGCGTCGGGCTAGCGCGTCCCGGAGTTGCGGACCCGGCTCCACATCGGAACGACGAACCACCACAGCGCGAACCACCCCAGCGCACCGGCGGTGAACCACGCGGCCGCCGCCGTCCCGAGCGTCACGCTGAGGATCAGCAGCAGCGCGGAGCCGATGGACAGCATCAGCAGGGTCAGCCCGCACAACGCGAACCGGCTGGACGCGAGGACGAGCTGCCGCTTGAGCCGCCGCTGGTAGACCAGCCGGTGGAACGCCGCGGGCGCGATCAGCAGCGCGGTGGCGGCGGCCCCGAGCACCAGCGCGGCCACGTAGACGCGCCGCTCGAAGTCGGTCAGCGTCGCGAACCGCGGCGTGAACGCGACGGTGAGCAGGAAGGCGAGCAGCAGCTGCACCCCGGTCTGCGCCACCCGCACTTCCTGCAGTATCTCGGCGTAGTTCCGGTCCAGCCGCTGCGTCGGCGTCTCGCGCCGCACCGCGAAGTTCCACTGGTCGTGGGCATCCCGGAGCTGGTCCGGATCCGTCGTGGGGAGTTCGTTCACCGTCATGCCGGAAACCCTCCCGCGAACCGGAGGCCGAAACATCGGTCGATCAAGGGATGCGGGAAGGCGCTTCAGTCCTGCGCGGCGGCGTTCGCCCGGTCGACCGCCGCCATGTTCTGCTCCGCCCAGGTTCGCAACGCTGCGAGCGGTACCTCCAGCGAGCGCCCCAAAGCCGTCAAGCGGTAGTGGACCCTCGGCGGCACCGTCGGCTCGACCCGGCGCTCCGCCAAGCCGTCGCGGGTCAGGCTCTGCAGCGTCACCGACAGCATCTTCTGCGAGACGCCCGGCATCCGGCGCTGCAGTTCGGCGAACCGCACCTCGGCCGGGGCCGCTTCGGCCAGGACCTTGACCGCCATCGACGTCCACTTCGTGCCGATGCGGTCCAGGAGCCGGCGGGTCGGGCAGGCCGGGTCGAAGAGGTCGCCCTTGCGGGTGGGGGTCACCTCGAGCTCACCACCTGTCCGGGAAGTGCCGTCTTGGCCGGGCCGCGACGGTTACCTAGCCTCATCTGGTCACCAATAGTAACCACCAGGAGGTAGCGTGCGCGAACAGCGGGTCAGGGCGAACGGCATCGACGTCAACGTCGTCGTCACCGGGGACGGGCCGGCTTTCCTTTTGCTGCACGGCTTTCCGCACACCTGGCGGCTGTGGACCGCGGTCATCCCGCAGCTGGCCCGCCACCACCGGGTCATCGCCCCGGACCTGCGCGGCCTCGGGGCCACCACCCGCGCCGACGGCGGCTACGACGCCGGGACCCTCGCCGCCGACGCCGAAGCGCTGCTCGACGCCCTGGGCGAACCGGTGGCGACCGTCGCCGGCATCGACGCCGGGGCGCCGCCCGCGTTCCTGCTCGCCCTGCGGCGGCCCCGGCGGGTCCGCCGGCTCGTCCTGATGGAGTCGCTGCTCGGGCGGTTGCCCGGGGCCGAGGACTTCCTCGCCGGCGGGCCGCCGTGGTGGTTCGGGTTCCACGCCGTCCCCGGCCTGGCCGAGACGGTCCTCGCCGGGCACGAGGCGGACTACGTCGGCTGGTTCCTCGACGCCGGTACCCGCGGCCGCGGCGTGCCGCCCGCGATCCGGGACCACTTCACCGCGGCCTACACCGGGCGCGAAGCCCTGCGCTGCGCCTTCGAGCACTACCGGGCCATGCCCGAAAGCGCGGCCCAGCTCGCGGCCGCCACCGCGACCGGCCGGCTCACCGTGCCGACCGTGGCCATCGGCGCCCACCCGGTGGGCGGCACCCTCGCCCGCCAGCTGCGCCCGATCACCGACGACCTCACCACCCACCGCATCGACGACTGCGGCCACCTCATTCCGCTGGACCGCCCCGACGCCCTGCTGCCGCTGCTGAGCTGAACCCGGAAGCCGAACCCGGAACCGGAGCTTTATTCCCGCGGCCCGCAGCCGTCCCAGCAGTTGGCCGCCCCCGCCCGCCGCGCGGGAGCCGGCGCACACTGCGGACAGGACCCGACGAGGAAGGGGAACGCGGGGATGGCATCAGGAACCGGGCTGCGGATCGCCGTCGCGCTGGACGGAGCGGGGTGGCATCCCGCCGCCTGGCGGGAGCCCGGCGCACGGCCCCGCGAGCTGCTCACCGCCGGCTACTGGGCCGACCTGGTCCGCGAAGCCGAGGCCGGCAAGCTGGACTTCGTCACCTTCGAAGACTCCCTCGCCCTGCAGACCGTGAGCTATCTCGACCGGCCGGGCGAGCGCACCGACATCGTCCAGGGCCGGCTGGACGCGGTGCTCATCGCCGCCCGCGTCGCGCCGCTGACCTCGCACATCGGGCTGGTGCCGACCGCGGTGGTCACCCACACCGAGCCGTTCCACCTGTCGAAGGCCATCGCCACCCTCGACTACGTCAGCGCCGGCCGCGCCGGTGTCCGCGTGCAGGTCGCCGGGCGCGCCGAGGACAACCGGCACTTCGGGCGCCGCGAGTTCGGCGAGTTCCGGCTCGAGGACTCCGCCGAGCCGGACAAGCCGAGCCCCCTGGCCGACCTGTTCGACGAGGCCGCGGACTACGTCGAGGTGCTGCGCCGGCTGTGGGACAGCTGGGAGGACGACGCCGAGATCCGCGACGTCGCCACCGGCCGGTTCGTCGACCGGGACAAGCTGCACTACATCGACTTCGGCGGGCGCTGGTTCTCGGTCAAGGGCCCGTCGATCACGCCGCGGCCGCCGCAGGGCCAGCCGCCGGTCGCCGCGCTGGCCCACGCCGCTATCCCCTACCGGCTCGCCGCCCGCTCGGCCGACGTCGTCCACGTGACGCCGTCCGACCGCGCCCAGGCCGCCTCGATCGTCGCCGAAGTGCGCGCCGAGCAGGAGAAAGCCGGGCGCGAGACGCTGCACGTCTTCGGCGACGTCGTGGTGTTCCTCGACGAGACCGAGCGGGCCGCCGCCGACCGCAAGGCCCGGCTCGACGACCTGGCGGGCGCGGAGTACACCTCCGACGCCCACATCTTCACCGGCACCCCGGCCGGGCTCGCCGACCTGCTGCTCGACTGGCGCGCGGCCGGGCTGTCCGGCTTCCGGCTGCGGCCCGGCGCGGTGCCGCACGACCTGACCGCCGTCACCCGCGGCCTGGTCCCCGAGCTGCGGTCCCGCGGAGTGTTCCGCACCGAGTACGAGGCGAGCACCCTGCGCGGGCTGCTCGGCCTCGCCCGCCCCGCCAACCGCTACGCCGCCGTCTGAGGAGGCCCGCCATGTCCCGCAAGCAGATCCACCTCGCGGCGCACTTCCCCGGCGTCAACAACACGACCGTGTGGAGCGACCCCGAAGCCGGCAGCCACATCGAGTTCAGCTCGTTCGTCAAGCTCGCGCAGACCGCCGAACGCGCGAAGTTCGACTTCTTCTTCCTCGCCGAGGGCCTGCGGCTGCGCGAGCAGAACGGGCAGATCTACGACCTCGACGTCGTCGGCCGCCCCGACACCTTCACGGTGCTTTCGGCGCTGGCCGCCGTCACCGAGCGGCTCGGCCTCGCGGGCACGATCAACTCGACGTTCAACGAGCCCTTCGAGGTGGCCCGGCAGTTCGCCTCGCTCGACCACCTGTCCGCCGGCCGCGCCGCGTGGAACGTCGTCACGTCGTGGGACGCCTTCACCGGCGAGAACTTCCGCCGCGGCGGGTTCCTCCCCCAGGACCAGCGCTACGACCGCGCCGAAACGTTCCTGCGCACGGCGTGGGAGCTGTTCGGCTCCTGGCGCGGCGACGAGCTCGCCGCCGACGCCGGAACCGGCGTGTTCCTGCGGGATCCGGCCGCGGGCGCCTTCGCCCACCACGACGCGCACTTCGCCATCGAGGGCCGGTTCCCGGTGCCGCGCAGCCCGCAGGGGCGCCCGGTGATCATCCAGGCGGGCGACTCCGAAGAGGGCCGCGAGTTCGCCGCGGCCACCGCCGACGCGATCTTCAGCCGCTACGGCACCCTCGAAGCCGGCCAGGCGTTCTACACCGACGTGAAGGGCCGGCTGGCGAAGTACGGCCGCGCGCCGGAGCAGCTGGTGATCCTGCCGGCGGCGACGTTCGTGCTCGGCGACACCGACGCCGACGCCCACGAGCGCGCCCACGTGGTGCGGCGGCAGCAGGTCAGCCCGCAGACGGCGCTCAGGTTCCTCGAACAGGTGTGGAACACGGACCTGTCCGGCCACGACCCCGACGGCCCGCTGCCGGCGACGGACCCGGTGGTCGACGGGTCCACGATCGCGCCCGGGCGCGCCAGCGTCCGCATGTACCGCGACCCCGTGGCCACGGCCCGCGAGTGGCGACAGCTGGCGGAGGCGAAGAACCTCTCGACCCGCGACCTGATCATCGAGGTGACGGGCCGGCAGACGTTCATCGGCTCCCCGGCCACGGTGGCGGCGTCGATCGACGAGCTGGTGCAGGCCGACGCGAGCGACGGGTTCATCCTGGTGCCGCACGTGACGCCGGGCGGGCTCGACGAGTTCGCCGACCGGGTGGTGCCGTTGCTGCAGGAACGCGGGTCGTTCCGGACCGAGTACACCGGGACCACGCTGCGCGACCACCTGGGGCTCGAGCCGCTCGGGGCGTGAGCGGCCCGGAACTTTCTCCGCCGCAACTGCAACAACCGCCCCCGGCAGCGGCATCTTGAAGGGTGTGCAGTTCGAAGAGTTCGCCCGAGAGCAGCTGCCCGGACTGGTGCGGTTCGCCGCCGTGCTGACCGGGGACCGGGAGCTGGCCCAGGACGTCGTGCAGGACGCCCTCGTGCGCGCGCACCGGGGGTGGCGGCAGGTGGCCGCGGCCGACCGGCCCGAGCTGTACATGCGGAAGATCGTCGTCAACGGCTATCTCGGCTGGCGGCGCCGGTGGTACCAGCGGTCCGTCCGGCCGGCGGCCGACGTCCTGCGGTTGCGGGAGGTGGCCGAGCCCGATCCGGCCGGGCGGATCGCCGATGCCGACCAGCTCACCGGGCTGCTGTCCGGGCTGAGCCGGGCGCAGCAGGCGTCCATCGTCCTGCGGTTCTACGAAGACCGCGACGACGACGAGATCGCCGCCGTCCTCGGCTGTGCGCCCGGGACGGTCCGCAGTCACATCTCGCGCGGCCTGAGTTCGCTGCGCGTCCGGCTCGTCGAAGGCAAGGAGAGCGTGCAGTGACCGATCTCGACCAGCTGCGCCGCGTGTTGCGGGCCCAGGAGTCCTTCGCCCCCGACCCGGACGCCGTGCTCGCCGCCGCCACCCGCCGGATCCGGCGGCGCCGGGCCACCGGCGTGGCCGCGGTGACGCTCACCGTGGTCGCCGTCGGTGCCGGGGCCATCGGGCTGCTGGAGCGGGGCACCGCGCCGGCCGCCCACCCGGTCCCGCCGGCCGCGAACGGGGCACCGGACACCGGCACCGCCCTTCCCGCCGCGCCGGCGATCAGCCTCGAAGACAGCTCCTGGCAGCTGCTGATGTGGTCGGTCCAGCCGCAGTTCGCCGGCCTGCACTACGGGCGGGAGCACCGGTACGCGTTCGAGATCGACGTCCGCGACGGCACCGCGCCCCGCGACGCGCTACCGGCGAAACCCACCTCCGCCGGGCAGCTCACGCACCCCCAGTCGGTGATGTGGCAGGACGGACCGGGCCGGTGGGTCTGGGCGCGGACCACGAAACCGGTGTCGGCCGCGGAAATGCTCGGCCTCCTCGGGAAGATCCGCGCCACGCCGCCGGTCGTCCGCTCGCCGCTGAAGTCGCTGCGGGTCCCCGCCGGGCAGAAGGTCACCACGTTCACCAGCGAGCCCGAAACCAACACTCTCGTGCTCTGCCCCGACCCCGCCACGATGCGGGCACCGCTCGACAGCCGGTGTCTCTCCCTGTTCGTTTCGCTGACCGCGCACTTCGGGGAAAGCCCTTCGCAGGACCCGTTGCCCGTGCAGCAGCACCGGAGGCTCGGCGCCTACACCGTCGAGATCGACAGCTCGTCCGCGAACAAGGCGGCGGCCTCGGCCCTGCTGGATTCCGTACAGCTCGACCGGTGACCGGCCGCCGGTGATCCGCTTCGGAAGGACTTCTGATGCGTGGTGCCGTGGTCGTGGTCCTGGTGGGCATCCTCGCCGGCGCGGTGGTTGCGGCCTCCGGTCCCCCGGAGGCGCCGGCGGAACCGCCGCCGGCCACCGCGGCGGCGGCGCCCGGCACGCGCCCGGCCGTGCCGGATCCGGCGGAGGCCCGGGTGGCCGTCGACGTCCGGGGCGAGTGGTCCTGGGCGTTGCGCGAACTCGGCACCGGTGCCGTGGTCGGCGAGGGCGATCTGCGCACCACCACGGAATCCATGATCGAGAGCTGGCTCGCGGTCGATTTCCTCGCCACCCACGAATCCCGGGTGTCGGCGGCGGACGAGGCCCGGCTGGCGCGGATGGTCCGGGCCGGTGACGACCGGGCCGCGCAGACGCTGTACCGGCGGCTCGGCGGGGACGACTCCATCGCCCGGATGATCCGGACCTGCGGCCTGCGCGAAACCCGGATCCACCCGGGCTGGTGGTCCAAGACCACGATGACCGCCGCCGACGCGAGCGCGCTCGGCCGGTGCGTGACCCGCGGCCCGGGCCTGAGCCCGCCGTGGCGGGTCAGGCTGCTCGACCTCATGCGCTCGGTCGACGCCGGTGGCGCGTTCGGCATCCCCGAGGCACCGGCGCTCGCCGGACGGCGCCTGGCGGTCGCGAACGGCTGGACCCGGCACGGGACCTGGTGGACGGTCGACTGCCTGGCCGGCTGGGACCACTGGGCGCTGGCGGTCCTGGTGCACTACCCGGACCAGGGCGACGGGCACCGGTACGGGGCGGGCGTCTGCAAGGCCGTCGCCCAGCAGTTGTTCGAGCGCACCGACCTCGGCATCGGCCTCGCGCCGGGGCGGTGATCGACGGTGCGGAACCGGAAAATGCCCGACAGGCCGGCCTTCGAGACCACCCGATCCGGCTACGCCGATTCCCGGCCCGGGGCGTAACCCCGGCCGCCTCCCGACCGTCTATGAGGGCGTTCCAGCACCGATCCGAAGGTGGCGAACGTGACTGCACAGGCGCCGGCGGGCGCGCACACCCGGCAGCCGACCGGGGTGGACGACACCACGCGGTACCTCGCGGCCGCGGCGCACCTCGACCGCCACTACGCCGACGAGGCCGTGCGGGAGTTCCTGACCGAGCCGACCCGCCAGGTCCCGCCGCCGATGGGGCTCGACGCCCCGGCCGTGCTGACCGAAGCCGTCGCGGCCCGGACCCGCCGCAAGTACCGCGACGGCGTCCTCGCCGCCCTCGGGATCGTCGTCCTGGTCAGCGGTTCCACGAGCCTGTTCCTCTACTCCTGGCTCGGCTGGGCCGCGCTCCTCAGCATCCGCCCGATCTGGCGGAAGACGCGCTGGGACCGTCCCGGCGGGCTGGCCGTGACGTGCTTCCGGCTGGCCGGCCTCTTCCTCCTCTACTTCGTGGCTTCCCTGGTGCCCGTGGTGCTCATCGCGGCCGCCGTGCTCGGCGGAAGCGCCCCAGGTCCGGTCTGCACCGGTTACTACTGCCGGCAACCGGCGACCTCGTCCGGCGACCTGCCGGTGAGCGTGTTCGGCGGAACCGGTGGCGTGGTGGCCGTGCTGTGCGCGCTCGTGATGCTCGGCGTCGTGGTCGCCGATCGCGTCGCCGTCTGGCGCACTGTCGTCCGGCACTTCGGCCGCTGGGCCCGGCACCGGACCGACGTCGCCCCGCTCACCGACGACCGGCCCGCCATCCAGGCCGCCCCCGCCCGGTTCCGCCGGGAGCTCCGGCGGCACCGGATCCCGCGCCCGCCCCGGTCGTCCGCCGGCGGCTTCCCGCTGATCGTCTACCGCGGGCGGAATCCCTTCGTGGGCGCCGGAACCAGCGTCGGCGCCTGGTCGACGGCCATCCCGCTCGAGGCGGCCGGAGACGCGGGCACGAACGGGCCGCTGACCACCGACCGGCTCTACCGCGCCGCCGCGGCGGCGGTGGCCACGCTCGGCGAAACCGGCGCCCTCAGCCCGGACCGGCGGCTGACGGCGCTCGGCACCAGCGGCGTCGTGTTCGCCTCCGCCGAGGCCCTGCTCGATCACGCGGGCGACCCGGTCTGCGGCGAGTACCTGCCCGGTTTCGACGCCCCGCCGGTCGAGTTCCTGTCCCCGGCGGAGTCGAACCACGTCTACGCCACCCCGCGCGAATGGGCCCGGTACTACCTGCACTTCCAGGTCGAGACGTGGAACCGCGAGCTCGTCTTCTCGGCCTTCCTGCACGCCGCGGTCGACGACAGCACCCTGTACCTCGAGTGGACGCCGTGCGTGCTGCCGCCGGTCCGCGACGAGTTCCGCGCCCCCGACCGGATGCCGGACAGCGTCCTGGTGCCGGTCGGGCAGGGGCTGCTGCGGTGGGCCCGGCTCCCGGTGACCCTGCCGGGGCGGCTGTGGCACGCGCTCACCCTGATCCGGCCCCGCCCGCACGACGGGTACACCCTCGACCCCGACCGCTACGGCAACGCCCGCACCCTGCGCGAGCTGGGTGCCGCCGACACCGTCCGGGACTACTTCCAGATCGTCGACGTCGAGCGGTACACCAAGCTGCTGGAGAGCCGCCTGGTCCCGGCGATCAGCGCGGTGCTGCGCGAATGCGGCTATTCGCCCGCTTCGTTCGAGCGGCGCATCGCGGCGGTGATCACGAACAACACGACGATCACGACCACCAACACCGGCACGTCGATCTACGGCGGGACCGTCAACGGCGACGTCAGCGGCGGCACCGTCACCACGAACACCCGGGAGGGTTCATGACCGGCCACGACGAGACCTCGATCAGCATCGAGGCCGGCACCACGGTGTCCGGCGGCACGATCAACGGCAACGTCAGCGGCGGCACGGTGTCGGTGGGCGCGGTGTCCGCCGGCTCGACGCCGGCCGATCTGCTGGCCCTGCTGCTGCAGCTGAAGACCCGGGTGGCGACGGCCGGGCTGCCGCAGCAGGAGACCGCCGAGGCCCACCTGGACGATCTCATCGAGCAGACCCGCTCCCCGGAGCCGGAACCCGCCGTGGGCCGCTGGTGCTGGGCGAAGGTCACCGCGGCCCTGGCGGGGATCAAGCAGTTCGACGACCTGGTCGGCCGGATCGCCGGGCACGTCACCACCCTGTGGCCCGGCTGACCCCGCCGAGGCCGGGCGCTCTCCTCGGACCGGCCCCCTGAGCGACCGAGACATCACATGTCTCGACCTCTCGAACCGACAGTTCCCGCATGACCAGCCCCAGCGACACGCACCAACCCGGACATCCGCGCGCCATACATCATATGACCGCTAAACTGGCCCTCCAGGGAACGATGTCCGAGGAGTGCGATGGCGAGGTCGTTGACCGACGAGGCGATCGACCGGATCCGGGAGTTCGTCCGGTCCGGCAGGTTCCCCGCGGGGTCCAGGCTGCCGCCCGAGCACGAGCTGGCCACCGAACTGGGGATCTCGCGCAGCCCCACGCGGGAAGCCGTGAAAGCGCTGGCGCTGGCGCGCGTGCTCGAAGTGCGCCGGGGTGACGGCACGTACGTCACCAGCCTCGCGCCCAGCCTGCTGCTGGAGGGCCTGGGCAACGCCGTCGCGCTGATGCGGGACGGCAGCGTGCTCGAACTCACCGAGGTGCGCCGGCTCCTGGAGCCCGCCGCCACCGGGCTGGCCGCGACCCGGATCGGCGACGCGCAGCTGCGGGCCGTCGGCGAGCTGCTCGACGCCATGCACGAGGCGATCGAGGACGTCGAGCGGCTCACCGTGCTCGACGCGGCCTTCCACCGCGCGGTCGTCAGCGCCGCCGGGAACGAGACCCTCACCGCGCTGCTGGACGGGATCTCGTCGCGGACCCTGCGCGCGCGGGTCTGGCGGGGCACCGTCGAACGCGGGGCGACGCACGTGACGCTGGCGCAGCACAAGGCGATCTACGACGCGCTGGCCGACCGCGACCCGGCGGTGGCCACCGCCGCCGCGCTGCTGCACGTCGACACCTCCGAACGCTGGCTGCGGGCGCACCTGGCCGACCTGAAGGACCTGGACGGCCGGCCAGGCGCGTGAGGCGCCGTCAGACCACCGTGAACAGCCAGCGGAGGTTGGGGCTGCCGTCGTCGGACCACACCTTGAGCGGTGACCCCGACGGCACGGTCCCGCCGCTGTCGAGGACCAGCCCGGTGACCCGGTTCGCGATCACGTATCCGCCGCCGGTGTCGGTGATGCTCCACTGCTGGCTCGCCGCCCCGGTGTCGGCCGACTGCACCGGATTGCCGCCCGCCGCGGTGGCCCCGGCGCCGTCGATCACCAGGCCGTCGGTGCGGTTGGTGAGCTTGACGAAGCCGTCGCCGGTGTCGGTGACGGCGAACTGGAGGTTCGGGCTGTCGTCCGGGGTCCAGATCTTCAGCTTGCTGCCCGCCTCGACCGCGCCGCCGCCGTCGACGGCCAGGCCGTTGGTGACGTTGACGATGCGGAACCAGCGGGCAGGGTCGAACGTCACGCGCAGCGAGACGATCGTGTCGTCGAACCCGGACGGGCGCAGATCCGGCGTCGCCGCCACGAACCGGCCCGGTGTGCCGGTGAGGTTGTCGCCGGGATAGCCGAGGGCCGCGTAGCCGTCGCCCGGCCACACCGCGGAAATCGTCTTCGGCTGGACGTTCCTGGCCTGCAGCTGCGCGGCGGTGTAGGAGCCGACCGCCAGCGCCGCGCTCGCGCCGCGGTAGCCGCGGTCGGCGAAGACGGTCACGCCGGAGGCGGGACCCACCACGGGGATCTTGCCGGCGAAGGTCAGCTTGAGGACGTAGGCGGGCGACTCGTACGGCTTCGCCGGCAGCGTGACGTGCAGGGCGCCGGCGTCCTGGGTGTACTTCAGGGCGCCGGGCGCACCGAGCAGCTCGACGCGCCGCAGGCCGCTCAGGTCGATCCGCTTGCCGGCCAGCGTGGTGAGCTCCGCCGTGGCACCGGGCCAGGCCAGCACGGTCGCGTAGAGCACGCGGCCGGCCTTGTCCCGGGTGAACCGGAAGTCCTTCGCCGTGCCCACCTTCGGCGAGACGAACGAGCCGCCGCCCATCTTCGTCGGGCCTTCGCCGTAGACGTCCCACGCCCGCGTGGCGTAGATCGACTCGCCGGCGCGCCCGAGGTAGGTGCCGAAGTCGGCGAGCACGGCCCGCTGCTCCGCCGGGATCGTGCCTTCGAGCGTCGGGGAGATGTTGAGCAGCATGTTCCCGCCCTTGCTGACCCGGTCGATCAGCGCGTGGATCATCTGCGTGCTCGAGTAGTAGCCGATGCCCCGGGTGTAGCTCCAGCTGCTGCTGCTGATCGCGTCGTCGGTGAGCCAGTACGGCGTGACGATGTCGGCCGGGCCGCCGCGCTCGTAGTCGGCGACCTCGCCGGCGGTGGTGAACCCGTGGTCGAAGTGCTTGAACGTCGAGACGACGTCCTTGCCCCACTTTTCGGCCTGGTTGTAGTAGTAGGCCAGGAATTCGAGGCGCTGCCGCTCCCCCACCGCGCACGGGCCGCTGTTGATGCAGTAGCCGGGCGAGTCCAGCGAGAAGTCCTGCCACAGGATGTCGGGCTTCGCGCGGTCGATGACCTCCTTGAGCTTGGCCAGCCAGAGGGCGTCTTCCTCGGCGCGCGGCAGCTGGCCGTACAGCTTGCGCAGGCTCGGGGTGCTCTGCGGCGGCGCGAAGTCGTAGAAGCCGTTGTAGTTGAACGCGTGGTGCATCGCCACCAGCAGCTTCAGGCCCTGCCCGCGGATGGCGTCGGTGAACAGCTTCAGCAGGTTCAGGTGCGGCCCGCGCGCCACCGAGTTCCACTCGTTGACCTGGCTGTCCCACATCGAGAACCCGTCGTGGTGCTCGGCGACCGGGCCGGCGAACTTCGCCCCGGACGCCTTGACCACCCTGGCCCACTCCTCCGGGTCGAACTGCCCGCCGCGGGAGACCGGTTCCGGCGCGAACTGCACGGGATGACCCGCCACGTCGGTGCCGCCGTCGATGAACCGGTCGTACCCCCACACCGCCGGGTCGCCGTAGGTCGCCTTGTGGTGCTTGTTCTCGCTGCTGTCCGGGATGTACATGTTCCGGCCGTACCACTCGCTGCCGAACTCCGGCGTGGTGAAGGCGCCCCAGTGCCAGTAGATGCCGAACTTGGCGTCCTGGAACCACTCCGGCGCCGGCGGGTGCCGGTCGACCGACGGCCAGTTCGGCTCGTAGCACTGCCGCGCGGCGGCCGCGGCGGGGCCGGCCAGCGCGGGCGGCACGGCCGCCGCGGCGAGCCCGGCGGCCGCGAGGGCGCCGAACTGCCGGCGGGACAACGGGTTCTGGGCAGGGGGCATCGTGGAATCTCCTGTCGGATGGGAGGAGCTCGCGAGTCCGGTCTGCCGCGGCTCGTCGTGAGTGAGAAACAGAGTTTGTTAAAAAGAATTTGAAAAACAAAAACGGGGGCG
>NZ_JBEXKX010000048.1:0-71459 GCF_040609695.1 Amycolatopsis sp. NPDC004625
CCGCACCCCCCCACCCCCCCCGCCCCGCCGGCGGGGGTCCCGGCGTGCCGGGCCGGACGGCCGTCCGGCCCGGCGCCGCTGTCCATTCAGGACTCGAACGCACCCAGGTCCGGGGCTTTCCCGTGGTAGGGCAGGCCGACGTCGGTGCCTCTGTCGATCAGGCTGCTGCCCGCCGCCGGCCGCAGCTGCGGCAGCACGGGCAGGCTGCCGTCGGATTGGCGCCGCGCGTCCCAGCCTGCCGTCGAGACGCTCTGGAACTGCGCGTCCGACAACGTCACGCCCAGGTTCCACGAGTTGTACGAGGCGTTCGTGCCGGACATGTTCGACGTCAGGGTGCCCTTGTAGGCGACGTTGTTGCGCAGGTTCCCCAGTCCGGTGGCCGCGCCGCCCGAGGTGATGCCGAGCATGTTGAAATCGGGGTTGTTGGCGTAGCCGGTGTTGCCGAAGTAGTCGTTGGCCAGCGTGTGGTGGTTGGCGTAGAACCCCGCGGCCCGGTTGTTGAACGCCACCGAGGTCCGGACGGTGTGCTTGACGCCGTTGGCGACGTACTTGCCGCCGTAGCCGCCCGCCTTGAAACCGTTGCCGTTGCCCGAAGCCGTCGTCGTCTCCGGCAGGTAGCCGTTGCGCCAGGCCCACGAGTTCTCGATCGTCACCGAGGAGAACGCGTTGATCAGGTCGAAGCCGTCGTCGGAGTTCCACCAGGCGCGGCAGCCGCGGAAGACGGTGCCGGGGTGGCCGGCGGAGATGTGCGCGCCGAACCCGTCGGCGCTTTCCCCGGCGCCGTTGGAGGTGCGCGGGTCGTAGTTGTCGTGGGAGTCGGAGTTGACGACGACGTTGCCGCCGCCGTCCTGGACGAACAGGCCCGGCCCCATGTTGTTGTGCAGGTTGAGCAGCTCGAAGGTGTTGTTGCTGCCGGAAATCCAGATGCCCCACGACTCGTGGTTCAGGTTGTTGTTCTGCGGTACGCCCTTGACCTCCAGGCCCTTGAGGTGGACGTAGTTCCCGGTGACGTCGAAGCCCTTGATCCGGCAGTCGTCGCTCACCCGGGAGAAGTCGAAGACCGGCGTTTCGCCCGGGTAGGCCCAGTAGCGGATCGGGTTGCCCGCACTGCCGCTCTTGTTCAGGGTGATCGCGTCGACCCGGTCGGTCTGGCTCGCGCAGCTCTTGTTCGCGCGGGAGTAGCTGTAGGTGCCGCCGCGCAGGTACACCGTGTCACCGGCCTGCGCGACGGCTTGGGCGTGCGCGACGGACGCCCAGGGCGCGGCTTGCGTCCCGGCCGCGCTGTCGCTTCCGGACGGAGCGACGTAGTAGGTGTTCCCGGCCGCCGGGCTGCCGGCGGCCGGGGGCGCGGCGGCGAACACCACGGCCGCCGAGAACGCGAGGGAGACAGCGAGTTTCATGCGCACACTCCAGTTTTCAGTCGCAGCTGCCGGCACACGGCACGAACGGCGCCGTCGTGCCGGACAGCGTGGTCGTACCGAGGGTCAGCCCGCCGGAGCTCGCGGTCACCGTGATGGTGCCCGCGCCGGTCGCCCGCACCAGGCCGTACGCGACGCCCTGGTAGGCCTTCCGGACCGGACCGCGGAAGGTCTCCTGCACCGGGCTGCCGCTGTCGACCGCCACCAGCACCCCGGGCCCGCTGATGCCGAACGTGATCGGGGCCGAGGAGCCGGTCACGACCCGGCCGGCGGAGTCGGCCACGGTGGCCTTCACGTAGGAGACGTCGTCGACGTCCGTCGACACCGTGCTGTGGTCGGGGGTGAGCAGCACCCGGCTCGCCGAGGTGCCGGTGGGCGGCGGTGACGTGGTGGGCGCACCCCAGGTGCGCTGCCACGAGTACCCGATCGGCCGGACCGTGCCCACCCCGTCCATCAGGCCGAAGTCCCCTTCGCCGCGGGGCCAGAGCCCGTCGGCCTCACCGAGGTACGCCGCGCCGGTCCACAGGAACAGGCCGGTGACCAGGGCGTTGTTCCGGACCGTGGTCCACGCGGACGTGTCGGTGCCCATCTCGGTGAAGAGCCCGGCCCGGGCCGGCGACGCCTTCGCGGCCTGGATCACCTCGTCCGGCCGGTAGTTGCCGCCGAAGACGTCGACGATCGTCCGGGTGGCGCCGGTGATGTCTCCGCTGTCGCCCGGCCGGAAGAGGGCCTGGGTGACCGGGCGGGCCGGGTCCAGCGCGTGCGCGATCGAGACCATCCGGGTCAGCAGGGGCGTCCGGGTCGCGATCGGGTCGCGGATCTCGTTGCCGGTGCTCCACATCGCCACGCTGGGGTGGTTGCGGTCGCGCAGGACGACGCTGGTCGCGTCCACCTGGTACCACGGCACCGAACCGCTCGCGCCGGGCACCGCGGGCGTGCCGGTCGGCGCCCCCGCGGCCTTGCCGAAGTAGGTCGCGTAGTCGCCGACGTCGGTGTACTTGTGCTGGGTCCAGACGTCGAAGAACTCGTCGAGGACCAGGAACCCCATCCGGTCGGTGAGCTCGAGGAACGCCGGGCTCGGCGGGTCGTGCGCGGTGCGGATGGCGTTCACGCCGAGGGCCTTCAGCTGCGCGAGCCGCCGTTGCACGGCCCGCTGCGGCGCCGCCGTCCCGAGCCCGTGGAAGTCCTGGTGCAGCGCGACGCCCTGGAACTTGACGCTCCTGCCGTTGAGGCTCATCCCCGCCGAGGCGCTGAACGTCAGGGTGCGGATGCCGACGGACGTGACGTCGTCGTCCACAGTGGAACCACTTACCAGGACGTTGGTGGCCAGTGAGTACAGGTTCGGGTTCGCCAGGTCCCACAGTTTCGGGTTGCTCACCGGCACGTCGTAGGCGAAGGTGGCCGACGCCCCGGCGGCGACGGTCTTGGCCGCCGTCGTCACCGCGGGCAGCGTGGCCCCGCCCGGATCACTGAGCACGCCCTGCACGCTGACGCTCGCCGCTACGGCGCTTTCGTTGACCACCGTCGTCTCCGCGTGCACGGTGGTGTTGCCCGGCGTCGTGACGCGGGTGGCCCACTGTCCGATGTGCACCGGATCGGTGGTGACGAGCCGGACGTCCCGGTAGATCCCGGCGCCGGTGTAGTAGCGGGACGCCGGCTGGGACGTCGTGTCGGTCTTGACGGCGACCACGTTGTCGCCGCCGGCCTTCGCCGCCGCCGTGATGTCGTAGCGGAAACTCGTGTACCCGTACGGGTGGGTGCCGATCAGGGTGCCGTTGACGTACACGCTCGCGTTCGCCATCACGCCGTCGAACTCGAGCGACACCCGGCGGCCCGCGGGCACCCCGGCCAGCGAGAAGTGCTTGCGGTACCAGCCGATCCCCGACGGCAGGTACGCGCCGCGGCCGATGCTCGGCGCCGACTGCGAGAACGGGCTCGAAGGCGGCGTGCGGCCCTCGATGCTCCAGTCGTGCGGCACGCCGATCCTGCGCCAGCCACCGTCGTCGTAGGACGCACCACCGGCCCCACTGGCGTCGCCGTAGTTGAACAGCCAGCCGGCGTCGAAGTCGGCGACCGTCCGGTACCGGTTGGCCGCGACGGCGGTGCCGGACACCGCGGTCAAGGGGACGAGCACGAGCGCCAGCAGGACGGCGGCGGCTTTCCGGAAATTCGGCACGGCCGTCACCGGGCCAACGCGAAGCTGGCGTGCGGCGGCTGGTTGTAGGCTGTGTTCTGCCACGCGACGGCCTCGCGGTACTGCCGGTCCTGCATCAGCGAGACGTGCGAAATGCTCGTCGGATCCGTCGTCGAGTAGATCCGCAGCGCCCGGTTGTCCGACGTCGGCCAGATGACCTCTTCGCGCCAGTCGCCGAACAGGTCGGCCTGCAGCGACGGCGTGCTCTTGGTGCCGTTGTTCGAGTGCACACCCGAAGCGGTCAGCAGCCGGGTGTCCCCGCCGGTGCCGTACTTGTCGATGTGGGTGCCGTCGAGCAGCTCCCGCTGGGCGTCGCCGTCCCAGTAGATGACGAAGTTCGTCGACGACGGTTTGCGCCCGATGTTCTGGCCGCTGGTGTTCAGCAGCCCGGACACCGCCGACGACCACGACTCGGCGCCGGGGCTGCCGGCGTAGACGTCGTCGGAGACACCGCGGCCGTTGTCGCAGGTGCAGGACGCGTTCTGCCAGATGATCTGGCCGGTCTTCGCGTCGGCCATCCAGGCGGCCGGCTTGGACTTGTCTTCGTCCACTTTGAACTCTTCCAGGCCGGGCCGCGACGGGATCAGGTCGCCGACGTGCATGGCGTCCCCGTGCCCGAGCCGGGTGTTCCACAGTGGACTGCCGTTGTCGTCGATCGCCATCGCGCCGAAGACGATCTCGTCGCGGCCGTCGCCGTCGGTGTCCGCGATGGCCAGCTGGTGGTCACCCTGGCCGGTGTACTGCGAGCCGGCCGAGTTCGAGTCGAACTTCCACCGCTCGGTCAGGGCGCCGCCCCGGAAGTCCCAGGCCGCGATGACCGTGCGCGTGTAGTAGCCGCGGCTCATGACCAGGCTCGGGTGGGACCCGTCCAGGTAGGCCGTCCCGGCCAGGAACCGGTCGACGCGGTTGCCGTAGCTGTCACCCCACGACGACACCGTGCCGCGCGGCGGGTCGTAGTTCACCGTGGACATCGCGGCGCCGGTCTGCCCGTTGAACATCGTCAGGAACTCCGGCCCGGACAGGACGTACCCGCTCGAGTTGCGGTAGTCGGCACTCGCGCTGCCGATCACCTGGCCGGTGCCCGACCGGGTGCCGTCCGCGGTCTTCATCGCGACCTCGGCCCGGCCGTCGCCGTCGTAGTCGAAGACCTGGAACTGCGTGTAGTGCGCGCCGGCCCGGATGTTGCGGCCGAGGTCGATCCGCCACAGGCGCGTGCCGTCGAGCCGGTAGGCGTCGACGAAGACGTCACCGGTGTAGCCGGACTGCGAGTTGTCCTTGGAGTTGGTCGGGTCCCACTTCAGCACGATCTCGTACTGGCCGTCACCGTCGAGGTCACCGGCGCTGGCATCGTTGGCGGTGTAGGTGTAGCTCTCCCCCGACGGCGTCGTCCCGCCGGCGGGCGGCTGGATCGGGATGTCCCGGGTGCTCGCCGCGGCCGTGGCGGCCAGCGTCAGCGAGTCCTCCGCGGCGAAGGCCGACATCCGTTCGACGCCGCCGACGACCGCGCGCACGGTGTACCGGGCGCCCGCGGGGGCACCCGCGTCCAGGAAGTCCGTCGGCCCGCCGACCGGGGTCGTGGTCACCCGCGTGCCGTCGCGGTAGACGTTGAACGCCACGCCGGCCGGGTCGTCGGCGAGCAGGCGCCAGCCGACGGTGTTGCCCTGCGCGGTGTGGACGCTGACCACCCCGCGGTTCAGTTTGTCGATCTGCGGCGCGGCGGCCGCGCCGGCGGCCGGGGCGGGCAGCAGCCCGGCCAGCACCACGCCGGTGGCGGCGAGGACCAGCCGCTTGCCGAAGTCACGCATGGTTCCTCCGTTCCGGGGTTTCAGCGCAGGTAGGCGGCGAGGGAGAGGTTGAGCTCGCGGACGCCCTGCACCACGAGGTCCGCCATCTGCGTCGCGCCGTACACCGAGAAGTGCGTGTTGTCGGTGACGCCGTCGGTGGCCTGGGTGAGGTAGACCTTCTGCGACGCGGCCGGGCCGAGGGATTCGACCAGGGCCTTGCTCTTGGCCGTCAGGTCGAGCACCGGCACGTTCGCGCTCTTGCCGAGCGCCCGGATCACCGCGGGCAGGTCGGCGCCCACGCCGTTGACGTGCAGCGCGGTCGGCGTCAGCTTGGTGCCGCTGAACAGCCGGCGCACCGGCGGCGTCACCAGCACCGGGACGCCGCCGCGCTCCCGGACGCCGTTGACCAGCTTGGTGAGGTTGTCGCGGAACGCCGTCGCCGACGTCTGCTTGTCGTTGTGCCCGAACTGGATGAACACCAGGTCCTTGCTCCTGATCAGCGGCTTGAGCGTCGGGAAGAGCGCCTTGGTGGCCAGGAAGCTGCCCGAGCTCTCCCCGGAGTCGGCGTAGTTGGCGACCACGGCCCCGGCGCGGACGGCGGCCGGCAGGACCTGGCCCCAGCCGGTGTAGGGCGCCACCGGCTGGTCGCAGACGGTCGAGTCGCCGGCCAGATACGTCACCAGCGGAGCCGCGGCCGCCGTCACGGTCAGCGAGCCGATCGCCGGCGCGCTGCCGCCGAAGGTGATGTCCAGGCCCGCGGTACCGGTGCCGCCCTGGCCGGTGGGCTGCCCCTCGGGGGTGCGCACGTTGACCGTGACGGTCGTGGGGACGACCTGGCCCGCGTTCGTCGTGACGGCGTTCAGGACCTGCCGGCGCGCCTCCACCGACATCGACGTGTTCGCCGCCTTCGTGGTGCTGCCGATGCCCACGGTGACGTCGTAGTTTCCCGGCGCCACGGCGAAGTGGCACTTGATCGGCGCGGTGCCCGAGCACGGCGCGGGAAGCGCTTTCTGGGCGGCCGCGGCCACCACCGGTGCGGGAACCAGGGTGGCCGCGGCCAAGCCGGCCAGGATGACCGCTCGCCGTCCGATGGACATGGGGACTCCTTTGTCCTGAGTGGATGTTTCCTAGCCGGCCGTGCAGGTGCTTCCGTTGAGCGTGAACGCGTTCGGCGCCGGGTTGGTGCCGCTGAACGTGCCGTTGAACCCGATGCCGGTCGAGGCGTTCGGCGCCAGCGTGCCGTTCCAGCTCAGGTTCTTGGCGGTGACGGCGGCGCCGGACTGGGCGAAGGTGGCGCCCCAGCCGGGCAGCGTCACCTGCTGGCCGCCGGCGAAGGTGAACGCCAGCGTCCAGCCGGTGACCGCGCTTGTACCGGTGTTGGTGATGGTGACGTTGGCGGTGAACCCGTTGCCGCCGCCCCAGTTCGACGCCGAGTAGGCCACCTTGCACGCACCGGACCCGCCGCCCGCGCTCGTCGTCGCCGTCGCGACGCCGGAGCCGGCCGAGGTGTTCCCGGCGGCGTCCCTGGCCCGGACCTGGTACCGGTAGGTGCCGGCCGCGGCCAGCCCGCTGTCGGTGTACGACGTCGTCGCGCTCGAACCGACGACGGCGAACGTGCCCCCGCTCGCCCCCGGTGCGCGCAGGACGTCGTAGCCGGTGACGCCGACGTTGTCGGTCGACGCGGCCCAGCTCAGCGTGACGCTGCTCGCCGTCACGCCGGACACGGCCGGTGTCCCCGGAACGGACGGCGCCTGCGTGTCGGCCGGGCCGCCGCCGTAGATCGTGGCCTCCTTCGACGTCTGGCGGATCCCGTTGGCGCCGTTGAGGAACCGCTCACCCCACGGCGTCAGGCTGGCCGGGTCGAAGTTGTTCGTCATGTCGAGGTAGGCGACGTCGCTGCTGTTGCCGCTCCACGACCAGCCGAGGTAGCCCAGCCCGCGGGCCTGCGCCTGGGCCATGATCGTGTCCTCGTCCGGGTTGCCGTCGGTGTGCATGCCGCCGAACTCGCCGACCACCAGCGGCAGCCCGGCGGTGCGGAACGCGTCGAAGTACGCGTTGATCTCGGCGGCGGTGTCGTAGACGCCGTACATGTGGATGGAGAAGACGGTGTTGTGCTGCGGATCGGCGGTGAACACGGTCGCCGCGTTGTCCCGCATGATGTTCTGCCAGTCCTGGCCCCACATCGGCGCGTCGGCCAGCAGCAGGTGCTGCAGCCCGGCGGCCCGCAGCCGCTTGATCGCGTTGCCCGTCGCGGTCGCCCAGGTCGCGCTCACCTGCTGGTCGTTGCCGAACGGCTCGTTGCCCAGGTTGATCGCGACGTAGTTCTCCTGGCCCTGCAGCGCGCTCGCCACGCTGATCCAGTAGCTCGCCGCCTGGTCCAGGGTCGCCGCGCCGCTCTGCTCGCCGTACCCGGTGGTGTCGTGGACTTCGAGGACGCAGATCAGCCGGTTCTGCCTGCACTGCCCGATGACACTCGTGACTTCGGCGGCCGGCGTCGGCCCCCACCGCTGCCCGCTGCCGAGCACGACCCGGACCGTGTTGGTGCCGAAGGACTTGATGTCGGCGAAGGCGCGGTTCTGGGTCGGGTACCAGACGTAGGCGTGGTTCACGCCGCGCATCACGAACGGGGTGCCGTTGGCCTCGACGATCCGGGTGCCGTCGACGTGCAGGCCGGTCGCGGCCGGCGTGGCCGGGCCCAGCGCCGCCACCAGCGCGGGGTACCAGCGGCTCTCCATCTTCTGGATGCCGGTGGTGCTGTTCGGGTGCACGCCGTCGCCGGTGTCCGCCGCGGTGTCGAAGCCGGTCCACTGGTCGACGACGGTGATCGGGGACGCGGCCGTCGAATGCGCCTGCGCCCAGCCGGGAACGGCGTTGTCCAGGTCGACCACCCGCTGGCCGCAGGCCGCGCAGTTGGCCGGGTTCATCGGGATGATCTTGGCGACGATCAGCTTGGTCGCCGGGTTCGCCGCCCGCATCTGGCCGAGCAGCGTGGTGTAGGCGTCCAGGATCGTGCTCGCCGGGATGTTGTTCCACACGTCGTTGGTGCCCAGGTGCATCAGCACGATGTCCGGGTGCGTCGCCGAGAGCCAGCCGGGCAGCTGGTTGTCGCGCACGATCCCGGTGGCCAGGAACCCGCCGTGGCCCTCGTTGTCGCCGTCGTAGGGGAAGCCGCAGCCCTGCGCCGGGAGGGTGCCGACGAAGTCCACGTCGGTGTGGCCGGTGTCCTGCAGGTGCTTCCACAGCAGCGCGCGCCAGCAGCCCGGTGACCCGGTGATGGAGTCGCCGAGCGCCATCACCCGCGTGGGCGTGGCCGCGCGGGCCGCGGCGGGCCCGGCCGGCGCCACGACGGCGCAGGCGGCCAGCAGCACGCCGGCCACGAGCGCACGGAGGAATCGCCAGTTCATTACCGACCTCCTGGAGAACCACTCGACAGGAAAGTTTCAGGCTGGGAGCGCTCCCACGGTAACACGGAAGCCACGCCGGGAACACCGGTGACGGGACCGGAAACGGCCGATCTGCTTAACGTTAAGCGGCCGCGGGCGAATCCGGAGAAAGCGTTTTCCGGTGCGCCGGCTCGTCCTCAGTAGACCGGTGCTCACGGCCACCCCGCCCGCCGCGGGCGGCGGCTCGACTCGCGGACGACCAGTTCGGGCATGAACACCAGCTGCCGGTGCTCGTGCTCGGCCGGCGCCTGCGATTCGGCGATGACCAGCGCCGCGGCCGTCCGGCCGAGTTCGTGGCGCGGCTGGCGGACCGACGTCAGCGGCACCGCGGCCGCCGCCGCGAAGTCGATGTCGTCGTAGCCGACGATGGCCAGGTCCTCCGGAACCCGCACGCCCGCCCGGACCGTGGCCTGCAGCAGGCCCAGCGCCAGCAGGTCGTTCGCGCAGAAGACGGCGTCCGGCCGCACCGCCCTGGCCAGCAGCTGCTCGCCGGCCCGCAGGCCGCACGCCACGTTGAGGGCCGGCGCGGGCAGCACCTCGAGGACGTCCGGGGGCCGCCCGGCCAGCCGGACCGCGTCGCGGGCGCCGCGGTGGCGTTCGGCCGCCTGGTGGACGCCCGCCGGGCCGGTGACCATCACGATGCGCTCGCAGCCCTCGGCCAGCAGGTGGGTGACCGCGAGCTCGCCGCCGTGGCGGTCGTCCACCGCGACCGAGCACAGGTCCGGCTCGGCCGTCGGGTGGTCCAGCAGGACCACGGAGATCCCCCGCTCGCGCAGCCACCGCGGCGACGCTTGCCCGGACCGCACCGGCGTGATCAGCACCCCGTGCACCCGCTGGGCGGCCAGCAGCTCGACGTGCCCGCGTTCCCGGTCCGCCGACTCGCCGCTGTTGCAGAGGATCACCGCGTGCCCGGCTTCGCTCGCCGCTTCTTCGACGCCGCGGGCGACGTCGGTGAAGAACGGGTTGCCGACGTCCAGCACGACCAGGCCGAGCGTGCGGGCGGTGCCGGACCGCAGCTGGCGCGCCGGCTCGTTGCGGACGTACCCCAGTGCGGCGATGGCGGCCAGCACCCGCTCGCGGGTGGCGGCGGCGACCACGTCGGGCCGGTTGAGCACGTTCGACACCGTGCCGACCGACACGTCGGCCCGCAGGGCGACGTCCCGGATGCCGATCGGCGGTTTCACCGGCGCTCCCGGACCGCGACGGCGGCCAGCACCAGCAGCCCCGGTGCGACGACCACGAAGGCCGGCGCCTGCGTGACGACGACGACCACGACCACGATCGCGGTGACCAGCCCGGCGCTGCCGCGCCAGTCCAGGACCGTTTCCCGCCCGGCCGCCGCCAGCGCCTCCGGCCAGCGCCGTCCCGGCCGCCAGGCCGCCGCGCCCCGCAGTCCGGTGGCCAGGAGCGCGGCGAGCACCAGCCCCAGGACGGCCCCGAACGCGCGGCCGCCGGGCAGCCCGCCCAGCACCGCGACGACGTCGACGCCCCCGACGGCCACCAGGCCCGCCGGGGCCAGGACGGCCACCGGGTGGGCGAGGGCCGTCCGGAACAGCCGGGCGAACCGGCGCACGGACGGCGTCCGGCCGTCGACGGCCACCTCGGTCAGCAGGACGGCACCGGCCGCCGCCGCGGCGAGCGCCGTCACGACGAACACCGAGGCCACGCAGACCAGCACGCCCGCGAACAGGACCTCGGCCAGCAACGCCAGGGCGGGGTACCGGGTCCTCATCCTTTCAGCCCCGAGGTCGCCACGCCCTCGACCAGGTAGCGCTGGAAGGCGAAGAAGAACAGCCCGATCGGCAGCAGCGCGAGCACCGACATGGCGAACATCGGGCCGAACGCCGACTGGCTCGTCTGGTCGACGAAGATCTGCAGGGCCAGCGGCAGCGTGAACTTCTCCGGGTCGTTGAGGTAGATCAGCTGCGAGAAGAAGTCGTTCCAGGTCCAGATGAAGGTGAAGATGGCGGTGGTGATCAGGGCCGGGCGCAGCAGCGGCGCGATCACGTACCGGAACGTCCGCACCGGCCCGCAGCCGTCGATCGTCGCGGCCTCGTCCAGTTCCCCGGGCAGGGTGCGGATGAACTGCACCATCAGGAACACGAAGAAGGCGTCGGTGGCCAGGAACTTCGGCAGCACGAGCGGCCAGAACGTGTTGACGAGGCCGAGCTTCTGGAAGATCACGTACTGCGGGACGAGCACGACGTGCTGCGGCAGCATGATGGTGGAGAGCAGGAACCCGAACATCGGGCCCCGGCCGCGGAAGTGCAGCCGGGCGAACGCGTAGGCCGCCAGCGAGCACGACAGGACGTTGCCGAGCACTGCGCCGACGGAGATGATCAGGGAATTCGCGAAGTAGTGCCAGACGCCGTACCCGGCCACGCCCGCGAACACCTGCGTGTAGTTGCCGCCCGTGGGGTGCGCGGGCAGCAGCGACAGCCCGGCCAGCACTTCCTCCGCGGGTTTGAAGGACGCCGAGACGAGCCAGCCGACCGGGTAGAGCAGCACCACCAGGATCAGCACCAGCAGCAGGTGCCACCCCCACGACCGGCGGGTCACCGGGCCTCCCCCGCGTAGAACACCCACCGGCGCGAGCCGCGGAACAGCAGCGCGGTGAGCACGCCGATCACCACCAGCAGCACCCAGGCCATCGCCGAGGCGAAGCCCATCCGGAAGTCGGTGAAGCCGCGCTGGTACAGGTAGAGCGTGTAGAGCAGGGTCGAGTCGCCCGGCCCGCCGCGCCCGCTGCTGACCACGAACGCGCCGGTGAACGACTGGAAACTGTGGATCGTCTCCAGCACCAGGGTGAACAGCAGGACCGGGGACAGCATCGGCAGCGTCACCGACCGGAAGCGGCGGACCGCGCCCGCGCCGTCGAGCTCCGCCGCCTCGTACAGCTCCTTCGGGATCTGCTTGAGCCCGGCCAGGAAGATGACCATCGGCGCGCCGAACTGCCACACCGCCAGCGCGATCACCGCGAGCAGCGCGAACCGCGGCTGGTCGACCCAGCCCCCGGTGTCCAGGCCGACCGCCGCCAGCACCCGGTCCGCCGTGCCGCCGGTGGCGAACACCGCCCGCCACACGAGGGCGAGGCTCACGCTCGCGCCGAGCAGGGAGGGCGCGTAGAACGCCGAGCGGTACAGCCCGGCGCCGCGGCGGGCGCGGTTCAGCAGCATCGCGACGGCCAGCGCCAGCCCGAGCTTGAGCGGCACCGACAGCCCGACGTACCGGGCGGTGACGCCGGCGGCGTGCCAGAACCGGTCGTCGCGGGTGAACATCGTGACGTAGTTGTCCAGGCCGACCCAGTGCGGCGCGTCGAACAGGTCGTAGTCGGTGAACGACAGGTACAGCGACGCGAGCATCGGGCCGATCGTCAGCACGAGCACGCCCAGCAGCCACGGCGACAGGAACAGGTACCCCGTCCCCTGGCCGGGCCTTCGGCGGCGGGGCACGGCCCGCCCCGGTGCCACCGGCCGTTCCAGCACGGCTTGCGTCATCGGGGCCTCCGTCAGGATCCGAGGGACTGCTGCGCGGCCTGGACGACACGGGCCGCGCCGTCGGCGACGCTCACCCGGCCGAAGATCACGTCGTCGTAGGTCCGCTGGAAGTCGCGTTTGACCGCCGCGGACCCGGTGGGCCACAGGCCGGTGGCCGGGCCGATCCGGTCGGCGACCGACTTCTCGTAGTCGCACACGGCCTTCGTGGCGGCCTGGGCGGCGCCGCAGACCTGCTCGCGGATCGCGGTGTTCGGCGGCAGCCCGCGCGCCACGCCCAGCAGCTTGCCCGCCTCGGGGTTGTTGACCAGGAAGCTCAGCAGCTTGGCCGCGGCTTCCTTGTGCGCCGAGCGCTGCGCGACGGCGAAGGTGACCGGCGGCATGGCGGCCATCCCGGACGTCGTGCCGTCGGTGGGCAGGGGCGCCGCCTTGATGCCCGGGCCGTAGCTGGAGAGGTACGCGCTCAGGCTGGAGTCGTAGTTGACCTCCGAGCCGGCGTGCTTGGTGACCAGGCCCGAGTTCGGCATCGAGCCGTCCATCTTCGTGGTGACCTCGGGCGCGGTGACGGCCTTGGCCGCCCGCAGGTCGCCGGTCAGCGTCCAGAACCGCGTCAGCTCGGCGGCGGTGAAGCCGAGCTTGCCGTCGCCGGTGTAGAGCTGCTCGCCGTGCTGGTGCAGCCAGACCTCGAACCAGTCCACGGCCCAGCCGAAGTCGGTCGTGCCGGCCACCCCGGTCGCGGCCACCTTGCGCAGGCCGTCGCCGAACTGCGCCCAGGTCCAGGTCCGGCCGGGCCCGGACGGCGGTGCGACGCCCGCCTTGGCGAACACCGCGGGGTCGTAGGCCAGCATCTGCGTGGTCTGGCCACCGGGCACGGCGTACTGCCTGCCCTCGACCTGCCCGCCGGCCAGCAGCGCGGGGGCGATGCCGGTGACGTCGATCGTCTTGCCCACGTACGCGCTCAGGTCCTCGAGCACGTGCCGGTGCTGGTACTCGCCGAGCGTGGCGCGGTCGAGCTGGACCAGGTCCGGCGACGCGCCGCCGGCCACCTGGGTGGACAGTTTCTGGAAGTACGCGTCGTAGGCGGCGTACTCCGTCTGGACCGTGATGCCCGGGTTGTCCTTCATGAACAGGTCCACCGCGGCCTTCGTGACCTTGGCGCGGTCTTCGTTGCCCCACCACACGAAGCGGATCGTGGTGGCGCCCGGCGCGTCACCGCCGCCACCGCACCCCGTGACCAGCCCCGCGAGCGTGACCGCCACGACCGCCGCCAGGCCGGCGCGCACCCCGAACCGTCCGTTCATCGGATTTCCCTTCTGGAGACCAGCACCGGGCGAGTTCACCGGAATTTCGGTCTTGAATCGGTTCAAGCACGGTAAGTCCGCGCGGGAGCGCCGTCAACCAGCAATGATCCCGGCGAAAGGGCCGGTCCTTTCGAATCGGTCGAACGGCGGCAACCGTTCATACGATCATCGAGAAAGCGCTTACTCACGGACTGGACTGATCGGGTCGACCGGGTTGACAAGCCCGGAACGCTCTGGTTTGAATCGGTTCATCGCGGCAGCGACGAGCTGATCCGGAGGCCGACGATGTCCCCGCAGTTCCCCCTTTCCCGCAGAGTCTTCCTCGGCGGTGTGTCGGCCTTGGCCGCCACCGCCGCCACACCCGCGGCAGCCGCCACGACCGCCACGCCGGCCACGCCCCCGGCGTCCGGCGGCGGCGAAGTGCGGTTGCACTGGCTGGACGGCAAGCCCGCCGCCGCGACCGGCTGCGCCTTCGGCGTTCCCTGGCCCAGGGGCACGCTGGCCAGGAACGTCCCGCTCGCCCTGCGCGCCGGTGACGGCACCGGCGTACCGGTGCAGTCGTGGCCGCTGGCGTACTGGCCGGACGGCTCGGTCAAGTGGACCGGGCACGCCGTGCCGTCGTCCGCCACCGACAGCGCCTTCACGCTGGCGCCCGGCACACCCGCGCCGCCCCCGGTTCCGGTCACCGTGCGGCGGTCCCCGCGCGAAATCGTGCTGGCCAACGGAACCGTCGAGCTGAAGCTGGCCACGACCGGCGCCGTCGCCTTGCGGTCGCTGTCGCGGGGCGGCCGGGTCGTCGCCCGCGACGGCGAGCTCGTGCTGCAGCTGCAGGACCAGCCGGACGACGAAACCCGGTCCCCCCGGCGGGAAGACTGGTCGGGCATCGTCGAACGCGCCGAGGTCGAGCAGCCGGGGCCGGTGCGCGCGGTGGTGAAGCTGACCGGCCGGTACCGGCGCGACCGCGGCCGCGGCACCCGCGCGATCCTCCCCTGGACCCTGCGGGTCTACCTCGGCGCGGGCGACGACTCCGTGCGGATCGTGCACAGTTTCCGCTGGGACGCCGACGAAAACCACGACTTCGTCCGCGGCCTCGGCCTGCGGTTCGCGGTTCCGCTGACCGACGAGCCGCACAACCGGCACGTCCGCTTCGGCACGGCCGCCGGCGGCGTCTGGGGTGAACCCGTCCGGGTACTCACCGGCCTGCGCCGCGACCCCGGCGCGGCGGTCCGCAAGGCCCAGACCGACGGCACCGCCACTCCGCCGGTCGCGGAGTGGGGCCAGCAGGTGCGGGACGGGTACCAGAACCTGGCGCTGTGGAACGACTTCACGCTGTTCCAGGAGTCCGCCCGGCACTTCGCCGTGTGGAAGCGCACGAGCGCCGCGGGCAGCTGGCTTAAGCACGCCGGCCGCGGCGACCGCGCGTCCGGCTTCGGCTACGTCGGCGGCACCGGTGGCGGGCTGGGTTTCGGCCTGCGTGACTTCTGGCAGCGCGCCCCGCGTTCGCTGGACGTCCGGGGCGCCGCCACGGACACCGCGTCGGTGACGCTCTGGTCGTACTCCCCGCTGGCGCCCGCGATGGACCTGCGCACCTACGACACCGTCGCCCACGGGCTCGACCTGTCCTACGAGGACGTCCAAGCCGGCTTCGCGACGCCGCAGGGCATGGTGCGCTCGACCGAGCTGCGGCTGTGGGCGATGGCGGCCACGCCCTCGCGGGCCACGGTCGCCGCGCTCTCGGCCGCACCGCCGCAGCTGGTCACGGACCCCGCGACCTACCACGCGGCCGGGGTGTTCGGCCGCTGGAGCCTGCCCGACCGCAGCACGCCCGCCCGCGCGGCCCTCGAAGACGCCGTCGCGCGCGAAATCGGCTTCTACGCCGACCAGGTCGACGAACGCGAGTGGTACGGGTTCTGGCACTACGGCGACGTCATGCACACCTACGACGCAGACCGCCACGAATGGCGCTACGACGTCGGCGGGTACGCCTGGGACAACGCCGAGCTCGGCACGGACGCCCTGCTCTGGTACGCCTTCCTGCGCTCGGGCGATCCCCGGACGTTCCGGCTGGCGCACGCGATGACCCAGCACGTGTCCGAAGTGGACACCCACCACAGCGGCCGGTTCGCCGGCCTCGGCTCGCGCCACGCGGTGGTGCACTGGGGTGACGGCGCCAAGGAGGCGCGGGTCGGCGAGTCGTTCACCAAGCGGTTCTCCTACTACCTCACCGCCGACGAGCTGCTGGGCGAGCTGATCCGGTCGTCGCTGCAGGCCGACGAAACGCTGCGCACGGTGGACCCGCTGCGCGAAGTCCTGCCACCGCAGACGAAGGCGCCGGCCCGCGTGCGGCTCGGACCGGACTGGTACGCGCTGGTCAGCAACTGGCTGACGGAGTGGGAACGCACCGGCGACGTCCGCTGGCGCGACCGGATCGTCACCGGCATGCGGGACATCGCCACGTTCCCCGCCGGGCTGTTCACCGGCGAGGCGGGTGGCGCGGCCGGCTTCGACCCGGCGACCGGCCACCTGGTGAACCTGGAGAAGGGCGACTTCGACGGCGGCTACAACCTTTCGATGGCCTTCCTCGGCGAGCAGATCCTGTGGGAGAGCCTCGACCTGGTCGACGTCCCGGAGTTCCGCCGGACCTACCTGGACTTCGCCCGGTACGCGCAAGCACCGTCGGCCGAGAAGATCGCCCGGTACGGCCGCGACTTCAACCCGGGGCTGTTCAAGACGATCTACTCCCGCGTCACGGCCTGGGCGGGCGAACAGCTCGGCGACGCGAGCCTGCGCCGCCGCGGGTGGGACCAGTTCACGAGCGACCCCGCGGGCAAGCCGTGGCCGCCCGCGGAACGCGTCACCGGCCCCGCCGTGGCGAGCCCGGTGACGGAGATCCCCACCCGGACCACGACGAACCCCGCGGGCGACTTCGCCACGTTCGCCACCAACGACTTCGCCCAGCGGAACCTGGCCGTCATCGCGCTGCTCGCCATCGCCCCCGAGGAAGGGCCCTGAACGTGGCCCGGCGGCCGTTCGCGAGGGTGCTCCGTCCCTGACGGGTGACTGACCGTTTCCGCCGGGCCGGCCTTGGGTACTCCCCGTGTGCGGCAATCGACCATGCGTACGTGCGCTCCGCGCGAGGTGAGGTCATGGTGACGATGACGGGTGAGAGCGGTCCGCTTCCGATCAGCATCGAATCCGCCGACGTCGCGGACCTGGAAGCGGCGGTCGGCGTCCTGCGTGCGCTGGACTACCGGCAGGGCGGCGGGTTCTGCCGCGACGCCGTCCGGGTGGTCAAGACGGCGAGCCTCCTGCTGCACTGGGGCGCGGTGCCGGACCGGCTGCGGGCGCGGCTGAACACGGTGCTGGCCGACGTGCACAACCTGCTGGGCTGGACCGAATTCGACATCGGGCACCCGGTCCCGGCCCGCCACCGCTTCGAGCGCGCGCTCGGGTTCGCGGCCGAGGCGGGCAACGACAGCCTGGTGGCGAACATCCGCTACCGGCTCGGCCGCGTGCACCTGCACCACCACGACGCCCCGGCCGCGCTGGCCGAGTTCGCCCTCGGCCGCGCGGCGGCACGGCGTTCGGCCTCCCACCGCGCGACGGCCATCCTGGCGGCCAACGAGGCCTGGGCGTTCGCCATGGGCGGCGAGGAGCACGCGGCCCTGACTCGGTTCGCAGAAGCCGAGGCCGCGTTCGTGGAGGTGACGGGTTCGGACCCGTGGGAGGCGTTCTTCGCGGAGACGGACCTGGCCGCGATGCGCGGCACGGTGCTGACGGAACTGGCGGGCCGTCACCGGGGCGAAGCGATCACCGAGCTGACGGCCGCCGCGAGCGGGTACGGCGCGGACATGGCCCGCAGCCGCTCGCTGACGTTGATCATGCTGGCGCAGAACCACGCGAGCCGCGGCGACCTTGACGAGGCGGCCCGGGTCGGCACGGTGGCGCTCGACCTGGCCGGCACGGTCGCGTCGGTCCGCCCCAAGGACCGGCTGGCCCCGCTCGAACGGCTGCTGGCCGAGCACCGCGGGGACCCGGTGATCGGCGCGTTGCCGGACCGGATCGCGCGGTACCGGTCGCGGCCGCTGAACTGATCCGCGGCCGGCCGCCTGCGCCCGTTCGGGTCATGAAGCGGTGTTTGGCCGCCGGAGGACCGGGGTACCACCGATCCGGAGTGGACCGAAAGGAACATCGTGACGGCTGACCGGCCCCGGATCCGGCCCCAGGACCTCCTGAGCGTGACGGCGCACCCCAGCGGCGACGCGGTCGTGCTGGCGGCGGCCGGCGAACTCGACCTGCTCAGCGCGTCCGTGCTCGACGACGCGATAGCCACCGCTCTCGCCGGTGCGCCGGCCCTGCTGGTGATCGATCTGTCCGAAGCGTCCTTCCTCGCCTCCATCGGCATCACGACGCTGGTCGAAGCACGCCGCAACGCCGGCCCCGGCACCCGGGTCCGGGTCGTCGCACCCGAAGGCGGCGTGGTCCACCGCACCCTCGGGCTGACCGGCCTGCACGACGCACTGGCCGTCGCCACCACCCGGGCCGCCGCGCTCGCCGGCTGACCAGGGGGCAGGATGTCCCCGTGAGCATGCGCAGCAGGAACAACGTGACCGTCACCGGCCGGGAAGACGGTCCGGCCGTGCTGCTCGCGCACGGCTTCGGCTGTGACCAGAACCTGTGGCGCCTCGTCGTCCCGGACCTCGCCGCGCGCTACCGGGTCGTGCTGTTCGACCACACCGGCGCCGGGCGCTCGGACCTGACGGCCTGGACCCCCGAGCGCTACGGCAGCCTCGACGGTTACGCCGACGACGTCCTGGCGATCTGCCGCGAACTGGACCTGCGTGACGTCGTGCTGGTCGGGCACTCGGTCAGCGCGATGATCGCCGTGCTGGCCGCCAACCGCGAGCCGGACCGGTTCGCGAAGCTGGTGCTGCTCACGCCGTCGCCCCGGTACGTCGACGACGACGGCTACCGCGGCGGGTTCAGCCGTGCCGACATCGACGAGCTGCTCGCCGCGCTCGAGTCGAACTACCTGGGCTGGTCGGCGACGATGGCGCCGGTGATCATGGGCAACCCCGACCGGCCGGAGCTCGGTACCGAGCTGACGAACAGCTTCTGCCGCACCGATCCCGCGATCGCGCGGGTGTTCGCCCGGGTGACCTTCCTGTCCGACAACCGGGCCGATCTGGCCGAGGTGACGGTGCCGACGCTCGTGCTCGAATGCGAGAACGACGCCATCGCACCGCCGGAAGTGGGCCGCTTCACGCACGAGCGGATCGCCGGCAGCACCCTCGTGACGCTGGCCGCGACCGGGCACTGCCCGCAGCTCAGCGCGCCGGAGGCGACGGCCGCCGCGATCACGACGTTCGTGAGCGGGCCATGATGTGCGAGGCCAGGGACCAGGCGGGCCCCGGTAACCGCGAGAGCGCCGGCCCGGCGTTCTCCGCCCTGCTGGAAGACAGCGCTGAGGACCTCTACGAGCACGCACCCTGCGGATACCTGTCGACGTTGCTGGACGGCACGATCGCGAAGATCAACGGGACCCTGCTCGGCTGGCTCGGCTACGAACGCGACGAGGTGGTCGGCCGGCTCCGGTTCACCGACCTGCTGACCGTCGGCGGCCGGATCTACCACGAGACGCACTTCGCGCCGCTGCTGCGCATGCAGGGCGAGCTCGGCGGCGTCGCGTTCGAACTGAAGGCGGCGGCCGGGACCCGGCTGCCGGTGCTGGTGACCTCGACCGTCAAGACCGGCACCGATGGCCAGGCGCAGCTGATCCGGACCACCATCTTCGACGCACGCGACCGGCGGGCCTACGAGCAGGAACTGCTGCGGGCGCGCGAAGAGGCCGAGCGCGAACGCGACCGGGTGCAGCGGCTGGCGCGGACGCTGCAGCAGACCCTGCTGCCGCCGGCCCTGCCGGCGGTGCCCGGCCTTCAGGTCGCGGCGTACTACCACCCCGCGTCCGCCGACGAGGTCGGCGGCGACTTCTACGACCTGTTCCCGCTGACCGGCGGCCGCTGGGGGTTCTTCCTCGGCGACGTCTCCGGGAAGGGCGCCGCCGCGGCCGTGGTGACGTCGCTGGCGCGCTACACGCTGCGCGCGGCCGCGGTGTCCGATCCGGACCCGGTCACCGTGCTGGACCGCCTCAACACCGTGCTCCACGCCGAATACCGCGGCTCGGACCCGCGCTACTGCACCGTCGTCCACGGGCACCTCGAGCGCCGGGACGACGGCGTCGCGGTCACCCTCGCCACCGGCGGGCACCCGCCGGCGTTGCTGCTGCGCGCCGACGGCTCCGCCCGGTTCCTGTCCGCGCCGGGCGGCCAGCTGGTCGGCGCGTTCGCCCACGCGCGGTTCACCGCCGTCGACGTCCTGCTGGCACCGGGTGACACGGTGCTGCTCTACACCGACGGGCTGACCGAAGCCCGCACGCACGGCCGCGTCCGCTACAGCGAAGAGCGGCTGCGGACCGACCTGGCCGGCCTGGCCACGGCCACCGCGCCCGCGGTGATCGCGGCGGTCACCGACCTGCTCGCCGGCTTCGGCGACGGCGTCGAAGACGACACCGCCCTGCTGGCGCTGGGCATCCCCGGAGGCGATCGAGCGTGACCGGCATCCCGTTCTCCGTGACGACCCGCACCACCGCGGCCGGGGCGGTCGTCGCCGTCGAGGGCGAACTCGACGTGGCCACGGCCCCGCACCTGCGCGCCGCGGCCGACGCCCTCACGCTGACGCCCGGGCAGCAGCTGGTGGTGGACCTGGGCGGCGTGACGTTCTGCGACTCCAGCGGCATTTCCGCGCTGATCGCGTCCCGCAACGTCGCCGAGGAAGCCGGCGCGGGTGTCGCACTGGCCGCCGTCCCGGCCCGGCTCTCCCGGACGTTCGCGCTGATCGGCCTGGCGGACTTCTTCCCGACCTACGCGAGCGCCGAAGACGCCCTCGAAGACTGACGGTCCCGACGGCCCGCCTCGGCCGGGGCCAGCGCGGTCAGCACCGCCCGGATCGCCGGGCTGGCCTCGGCGCTGCGCCGCCACACCGCGTGGATCTCGCGTTTCGGCGGGCGGCGCACCGGCCGGGCGATCAGGGCCTCCCCGAGCGGCGGCCGGGCCAGGCGCGGGATCAGCGCGACCACCTGTCCCGAGGCCACCAGCGACAGCTGCGTCGCGAAGTCGTCGACCAGGTGCCGCACGTCCGGCTCCACCGGCGCGTTCGCGAACAGCCGGCGGAACCACTGGTGGCACACCGTTCCCGGCGGGCTGGTCACCCACGCGTGTCCCGCCAGCGCGGCCTCCTCGAGCGGCGCCTCGAGCCGGGCCAGCGGATGGGTGCGGCTCAGCACCACGTCGCCGACGTCGGTGTGCACCCACCGCTGGGCCAGCGACGGCGGCAGCGGCGAGGGCGGCAGCCCGTCCGCGTCGTGGACGAGCGCCAGGTCCGCCGCGCCCGCGCCGACGCCGTGCAGGGCCTCGCCGGGGTCCTGCTCGGTGACCTCCACCCGGAGTTCCGGGTGCGGCAGCCGCGCCAGGACGGGCGCGAGGAGGCCGCGGATGGCCGTCGAAAAGGCCGCCACCCGGAGCGTGCCGCGCGGGGCGCCCGCCGAGACCGACTTGGCGGCTTCCGCACAGCGCTCCAGCGCCTGGAACACCTCGGGGGCCGAGTCGGCGATCGCCCGGCCGGCCGGGGTCAGCACGACCCCGCGGCCCGCCGGCGCGAGCACCGGTACCCCGAGTTGCCGTTCGAGCCGTTTGATCTGCTGCGACACCGCGGACGCGGTGAACCCGAGCTCCTCGGCCGCGCGCGCCAGCGTCCCGAGCGCGGCCACCGAGCGCAGCGCGCGCAGGGCGCCCACCTCGATCATGCAGCCAGGCTACGCAATACCGGCAAAAAAGCATCGCTGGACCGCAGCTATCCGCCCCGGGCAAGGTCGGGCCATGACGGAATTCGGCACCAACCTCGCCGCGATGGTCACCCCGATGCAGCCCGGCGGCGGGCTCAGCGAACCCGGCCTCGCCCGGCTCGTGGACCACCTGCTGGCCACCGGGTGCGACGGCCTCGTCGTCGGCGGGACCACCGGCGAGTCCCCCACGCTTTCCGGCGCCGAGTCCGCCGGCCTCGTCCGGGCCGTGGTGGCCCGGACGGCGAACCGCGCGCGGGTGATCGCCGGGGTCGGCACCCACGACACGGCCGCCAGCGTCCGCCGGGCCCGCGAAGCCGAGGCGGCCGGCGCGGACGCGCTGCTGCTCGTCTGCCCCTACTACTCCCGCCCGACGCAGGAGGGCGTCCTCGCCCACTGCCTGGCCGTGGCGGACGCCACCGAGCTGCCGGTGATGCTCTACGACGTCCCCGCGCGCACCGGCGTCGCGATGGCGCCGTCGACGCTGGCCGAGCTGGCCGGCCACCCGCGGATCCGGGCGGTCAAGGACGCCAAGGGCGACCTGGCCGAGGCGATGACGGTGCTCTCCCGCACGTCACTGGCCTACTACTGCGGCATCGACGAGCTCAACCTGCCGTACCTCGCCTGCGGTGCGGCGGGCCTGGTCAGCGTCGTGGCCAACGTGGCGGCCGGGCGCACCGCGGACCTCATCCGCGCCGTCCGCGACGGCGACCTGGTCAAGGCCCGCGCGATCAACGACGAGCTCATCCCGGTCACCGACCGCCTGACGGGCTCCGGCACGGGCGCGGCGAACACCAAGGCCGCGCTGGTGGAACTGGGCGTCATCCCGCACGCGACGGTCCGGCTCCCGCTGGTGGCAGCCGATACACCGACACGTGCGACGCCGACTCCGCCGTGAACTCCGCACCGGCCCAGTCCGCGTGCCGGGACTCCAGCCCGAACCCGGCCAGCCGGCCCATCAGGTCGAGCTCCGCCGGCCAGACGTACCGGTGCGGGGACCGGCCCAGCCGCGCCTGCCGCCCCTCGCCGAAGGTGAAGTGGTGCGAGACCAGGTGCTGGCGCACGGTGTCGTAGGTGTCCACCCCGACGTACCCGGAACCGGCGTGGAAGACCAGCGCGTCCTGCCCGGGCGGGAGCTGCCGCAGCCCGGGGACGCCCAGCTCGACCACGAACCGGCCGCCCGGGTCGAGGTGGCGGGCCGCGTTGCGGAAGCACTCGACCTGCTCGTCCTGGGTGAGCAGGTTCGAAATCGTGTTGTAGACGAGGTAGACCAGCGAAAACCGGCCCGGCGCGGTGGCCGTCGCCATGTCCCCGACGACGACCGGCAGCTCGGCCTTCGCCCGCAGCCGGGCCAGCATCGGCTCGGACAGCTCGATGCCGGTGACGGGCACCCCGCGCCCGGCCAGCGGGACGGCGATGCGCCCGGTGCCGACGGCGAACTCCAGCGCCCGCCCGCCTTCGGCCAGCGCGGCGAGGCGGTCCACGGCCGGTCCGACGACCTCGGGGGCGAACATGCCCCGGCCCGGCGTGTCGTACCGCTCCGCCGTTTCGGTGTCCCAGATGTCTGCTTGACGCACGCCCTCCACCCTCGTCGGGTGCCTGCTGACCTGTCCAACCATTTAGATCTTGCCCGATTTCGGGCAAGGATTTGGGCTTCGCGGGCTCCGGAGGGCATGATGTCCGGCGTGGCGGAGACCGACATCGTCGAGCGCGTGGCCGCGTCCACCGGACTGCCGGCGGGGGTGGCCGCGCGGGTCGTCGACGACGTCCTGGCGTTCTACCGGACGCCGGCCGAGGTCTACGTCCGCCGCCGGCACAGCGAGCTGCAGGCCGAGGGCCGGAAGAACCCCGAGATCTTCCCGCTGATCGCCGCCGAGCTCCGCGGCCGGCTGGTGGCCGCGCCCGACCTGTCGCAGCGGCAGCTGCGCCGCATCGTCTACGGCTAGAAAGGGTTCGCCATGTGCGGAATCGTCGGCTACATCGGCGGCCAGAACGCCGCCCCCATCCTGCTCGAAGGCCTGACCCGGCTGGAGTACCGCGGCTACGACTCGGCCGGCATCGCCGTGCTCGGCGCCAAGAACACCGCCCAGGTCCACCGGGTCGTCGGGCGGGTGCGCAACCTCACCGCGGCGCTGCCCAAGCGGCTCACCGGCAAGGTCGGCATCGGCCACACGCGCTGGGCGACGCACGGGCCCGCGTCGGAGGCCAACGCCCACCCGCACACGTCCGCGGACGGCCGCGTCTGCGTCGTCCACAACGGCATCATCGACAACGCCGACACCCTGCGCGCCCAGCTCGCCGACGCCGGGGTCGAGCTCACGTCCGAGACCGACACCGAGGTCCTCGCCCACCTGATCGCCCGCTCGGCGGCCGAGACCCTCGAAGACGCCGTCGTCGAGGCGGTCTCGCGGATCACCGGCACGTACGCGATCGCCGTCACCGACTCCGCGCACCCGGACCGGCTGGTCATCGCGCGCAACGGCTCGCCGCTGATCATCGGCGTCGGCGAGCGGGAGATGTTCGTCGCCAGCGACCTCGCCGCGCTGGTCCGGCACACCTCGCAGGTCGCGCACCTCGACGACGGCGAGTTCGCCACGGTCTTCGCCACCGGCTACCGCACCTTCACCGTCGACGAGAGCGACACGACCAAGCCGGCCACCGAGATCGACATCGCCGCCGAAGACCTCGACCTGGGCGGTTACCCGCACTACATGGCCAAGGAGATCCAGGAGCAGCCCGACTCCGTGGCGCGGATGATCCGCGGGCGGCTGGACGACCGGTTCGGCGTCGCCCGCCTGGACGGGCTCAACCTGACCCCGCGGGAGCTGCGCGGGTTCAGCCGCGTCAAGATCCTCGGCTGCGGCTCGGCCTACTACGTCGGCCAGATCGGCGCGACGATGATCGAGGAGCTGGCGCGGATCCCGGCCGACGCCGAGGCGGCGTCGGAATTCCGCTACCGCAACCCGATCATCGAGGCCGACACGCTCTACATCGCGGTCAGCCAGTCCGGCGAGACGATCGACACGGCCTTCGCCGTCGAGGAGATCAAGCGCAAGGGCGGGCGGGTGGCCGGCCTGGTCAACGTCGTCGGCTCGACGATCGCCCGTGCCTGCGACGGCGGCGTCTACCTGCACGCCGGCCCGGAGATCGCGGTCGCCTCGACCAAGGCGCTGACCAACATGGCCGTCGGCTTCGCCCTGATCGCGCTGGCGCTGGGCCGGGTCCGCGACCTGTCCAACGCGGACGGTCAGCGGATCATCACCGCCATCCGCGCGCTGCCCGGCCAGATCAAGTCCGTTTTGGACAGCGAGCCGGAGATCGCCGAGCACGCGAAGGCGGTGGCCGCCGCGAACAGCCTGTTCTTCGTCGGCCGCGTCCGCGGCTACCCGGTGGCCCGGGAAGGCGCGCAGAAGTTCAAGGAGATCTCCTACCGCCACGCCGAGGCGTACCAGACCTCCGAGCTCAAGCACGGCCCGCTGGCGCTGATCGACGAGGCCCTGCCGACGGTCGCCGTCGTCCCGTCGGACGAGCTGACCGAGCGCAACCTGGCCGCCGTGCAGCAGATCCGGGCCCGCGGCGGCGCGGTACTGGCGGTGACGCACGAGAACGTCGACTTCGGCGAGCTCGACGTCCCGCGGATCGTGGTGCCCAAGACCGAGCCGGAGCTCGACCCGGTCCTGCTGACGATCCCGTTGCAGCTGCTGGCCTACCACGCCGCGCTCACGCTGGGCTACGACATCGACAAGCCGCGCAACCTGGCCAAGTCGGTGACCGTCGAGTAGCCCTCAGCCGAGGCGGAAGTCGGCCACCCGGATCGGCGACGGCGTCGTCCCGCTCGAAGCCTGCTGGTACAGCACGGAAATCACGCCGTCGGCAGCCAGCCGGGAGTCGTCGACGTCGACCTCGCCGAACGCGCGGAGGTCCGGGCTGTACACCGTCTTCCAGTCGGTCCAGCTGCTCGCCTTCGTCGCCGCGACGATCCGGCCGTAGGGCATCACGAGGTAGGCGTTGTCGCCGCGGTCGAAGACCAGCTTCGTGCGCTGGGTCGACTCGGGCGGGACAGGCACCTCGCGTTTGGTCCAGCTGCCGTCGGCGGCCCGGCTGAGGAAGAAGGTCCGGCCGTACTGCTTGCGCTGCGCGGAGTAGTCCGTGACGCACTGGGTGAACCGGCCGGGCACGTAGCTGATCACGACGTGCGGCTGCCCGGCGGAGTCGACGGCCTGGCTCTCCTGGTTCATCAGGGCGTGGTCGACGCCGAGCGGGTCGACGACCGTGCCGGGCGAGCCCACGGCCACCGGCGTGCCCCCGGTCGTCCCGGCGACCGCGCCGGTGTTGGTGCGCCAGGTGCGGCCGCGGTCGTCGCTGTAGACGTAACCGGTGTCGTGGTTGGCCAGGCCGCCGGCGTTGCACAGGACACCGGAACTGCCCTCACGCCAGGTGAACGCGGCGTGCAGCCGGCCGCCGGGGCCGTAGGTGAGACCGTGCAGGTACATGTTGCGCGTGGTGCTGGTGACGCCGTTGCCGGCGGTCCACGAGCCGGTCGCCGACGACCACTTCCCGAGCTTGCGCCAGCTGCCGCCGCTGTACTCGGCGAGCTCGTTCGTGCCGTTGCCCGACGCGCCGGTCCGGTAGCTCAGCTGCAGTTTCCGCTCCGGCGTGACGACGAACTGCGGGTAGGTGATCGCGCCGAGGTCGACGCCGTTCAGCGTGCGCTGCACCGCGCCGAACGCCGACGACGTCCAGGCGTGCGACGCCGGCGCGGACAGCAGCCCGGCCACCGATTCGACGTAGAAGACCTGGTTGCCGTGGGTGTCCATGGCCACGTGCAGCCGGCCGTCCTCCGGCGAAACGCCCATCGAGATGACGTTGTGCGAGTCGTCCACGGTCAGCTTGTGCGGCAGCACGACGGTCTGCCACGTCCCGGCGCCCGCGGCCCGGCGGGCGAGCACGGCGCTGCGGTCGGCGGTGTACCAGGCCGCGTACTGGTAGCCCGCGTAGCCGAAGATGCCGCTCTGCTGGAAGGAGTCGTTGTTCACCAGCCCGTCGTAGGAGACGAAGTACAACGCCGTCGCGTCGAGCTGGGTGTCACCGACCTTCACCACGGACACGGCCGCTTCGGCGGGCGTCGCGGGCAGCAGCGGCAGCGCCGCCGCCACCAGCACGCCCAGCATCCGGGAAAGCGCTCTCTTCGCGGCCATGACCCACCCTTCCCACGCTGTTAACGCGAACAAGGATCGGCCGCCCCCGCGCTTTCGTCAACCGACGGATGGCGGGTTCACGCCCTCCCGGCGAGGACCGCGCCGGCGATCTCCGGCCGCCGCTGCCGGGCCTGCTTCGGCATGTTCCAGCCGAGCACTCCGACGACGTCGCCGCCGCGGCGGTACTGCGCGACGAACCGGCCCTCGCGCGGATCACCTTCCACAATGGACACCTCGGCGTCCGCGGACAGCGTGCCGTGCACGTGGATCCGGGCGTCGAACTGGTTGGTCCAGAAGTACGGCACCGGCGTGTACGGCCGGTCTTCGCCGAGGATGGTCCCCGCGACGGCGATCGCCTGTTCGGTGGCGTTCGTCCGGTTTTCCAGCCGCAGCAGCGCGTCGAGCCCTTCGTGGTGCCAGCGGGCGACGTCACCCGCCGCGTAGACGCCTTCGGCCGCCCGGCACCGGGAGTCGCACACCACGCCGTTGTCGCACAGCACCCCGCTGCCGGCCAGCCAGTCCGTCGCCGGCGCGGCCCCGAAGGCGACCACGACGACGTCGGCGGGCAGCACTTCGCCGGACGCCAGCACCACCCCGGCGACACGCCCGTCTTCCGCGGTCAGGCCGGTCACCGCGGAGCCGAGCCGCAACGCTACCCCGCGGCTGCGGTGCAGGTCGGCGAGCAGACCGGCGGCGAGCGGGCCGAACTGGTAGGCCAGCGGCGCGGGCTGCGGCCCGGTCAGGGTGACCGGCACACCCGCGCCGCACACCGTCGCGGCGATCTCCGCGCCGAGCACGCCGTCACCGACGACGACCACCCGGCGCCCCGGTGCGAGCTCCGCCCGCAGGCCCAGCGCGTCGTCCAGGGTCCGCAGCACGTGCACCCCGGCGAGGCCGTCCTGGCCGGGCAGGACGCGGGGCCGCAGCCCGGTGGCGAGCACGACCGCGTCCGCGGTCAGCGCCCGCCCGGCTGCCGTGTGGACGGTCCGCGCGGCGGCGTCGAGCCGCACGGCCGGGTCGCCGAGCACGAACTCGGTGTCCAATGCGGACAGTTCGGCCGGGGTCCGCAGCTGCGCCTGTTCCGGCGTCCACGTTCCGCCGAGGACCTGTTTGGACAGTGGCGGCCGGTCGTACGGCAGGTGCGCTTCGGCACCCAGCACGGTCACCTTTCCCGCGTACCCCTTGCGGCGCAGGGCCTCCACGGTCGCGAGGCCGGCGGCCGAGGCACCGACCACCAGGACGGCGTCGGTCATCCCTGCTCGCTGACCGAGATGGCGACACCCGGGCACACGCTCGCCGCTTCGCGGACGGTCGCGTGCAGGGCCTCGGCGGGGTGCTCGTCGAGGAGGATGACGATGCCGTCGTCGTCGCGCTGGTCGAACACGTCCGGCGCGAGCATCACGCAGGTCCCGGCGCCGCAGCACTTGGCTTCGTCCACGGTGATCTTCATGGCGGTTCCTTTCGGTGGGTTACTTCGTGACCGGTGCGAGCCACAGCCCCACCAGTGCGTCGGTGAGGCCGGTGGCGGTGTCGCGCCAGCCGGGTCCCGGGGTGCCCGCGCCTTCGGCGAGGGCGCGTTCCCGGGTGGCCATCGCGTGCAGCAGGACGAGCCGGGTGATGTCGTTGCGTTCGGCGCGGACGTCGGCGGGCAGTCCGGGCACGCACCGGTAGAGCCCCTCGACGGTCCGCGCCACCGACGGGGACGTCAGCGTCTCGTCGGTGATGAGCGCGCGCAGCGACGGTTCGGTCATCACCTGGGCGGCGAACCGGGCGAACCAGGTCGGCGTGCCCAGCGCGGCGAGGTGCTCGGTCGTCGGGAACACCAGGCACGCGGCCCAGTCCCGCAGCGGCGCGCCCGGTCCGACCCCGGCCAGCCGGCGGTGGCGGAGCTGCTCGACGGGCCCGGCGTGCCGCCGGACGATGGCCCGCACCACGTCGGCCCGGGTGCCGAAGTGGTAGCCGACGACGGTGTTGTTGCCCTGCCCGGCGGCTTCGCCGATCTGCCGGTTGGACACCGCGAGGACGCCGTGCTCGGCGTAGAGCCGTTCCGCCGCCACGAGGATCCGCTCGCGCGTCGCGTGGGCGCGGTCGGTCACCAGCGGACGGGCAGTTCCCGCAGCCCGCCGACCGCGAGCCCCTCGACCCGGCGCAGTGCGTCCGCGGGCACGGCGAGTTCGAGCGACGGCAGCTTGCGCAGCAGCACCTCGAGGACGACCTGCAGTTCGGTGCGCGCCAGCGGCTGCCCGAGGCACGCGTGCGCGCCCGCGCCGAAGGCCAGGTGCGGGTTCGGGCTGCGGGTCAGGTCCATCGCGCCGGCGTTCTCGAAGGCGCGTTCGTCGCGGTTGGCCGCGGCCATGCTGCACATCGCGGTGGTGCCACCCGGCAGCACGGTGCCGCCGACCTCGAAGTCCTCGGTGAGGTAGCGCTGCATGCCGACACCGGCGTTGGCGTCCACCCGCAGCGATTCCTCGACCGCGGTGCGCACCAGCGACGGGTCGGCGAGCAGCTGCTCCCACCGGCTCCGGTCGGCCAGCAGCATCGCCACCATCTTGGCGATCATGTTCGCCGTCGTCTCGTGCCCGGCGATGAGCAGACCGATGCCGGTGGCGGTGAGCATCGCGTCGGACCAGCCGACACCCTCGGCGATCAGCGCGCTGAGGATGTCCTCGCCCGGTTCGGCGCGCTTGCCCGCGATGTGCCCGCCCATGTACCGGCCGAACTCCGCCTGCGCCGCGTCGAACTCGGCCTGGGTGTAGCGGGTCATGCTGAGCATGACGTCGGACCAGTGGGCGAACCGGTCACGGTCGGTGTCCGGCACGCCGAGCATGTCGCAGATGACCCAGACCGGCAGCGGGAAGGCGAGGCCCGCCTTGAGGTCGCCGGGCGCGCCCTTCGCGACCAGTTCGTCGATGAGCTGCTCGGCCATCGCCGCCATGCCGGGCCGCAGCGCGTTCATCCGCTTGGCCGTGAACCACTTCCCGAGCAGCCGCCGCCACCTGAGGTGGGCCTCGCCGTGCTGCGGGAGCACGGTGGCCATTTCGCTGTTGAACACCCCGCCCGACTCGGTGTCGGCGACCCGCGCCGCGTTGTCCGCCGGCGTCGGCCGGGTGAACCGCGGATCGGACAGCACGGTCTTGACGTCGTCGTACCGGGTGATCAGCGCGGCTTCGTCCCCGCTGGCCAGGGCGACCCGCGCCACCGGGCACTTCTCCCGGAACTCGGCCCATTCGGATGGCGGCTCGAGCGCCGCGCCGGACTCGAACGGGAAGCGCGGCAGCGGTTCGGTGTGGCTTGGCGTCATGACGGGCCTCTCGTTGGTGAATGTCCCCTGTCCCGAGGATGGCCACGATCGACGATTAAGTCAAGCAGTTGATTTAATCGATGGAGACGACGGCGCGCGATGGGCGCTCCGGCTTCACTCGCGCTCGACCTTGCGCAGCCCGTCCGCGGGTGTCCACCACTCGACGACCAGCAGCGTCGCCGCCTCGTTCAGGTGGGTGTGCACGACCTCGGCGACGTCGGCCACGAACCGCTCGCCGTCGCCGGGGCGCACACGCCCGGCGATCTTCGCCTCCCCCGGCCACTGCGCCTCGGCGCCCTCGACGGGGTCGACCGTCGCGCTGTGCAGCGCGAACCGCGGGTCGCGGAGCAGGTCCGCGCCCTTGCGCGCCTGCGGCATCGAGCCGAAGACGAGCTCGCCGTCCTCGAAGGCCGTCTCGATGCCGGAAATCCGCGGCGAGCCGTCAGCCCGCAGGGTCGCGATCGTCTTGTGCTTGTGCGCGTCGAACCGGGCCCGCACCCGCCGGGCGAATTCCGGTTCCGCCGCCTCGAACTCCCGCCACGCCGTCATGCGCCCATCGTGGCGCACCGCAGCCCGGCGACGAGGATCTTCACCATCCGGCGCGCGTCGTACCGCGGGTCGTCCGCGCCGATGCAGAGGTTGCCGACCCCGCGCATGAGGTCCAGCGGCGGCACCCCGGCCCGGACCTCGCCGGCCGCGGCGGCGGCGTCGAGCAGCTCGCCGCACACCGGCACCAGCCGGTCGAGGAAGTACGCGTGCAGGGACTCGAAGCCGGCGTTGTCCGACTGGAGCGCCCCGGCGAGGCCGTGCTTCGTCACCAGGAAGTCCACGAACAGGTCGATCCACTGCGCCAGCGCGGCGTACGGCGACGCGTTCGCGGCCAGCAGGGCCGGCCCGGCCTCGGTGCAGGCGTCCACCTGGTGCCGGAAGACGGCGATGACGAGGTCGGCGCGGGTCGGGAAGTGGCGGTAGATGGTGCCCATCCCGACGCCGGCCTTCGCCGCGATGTCGCGCACCGGCGCGTCGACCCCGGACGCGACGAAGACCGCGGCCGCGGCGTCCAGCAGCGCCTTCTCGTTGCGCCGGGCGTCCGCCCGCTTGGGCTTGCGTTCGCCCACCGATCCTCCCGGGTTGCTAAGCGGAACAGTGTTCCGTATCGTTAGCGGAGCAACGTTCCGTTTGCTCATCCTGCCACGGAGGCACCTCCCATGCAGTACCGCACCTTGGGCCGCACCGGCGTCCAGGTCAGCACCCTCGCGCTCGGCGCGATGAACTTCGGCGCGATCGGGCGCGTCACCCAGGACGAGGCCACCGCCATCGTCGACGCCGCCCTGGACGGCGGGATCAACCTCATCGACACGGCCGACATGTACGGCCAGGGCGAGTCGGAGGCGATCGTCGGCCGGGCGATCGCCGGCCGCCGCGACGACCTGGTGCTGGCCACGAAGGCGACCATGCCGATGGGCGAAGAGCGCAACCACCGCGGCAACTCGCGCCGCTGGCTGGTCCGCGCGCTCGAGGACAGCCTGCGCCGCCTCGACGTCGACCACGTCGACCTGTACCAGATCCACCGCTGGGACCCCGCCACGAGCGACGAGGAAGCGCTTTCCGCACTGACCGACCTGCAGCGCGCGGGCAAGATCCGGTACTTCGGCTCGTCGACGTTCCCGGCGTACCGGATCGTGCAGGCGCAGTGGGCCGCGCGTTCGCTCCACCTCGGCCGGTACGTCACCGAGCAGCCGAGTTATTCGATCCTGCAGCGCGGCATCGAAGCGCACGTGCTGCCGGTGACCGAGGAGTACGGCATGGGCGTGCTGGCGTGGAGCCCGCTGGCTTCGGGCTGGCTGTCGGGCGCGGTCCGCGCGGGCCGGGAGTTCAGCGGCAACCGCGCGAAGGTGGTGCCCCAGCGCTTCGACCTCGACGTCCCGGCCAACCGCGCCCGCCTCGACGCCGTCGAGCAGCTGGCCAAGATCGCCGACGCCGCCGGCCTGACGCTGATCCAGCTGGCGCTCGGCTTCGTCACCGCCCACCCCGGCGTGACGAGCGCGCTGATCGGCCCGCGCACACCGGACCACCTGACCGCGCAACTCGCGGCGGCCGACACGGTCCTGCCCGCCGACGTCCTCGACGAGATCGACGCCGTCGTCGCACCGGGCACCGACCTGGCCCCGGACGAGAAGTTCGACACCCCGCCCGCCCTGCTCGACCCGTCCCTGCGACGGCGCCGATGAGCTTCGGCATCCTGACCGCACCCCAGCAGGTCGGTTACGACGAGATCCTGCGCGTGTGGCAGGAAGCGGACAAGGTGCCGGAGATCGAGCACGCCTGGCTGTTCGACCACCTGATGCCGATCGCCGGCGACCCTTCCGGCCCGATTCTCGAGGGCTGGACGCTGCTTTCGGCCCTGGCGGCGCAGACATCCCGGATGCGCATCGGCCTGTTGGTGACCAGCAACCGCTTCCGCCCACCGGCCATGCTGGCAAAGATCGCCACAACGGTCGACATCATCTCGGGCGGCCGCCTCGACTTCGGCATCGGCGCAGGATCCCGCCCGAGCCACCCCCTGGCCCGCCGCGAGTACGACGGCCACGGCCTGCCATACGTCGATCAGGCCGACGCGGTGGCGGCACTGGCCGAGGCGTGCACGGTGATCCGTCGCTTGTGGACATCGTCATCACCCTTCGATTTCCCGGGTTCCCACGTATCGTTGACCGGAGCGTTCGGAAACCCCCAGCCGGTACAGAAGCCACACCCCCCGATCATGATCGGCGGCCGCGCAAACGCAACGCTGCGAGTGGTGGCAGAGCACGCAAACCTGTGGAACATCCCGGGCGGCGGTGACATCGAGGATTTGGCCGCGCGAAGCCGGTTGCTGGACAGGTATTGCGAGGAGATCGGAAGGAACCCGGCGGAGATCGTACGATCGATCTTCCTACCGGTGGATTACGAACGGCCAGAGGCAACACGGGGAAAGATCGCCGAGGCGGCAGAGGCCGGGTTCGGGCATTTTGTGCTGGGGCTGAGCAATCCGTATCCGGAAGGGGTGGCGGAGTGGGTGGCGGACGAGGTGATCCGCCGCCGCGCTTGACACCAAAGGAGCGGGGTGGTCATCCCGTCGCCTGAGGCCGTCAAATCACTTTGAGCCGGGCCCGCAACATGCAGACCGAGTCAGGGGTGGCAGCGCGAGGTTGCGGGCCCGGCTCAAAGTGATAGGCCTCGTTCAGGCGACGGGATGACCACCCAGCGGCCCACCTCTCCAAGGTGAGATGACAGCGGGTCGGAGGGTCATCCCGGAGCCTGCCTGTCCGGCGAGGACATTCTTTTGTCTTTTGCCCGTGGCTCAGCTCTGCGGCGGTTTAGCTCTGCCGTGGCTAAGTAGCGGGTCCGACCTCCCCCGCCCCTCCGGTGGGATTTTCAGCCGCCGCCCGGGTTTGTCAAGGCGGGAAAGATGCCTTGACAAACCCGACCGCCGCCTGAAGGGACAGCTGGGATGAGGGGCGGGGGAGGTCTGGTGACGTCGTTGGTCACCTTCCGCTGCCGGCCGGCGGTTGGGAACAACGCGGCACCCGACCGCTGTCGGCCACCGGTTGCGGGGGGCACGCCGCCTTCCGCTGGTTGGGGACAACGCCGCACCCGGCCGCTGTCGGCCGCCGTTTTCGTCGGTGCCCTCCGGTAGCGTGGAAATCGGGGGCTGCTCAGCCCGGCCGCCCCGCTCACTCCGTGTTCGCCAGGTGCGCCAACGCCGACCGCAACACCCGCCGCGCCTCCACCGAAAGCCCGGCGAGCTTGCCGTCCTCCACCTCGCGGATCTCCGCCCGCACCGCCGCATGCCGCCGGCCGCCCTCGGTGGTCAACCGCACCACCCGCGCGCGGCGGTCGGCCGGGTCGGGCTCGCGGGCTACCAAGCCCGCCGCCTCCAGGGCGTCCAGCAGGGTGATCAACCGGGTCTTGTCGTAGCGGATCTGCTGGGCCAGCACCAGCTGGCTGGGCGCCGCTCCGGCAGCCAGTGCCGACAGCACCACGTACTGCCACATCGTGAGCCCGTGCCGCTCCAGCACCGGGCGTTCGGCTTCGGCCAGGGCGCGCCCCGCGCCGGCGCAGAGGGCGCCGAGATCGTCGTCCTCGTTCACCCGGCGGATTTTACGCTTGGACAAATGATAAGCAGGTGCGTATCGTTTCGGCATGACACTCTCCCGGGCCGAAACCCGCACCATCTCCATCGCCGCCCCGCCGGCGCGGGTGGTCGAATACCTCGCCGATCCGCGGCACCTGCCCGAATGGGCGCCCGGCTTCGCCACCGCGGTCGACCACGACCACGACGACGTCTGGCGCGTCCACACCGAAGGCGGCCCGCGGCGCGTGGCCGTGCGGGTCGCGGCGGCCCACGGTGTGGTCGACGTGGTCAGCGCCGACGCCCCCACCGTGGGCCTGTTCACCCGCGCGGTCCCCAACCAGGCCGGGACCGAACTCGTCTTCAGCCTGTTCTTCCCCGAGGACACCGATCCCTCGGCGGTCGACGCCCAGCTGGCGGTCGTCGGGGAAGAACTGCGGGCCGTGCGCGAACGCGTCGAATCGGCGCCCTAACCCAGGGCGCAGACGACGCCGTTCAGGGTGAACGCCGACGGCAGGATGTTCGGCCCGCTGTAGTCGGCGGTGAACCCGACGTCCACCCCCGACGCCGGCGGGGCCGACGACGACACCGTCACCGTCGTCCCGTTCTGCGCCCACGTTCCGCTCCAGCCGCCGGTGAGGCGCTGGCGGGCGGTCGGCCAGCTGAACGTCAGCGTCCAGTCCCCCACCACACCGCTGCCGGTGACGTGGATGCCGCCGACGAAGCCGCTCGCCCAGTCGGTGACGTCGGTCATCCGGACCGTGCAGGTGCTCGCCGCCGGTGCGCCGGTGGTGAACGTCAACGGCAGGGAGGCCGCGGACACGTTGCCCGCCGTGTCACGCGCCAGGACGTTGACCGTGTACCGGCTGCCCGGCACCAGGTTGCCGACGTCGAGGGACGTTCCGGTCGTCTCACCCCACTGCTCGCTGACCGCGCCGACCTGGCGGTACACCTCGTACTTCGCGATCGGGTGGGCGCCGGGCACCGCCGCGGGCCAGCTGATCGTCGCCGTCCGGTCGGTCGCCGTGCCGGTCGGACGGCCGGGCGCGCCGGGTCCGGCGGCGGCCGCCGCCGGGTGCAGCACCACCGTGGTCAGCGAGTACGGCGGGAGCGTCTGGGACGTGCTCGTCCCGGCCGCCGAACTCGAAACCGCCGTGGCCCCGTTGGTGAAGGTGTACACCTGGGGCGCGCCCGCGGCCGGCGTGTAGCCCGCGTAGTCCAGGGTCACCGTCCTGGCCTGGTCCGGGTCCTTGTTGAGCAGCAGCACGGCGAGGTCGCCGTTCGGCCGCCGGGCGGCGTGCGCGCCGACGAGCGGGTCGTCCGCGGCCGCCCGGACGTACTGGTCGCCCGGGTGCGCGAAGGTGCTCAGCATCTTCAGGCCGTAGTAGGGCGCGAACGGCGTGTTGAGCGCGGGCTCGCAGGCGCCGCCGTCCAGGCAGGTCGCGCTGGAGAGCAGGCCGGAGTCGCCGTAGTCCGGGTAACCGGCCACTGTGGACAGTTTCGTCCCGCCGTTGTGCGTGTCCCACCAGTCCACGGTGAACACGCCGTTCTCCAGCAGCGAGCTGTAGGTGTCGGCGGCGAACAGCGCGCCGGGCTGGGTGTCCATGCCCACCGGGGTGTTCGTTTCGGTCATCGAGATGCCGATGCGGCCGGCGTTCGCGCCCGCGTACCGGGTGATCTGCTCGCGGGCCGCGTAGATCATGTCGGTGATCTGCTCGGGCTTGGCGAGCGCTTCCGCCGCCGTCGAGCCGGTTGGGTACCAGTGCAGGATGACGAAGTCGATGTGCGGGCCCGCGATCGACAGCACGGTCTGGTTCCAGGTGGCGGTGTCGCCGGACCCGACGATGCCGTCCGGCCAGTTCGCCGGGGTGGTCAGCACGGCGCCGATCTTGACGCCCGGATCGGCCGCCTTCATCGCGTCGGCGTAGGCGACGACGCCGTTGGCGTAGGCCGTCGGGCTCTTGTCCGCGTGGTTGTCGGCTTCCCAGTTCGCGCCGTAGTGGCCGTTGCCGTAGAGCTCGTTGCCGATTTCCCAGTACTTGACGCCGTAGCCCTTGGTCACGTTGGCGTACCGCACCCAGTCCGCGGCCTCTTCGGGTGTGCCGGTGCCGTAGTTGGCGATGATGATCGGCTGGGCGCCGGCTCGGCGGACACCGCCCATGAACGTGTCGAAATCGGTGTTCGGCGCCACGTAACCACCCGGCGCGGTGTTGTCCTTCCAGTGGTAGATGTCGCCGTAGGAACCGCCGGGGTAGCGCATCGTGCGGACACCGGCCGCGCCGTACAGGTCGGCCACCACGTCGGTCCCCAGCTGGCTGTCCCACACCGCGTGGTTGATGCCGATCCCGGTGTCCGGCACGGTGGCCAGCCCGGCTTTGGCGTTGACGGTGACCGTTGCCGCGGGCGGGTCCGCCGCCGCGGCGGTGCCGGCTGCCGGCACCGCCGCGGCGAGCACGGCGATCACCGGCCACGCTGCCCAGCGCAGACGTCGAGCTGTCATGAAGGTCCATCCTCACTCGTCGGGCACGAACGGATGACTGGGAGCGCTCTCAGCGAGAGAACCACCGCGGGGGCCCGAAAGTCAACGGAAGTCGCGGGAAGGCCCGTTCCGCATGGGCAGTTCGAGGTTTTCGAGGCGGTCGGCGACGAGCGTGACGACCCCTTCGGCGGCTTGCACCCGCCCGCGCACGAGCAGCGCGGCGCTGGTGCGGGCGACGAGCCGCTGCCGCTGCCACAGTCCCGGCGAGACGACGACGTTGGCCATCCCGGTCTCGTCCTCGAGGTTCAGGAACGTGATCCCGCCGGCCGTCGCGGGCCGCTGCCGGTGGGTGACCGCGCCGCCGACCCACACGCGCGCCCCGTCCTCGGCCCGCCTGAGCTCGGCGACGGTGAGCGCGCCGCGCCCGGCCAGGATCCCGCGCAGGTGTTCGACCGGGTGGCTGTCCGGGGACACGCCGGTGGCCCACAGGTCCGCGGCCGTCACCTCCAGCCGCGTCATCCCGGGCAGCGCGGGCGCGTCGAGGCCCGGGGCGAGGCCGGGCAGGTGGCCGGGCCGGGTGGCCGCGGCCGCGCCGGCGGCCCAGAGGTCCTGCCGCCGGTCGCCGCCGAACCCGCTGAACGCCCCGGCCGTGGCCAGCGCCTCGGCCACGTTCTTCTTCAGCGGCACGCGGCGGGTCAGGTCGCCGATGCTCGTGTACCGGCCGTGGGTGTCGCGTTCGGCGACGATCTCCTCGGCGGTGTCCTCGCCGAGGTGGCGGACCCCGGCGAGGCCGAGCCGGAGCGCGACCCCGCCGGTGCTGCCTCCGTCCGGTTCGAGGGTGGCGTGGACGAGGCTGGTGTTGATGTCCGGCTCGCGGACGTGGACGCCGTGGCGGCGGGCGTCGGCGACCAGCGACTGCGGGCTGTAGAAACCCATCGGCTGGGCGCGCAGCAACCCGGCGCAGAACGCGGCCGGGTAGTAGTGCTTGAACCACGCGGACGCGTAGACGAGCAGCGCGAAGGACATCGAGTGCGCTTCGGGGAAGCCGTAGCCGGAGAAGGCGTGGATCTGCTCGAAGATCCGGGTGGCGAGCTCGCGGTCGAGGCCGTTGGCGGCGCAGCCGGCGAAGAACCGCGCCATCAGGGCCTTCATCTTCGCGCTGGACCGCTTGGCGCCCATGGCCCGGCGGAGCTGGTCGGCTTCGGCCGGAGTGAAGCTCGCGACGTCGACCGCCATCTGCATCACCTGTTCCTGGAACAGCGGCACGCCGAGGGTGCGGTCCAGGGACGCGGCCAGCAGCGGGTGCGCGTGCGCCCACTCCTCGTCGCCGCGGCGGCGCCGGATGTAGGGGTGCACCGAGCCGCCCTGGATCGGGCCGGGCCGGATCAGCGCCACCTCGACGACGAGGTCGTAGAACTCGCGCGGCCGCAGCCGCGGCAGCGTGGCGAGCTGGGCGCGGGACTCGACCTGGAACACCCCGACGGCGTCGGCTTCGCAGAGCATGTCGTAGACCGCCGGGTCGGCCAGGTCGAGCTTCCCGATGTCGACGGCGGTGCCGTGGTGTTCGGCGACGAGGTCGAGCATGTAGTGCAACGCCGAAAGCATGCCCAGGCCGAGCAGGTCGAACTTGACCAACCCGACGGTGGCGCAGTCGTCCTTGTCCCACTGCAGCACGCTGCGGTCGGCCATGGTCGCCCACTCGACCGGGACCACCTCGGACACCGGCTGCTTCGAGATCACCATGCCGCCGGAGTGGATGCCGAGGTGGCGCGGGAAGTCCTCGATCCGCGCGGCCAGGTCGAGGACGTCGTCCGGGATCGACCCCGCCGCCTGCTGTTTCGTGGCGGCGACCCCGCCCCAGCGGTCCACGAGCTTGCCGAAGGCGTCCTGCTGCCCGGGGCTGTGCCCGAGCGCCTTCGCGGCGTCGCGGATGGCCGAGGGCGCCCGGTAGGTGATGACGTTGGCGACCTGCGCGGCGTGGAACCGGCCGTGCTTCTCGTAGACGTACTGGATGGCTTCCTCGCGGCGGCCGGACTCGATGTCGACGTCGATGTCCGGCGGCCCGTCCCGCTCCGGCGCGAGGAACCGCTCGAACAGCAGGTTCCACTTCACCGGGTCGGCGTGGCAGATCTCCAGCGCGTAGCAGACCGCGGAGTTCGCCGCCGAGCCGCGGCCCTGGCACAGGATGTCCGCCTCCCGGCAGAACCGGACGATGTCCCAGACGACCAGGAAGTAGCCCGGGAAGCCGAGCTCGCCGATGACGGCGAGCTCGTGGTCGAGCTGGGCGTAGGCCTTCGGGTTCTCTTCGCGCGACCCGTAGCGCTTCGCCGCGCCTCGCCAGGTCAGCTCGGTCAGGAAGGACATCTCGTCGTGCCCGGTCGGGACGGGGAACGGCGGCAGGTCCGGCGCGACGAGCTGCAGGTCGAACGCGACTTCGACGCCCAGCACGGCGGCCCGGCCGACGGCACCGGGGTACCGGCGTTCGAAGAGCCGCCGCTGTTCCATCCCGGACCGCAGGAACGCCTGCCCCGACGGCGGCCGCCACCCGTCGAGCTCCTCGGCCGGCCGCCGGGCCCGGACGGCGGCGACCGCGGCGGCCACGACGGCGTCGTCCGGGCGTGCGTAGTGCACGTTGTTGGACACGACGGTCGGTAGCCGGAGGTCCTCGGCCAGCGCGTCGAGCAGGTCGTTGGCGGCGTGGTCCCGGGGCTGCCGGTGGTCGATCAGCTCGACGGCGACGTGCGACCGCCCGAAGCGGTCGACCAGCCGCGCGAGTTCGGCGTGCGCGGCGGCCGGGCCTCGGTGCGCGAGCGCCTGCCGGACGGCGCCCTTGCGGCAGCCGGTGAGCACGACGACGTGCCCGGCGAGTTCGTCGGCGAGCTCGTCGAAGTCGTACACGGGCCGCCCCTTCTCCCCGCCGGCGAGCTGGGCGCGGGAGATGACCCGGCACAGCCGGTGGTAACCGGTCTGCTGCCGCGCGATCACGAGCAGGTGCGAACCGGCCGGGTCGGGCACGCCGGCCTGCGGGCCGGGCAGCCCGAGCGAGAGCTCGGCCCCGAACCCGACCCGGACCCCGAGCGCCCGCGCGGCGTCGTTGAACCGCACGGCGCCGTACACGCCGTCGTGGTCGGTGAGGACGAGCGCGTCCAGCTCCAGCCGCGCGGCCTCCTCGACGAGCGTCTCGGGGTGGCTGGCGCCGTCGAGGAAGCTGAAGTTGGAGTGGACGTGCAGTTCGGCGTAGGGCGCCCGGATCCGGTCCCCGCCGTCGTCGCGCCTCCGCCGCCCGGCGAGATCGGCGGGCGCGCCGGGATACCCTTCGCGTTTGCGCGACCACGCGGGGGCGTCGTTGCCGTCCCCGGGAACGGGCGGCCGCCCGGAAGCGATCCGCTCCACTTCGGACCACGGGACACGCGGATTGTTGAACGCCAAGGCCAGCTCCCACCGGTTTCGCTGTGGGGAAGCCAGCGACTACTGTTCGAACACACGGGCGAATACCGTGTCCCGATCCTGCGCCGGGAGGCGGCCGGTGTCAACTGTGGACGGTGTGGAGTCACCTCCGTCACAGCGTCCTAGTCGTAACTGCCCTCGACCGTCCACTGTGGATTGTCGCCGAGGGCCGCGGTGAGCAGCAGGGCGATGTCGCCGTCGGCGTCGCCCTCCAGGACCACCTGCACCCGGGCCAGCGGCCGCTCGCCGCGGCGGGTGGGCAGGGCCGGGTGGACCACCCACGGGCCCGCCGAGCCGAGGACGCGGCGGGCCGGGCCGCCGTCGACCGCGACCGTCGAGGGCGGGTAGCCGAGCTCGCCGCGGGCGGTGCAGCGGACCACGTCGCCGACCGCGTCGAGCACCTCCGCCGGGACCGGGCGGCGGGGCACGACCGTCGGCGAGGGGGCAGGCAGCCGGCCCGGCCACGGGCGGTCGGCGGCCAGCGGGCGGCGCGGCTCGCCCCACGGGATCAGCCGGACGCGCTCGGCCGGGCCGCGGCCGCCGTCCAGCAGCGGCGTGACCACCGCGTCCGGGCCCAGCAGGCCCTGGATCCGCACCAGCGCGCGGGCGGCGCGCTCGGCCGCGTCGGCGTCGCGGCCCACGGAGCCCAGCTGCAGCTGCAGCGCCTGCCCGCCGACCACCTCTTCGGGGTCGAGGCGCAGCCGGACGATCCCCGCCGTCGGCCGGTCGCGGACGGTGAGCCAGCCTTCGCACTGCCACCGCACGCGGTCCGCCGTCGAGCGGGCGGTGAGGGGCTCGGCACAGCGCCAGACGCGTACGCGTTCTTCGCCGGCTTCGGTGATGGCGACGACGGCCAGGCGCGTACACGCGAGGCCGTGGTTCGCCAGCCCGGCGAAGAAGCGCTCGCCGAGCGTCTTCGCGACGAAGGCGGCTTCGTCGACCCTGGCCAGCGGCGTCTCGAAGGTCTCGGTGACCGACAGGTCCGGCGGCAGGGCGCGGCGCAGCGGCGGGCGTTCGGAGAGGCCGCGGGCGAGGCGGTGGGCGGCGACGGCGTCCTTCGGGAAGCGGCCGGCGACGTCGCGTTCGACCAGCGCGGCGAACGCGCCGAGGGTGCGCAGGCCGAGCCGCTTGAGCAGGTCGACGAGCTCACCGCGGTCGTCCCCGGGCTGGTTCAGTTCGGCGATCGACAGCGGCGCGAGGAAGTCGGCGCTGCGCCCCCGCGCGACGATGGCGGACCGGCGAGCGGCGAGGGTCGCGGCGAACAGCCCGTCGGCGATTCCGACCTGGCATTCGACCCCGCCCCGGGCGGCGACCTCGTCGATGAGCAGCTCGGCGAGGGCGGCCTCGCCGCCGAAGTACCCGGCGGCCCCGTCGACGGGCACGGCGACCACACCGGGCCGCACGACCTCGACCCCGACGGCCTGCGCCTCGACCGCGGCGGCGACGGGTTCGAAGAGCCGGGCATCGCGATCGGGATCATGCTGGTGCACCACGAGTTCCGGACACCGCGACTGGGCGTCCCGCCGCCGCATCCCCCGCCGGACACCGCTGCGCCGAGCGGAGGCGGAGCAGGCAACAACGCGACTACCGGAGAAAACGGCGGCGGCCGAGGTGGGCGAGGAACCGGCCGCAGCCCCGGCGGCGACGACCGGCCAGTCGGGACACCACAGGACGAGCAGCCGTGGCGCGTCAGTCATTCCCGGGTGCCGCGCTCACCGGCTGGACCGGCCGAGCGAAACGATCGCGGGCGCCTGCAGCGGGGCACTCGTACCGCGCGCGGCGGCCAGGGCGATCAGAGCTAGAGGCATCTCGCGTGTCTGGGAGGGCATCTCGCGTATCCAGAACGGCAACTCGCGTACCTGGAAGGGCATCTCGCGTGTCCAGAACGGCATCTCGCGTGCCTGGAAGGACATCTCGCGTATCCAGAACGGCAACTCGCGTGCCTGGAAGGGCAACTCGCGTGATCGGGCAGGCATCTCGCGTGATTGAGGGGGCATCACTCGTGGCGGGGCGGGACCGGGTGGTGGGGTGGGTCATCCGGCTACCTCGGTGAGGTGGCGGCTCGGCTGGGCGGCGGGGGCCACGGCGCCTTCCGGGCCGGGGAGCTGCAGCCGGACCGTGCGGGGGCGGGCCGCCGCGCCGCGGCCGTGGGTGGTCGCGACCACGTCGCGGCTTCTCAGGTGGCCGTGGCCGTCCTGGGTGAGGCCGTGCCAGCGGCGGCCCGTCACCCTCAGCTCCACGTCCGCGCCCGGCCACGGGCCCACCGCCACCAGGACCGTGCCCCGGTTGCGGACCCGGCCGGCCAGCCGGCGGGCCGTCTCCGCGGACACCCCGCGGGCCGGGCCGAGGACCACCACGTCGAACCCGTCCACCAGGGCCGAGACCACCGGCACCAGCTCCGCCCCGGGGTCCGGGACCAGGGCGATCCGCTCCAGGTCCACGCCCAGCTCGGCCGCGGCCGCCAGGCCCAGCTCCGGGAGGCCCGTCACCGCCGCCCAGGAACCGTCGCGGGTGGCCGCCGCCAGCAGGGCCAGCACCAGGGACGTCGCTCCGCGCACCGAAATCGTGCTGCCCCGGCGCAGGCCGCCGCCGGGGAGGAGGGTCGCGAGCGGCGGCAGCACCGCCAGCAGGCCAGCGTCCGCGGACGGCTCGCGCAGCTGCGCGGCCGTGCCGACGCCGGGAATCGCCGTGAGCCCGGCCAGCGCCTCCGGCACCGCCACGACCGCCCACCTCCAGCACCACGTACTCGCACCGGAGACACCCGCGCGGGGAAGCCGCAGGCGAACCCAGAACACTTATCGAACACTTGTTCGCATAGTGCGAGACGACCGCCCCCGCTGTCAAGCCGGACGGGCGGACCTCACCCGGGCGAGATCATCCGGCTCACGATCCACGCGTGCTCACCCAGCTGCCGCCCGCGCGTGAACCCGTGCTCCTCGAACAGCTCCACCGTCCCGCTGAACAGGAACCGGGCCGGCGCGGCCCGGCCCGCCGTCACCTCGGAGACCGCCTCGACGAGCCCGCCGCCCGCCCGCGCGATCTGCGCCAGCGCGCCACCCAGCGCCGCACGGGCGATGCCGCGGCCGCGGTGCTTCCGGTCGACGAAGACGCACGTGATCCGCCAGTCCGGCCGGGGCGGGGCGGCCTTGTCGTACGCACGCCGGTGCTTGATCCCGGGCAGTTCGGCGGGGCTGCCGTACTGGCACCAGCCCTGCGCGACGCCGTCGTCGTCCAGCACCAGCGCCGCGTGCGCGCCACCGGTGCGGACGCGGTCCTCCTTGGTCGTGCGGCGGACCGGACCGCGCTGAGCGCGTTCCGGGTGGAACCCGAGGCACCAGCAGCCGCCGAAGATGCCGTTGTTGCGCTCCACGAGTTCCGCGAACGCCGCCCACGTCGCGGCGTCGAGGGCTCGGACGGTGTGCACCACCCCCGGGATTCTGCCGCATCCGGGGGTGAACCGGGCCACTCCAGCGGACCTCGGCTTGACCTCGATCGTTCACTGTTACAAGTATTGCACTACGCAAAGCTTCGTCACATCGAAAGGAACCCGATGAGCGCGTACCCGCACCGCGCCACCCACCTGGGCGACTTCCACGTCCGGCCGCGCATGCTGGTGATCGCCCTGCTCGCCGTGCCGGTCGGCGCCGCCTCGGCGCTGGCCGCGTTCGCGCTGCTCAAGCTCATCGGGCTGATCACCAACCTGGTCTTCTACCAGCGCTTCGACACCGCGCTCGTGGCGCCCGGCGGCGGCACGCACCCGTGGTGGCTGGTGCTGACCGCGCCGGTCGCCGGGGCGCTGGTCATCGGCGTGCTGGCGCGCTTCGGCTCGGAGAAGATCCGCGGCCACGGCATGCCCGAGGCCATCGAGGCGATCCTGATCGGCGAGAGCAAGGTCGCGCCGCGCGTGGCCGTCCTGAAGCCGGTGTCCGCGGCGGTCAGCATCGGCACCGGCGGGCCGTTCGGCGCCGAAGGCCCGATCATCATGACCGGCGGGGCCGTCGGGTCGATCCTCGCCCAGCTGCTGCACCTGTCCGCCGACGAACGCAAGACGCTGCTGGTGGCGGGCGCCGCGGGCGGCATGGCGGCGACGTTCAACGCGCCGCTGGCGTCCATTCTGCTGGCCGTGGAGCTGCTGCTGTTCGAATGGCGGCCGCGCAGCTTCGTCCCGGTCGCCGCCGCCGTCCTCACCAGCACCCTCTGCCGCGGCTTCCTCCTCGGCACCGACCCGGTGTTCGGGCTGCCCGCCGCCCCCGCGCCCGGCCCGGCCGCCGACGTGCTCGCCCTCGTGCCCGGCGTCACCGGCGGGCTGCTCGCCATCGCCGCGACCGCGCTGGTCTACCTCGCCGAGGACGGCTTCTCGCGGCTGCCGATCCACTGGATGTGGTGGCCGGCCATCGGCGGGCTCGTCATCGGCGCCGGTGGCCTGGTCGAGCCGCGCGCGCTCGGCGTCGGCTACGACGTCATCGACCAGCTGCTCACCGGGCGCGCGACGACGTCGCTGATCATCGGGATCCTCGTGGTGAAGACGCTCATCTGGGCGCTGTCGCTCGGCTCCGGCACCTCGGGCGGCGTGCTGGCGCCGGTGTTCATGATCGGCGCGGCCCTCGGCGCCGCGGAGGGCGGCCTGCTCCCCCACGTCACCGCCGGGTTCTGGGCGGTGTGCGGCCTGGCCGCGGTGGTCGGCGGCGTGATGCGGTCGCCGCTGACCGGCATCGTGTTCACCCTCGAGCTCACCCACGCCTGGAACGACCTGCTCGCGCTCGTGGTGGCGTCGGTGTCGGCCTACGCGGTGTCCGTGCTGCTGCTCAAGCGGTCGGTGCTCACCGAGAAGATCGCCCGCCGCCGGCTGCACCTGACCCGCGAGTACACGACCGATCCGCTCGAGACGTTCTTCGCGCACGAGGTGATGACGGCCGACCCGGTCGTGCTCCGCCACGACGAGCCGGTGGCCGGGACCCTCCCGCGCACCCGCCACGCCACGCTCTACCCCGTGGTGGACGGCGAGGAGCGCCTGACCGGCGTCACGACCCGGCAGGCCCTGCTCACGACGGAGGGCCGGATCGTCGCCGACGCCACGAATCCCGCCCTCGCGACGTGCCACCCCGACGACACGCTGCGCGAGATCGCCAACAAGCTCGCGGCCGGCCACGTCACCCAGGCCGTGGTCGTCGACCGCGCCGGCCCGCACCGGGTGCGCGGGGTGATCAGCGTCGCCCAGCTGCTGCACGCCCGGCGCCGCGACCTCCACGAGGAGCACCACCGCGAACGCGTCCTCGCTGTGACGCGGGTCGCGGTCACACCCTCGTCCGCGGCCTCGTCCAGGGGGTGAAGCGAGAAAAGAGGACGCAATGCGCCGGATCCTGATCGTCGGCGGGGGCTACGCCGGTTTCTACACCGCCTGGAAGCTCGAAAAGCACCTGCGGCGCGGCGAGGCCGAGGTCACCCTCGTCGATCCCCGCCCGTACCTGACCTACCAGCCGTTCCTGCCCGAGGTCGTGGCCGGTTCGGTCGAGGCGCGGCACGCCGCCGTGTCGCTGCGGCGGCACCTGCGCCGCACCCGGATCGTCGCCGGGAAGGTGACCGCCATCGACCACGCCCACCGCGTCGTCACCGTGCGGCCGGCCGACGGGGCCGCCTTCGAGCAGCGCTACGACCTGATCGCCGTCACCGCCGGGGCGGTCACCCGGACGCTGCCCGTGCCCGGCGTCGCCGAGCAGGCCATCGGCCTCAAGCACGTCGAAGAGGCCGTCGCGATCCGGGACCGGCTGCTCACCGCCTTCGACCGCGCCGCCGCGCTGCCCGGCGGACCGCAGCGGCGGAAGCTGCTCACCGTCGCCTTCGTCGGCGGTGGCTTCTCGGGCGTCGAGGGCTTCGGCGAGCTGCTGTCGCTGGCGACCGCGCTGCTCGGGCGCTACCCGGAGCTGCGCCGCGACGAACTGCGGTTCCACCTCGTCGAGGCGTCGGGCCGCATCCTGCCCGAGGTCACCGAGCGGCCCGGTCGGTGGGTGGTGCGGGAGCTGGAACGGCGAGGCGCCCACGTCCACCTGAACACCTCGGTGACGTCGGCGGTGGACGGCCACGTGACGCTTTCGACCGGCGAGGCGTTCGACGCCGGGCTGATCGTCTGGACCGCGGGCAACGGCGCCAACCCGGTCATCGGCCGGCACACCGACCTCCCGGTCGACGACCGCGGTTACGTCGTCGTGCGCCCGGATCTGCGGGTCGAGGGCGTGCCCGGCGCCTGGGCCGCCGGCGACGCCGCCGCGGTGCCCGACCTCGCCTCGCCGGTACCGGGCGCGCGGACCGTGCCCAACGCCCAGCACGCCTACCGGCAGGGGAAACTGCTGGCCCGCAACATCATCGCGACGCTGCGCGGCCGCGAGCCGAAGCCGTACGTCCACCACAGCCTGGGTGCGATCGCGACACTCGGCCTGGGGCGCGGCATCTTCCAGTACCGGAGACTCGTCGTCACCGGCCTCCCGGCGTGGCTCCTGCACCGCGGCTACCACGTGCTGGCCGTGCCGACCTGGGAACGCAAGGTCCGCGTCCTCGCGGTGTGGCTGACGCAGGCGCTGTTCGGCCGCGACATCCTCAGCCTCGCCTCCGTCCAGCACCCACGCGACGCCTTCGTCGCGGCGGGCCGCACCGTCGCCGGTGCGGCCCGCCCCGGTCACGCGAACGGACTGGCGTCGATCCCGCAGGTCTGCCCCGCCGCCGGGAAGGTGCCCGAGATCAGGTAGTCCCGCTTGACCTTCTCGGTGCACGTGCTCGGGACGTACATCGACGAGTGGCCGTAGCCCTCGGTGACGAACACCCGGGCCCGCGCCAGTTCCGCCGCACCGTCACGGGCGCCGGGCAGCGGGGTGGACGGGTCGTAGTGGTTGTTCAGCACCAGGATCTCCGCCGACGTCGGGCGGTTCCACGGGCCGGTGTAGCGGTCGGTGTCCTTCGCCTGCCAGTACGCGCAGCTCATCATGTCCAGCACCGCGATCCGCCCGAAGTACGGCACGCGCTGGTCTTCCGACTCGGCGTACCGGCTGTAGACGGCCGGGTCGGTCGGCACATCGCTGTCGGAGCACTGGATGGCGTTGAACGCCTCGGTGCGGTTCGAGGTGTACTGCTCGCCCTTGACCGCGGCCGTACGCAAGGCCGGCGCGGCCGGGGCGTCGTAAAGGCGTTGCAGCAGCGCGGCGATGTCCGGCCAGCCCCGCGAGTCGGACAGGTCGGCGGCCGCGTTGATGATGCCGGAGTAGGTCCACGTCTCGCCGTTGCTGACGATCGGGGCCTGCTTCGCACGGGCCGTCAGCGCCGTCCACTTGGCCTTCGGGTCCCCCGAAGAGAACGCGCACTTCGGCCCGGCTTCCGTGCACAGCCGCAGGAACTGCTCGAAGGTCTGCGCGATGCCGGTCGCGACGTCCTGGCGGGTGTCCAGCGGGACGCTCTTGCCGTTGCCGTGCTGACCGGTGGCGTTGCCGGCGAAGTCCATGGTGCCGTCGAAGACCATCGCGCGGATCCGGTTCGGGAACAGGTTCGCGTACGTCGCCCCGAGCTGGGTGCCGTAGGAAATGCCGTGGTAGTTCAGCTTCGGGTCGCCGACCGCGCGGCGCAGCAGCTCGAGGTCGCGGGCCGTGTCGGCCGTCGAGACGTGCTCCAGGATCGGGCCGGCCTTGGCCGAACAGCGGTCGGCCAGCTCCTTCGACTTGGCGTAGAAGGCGGCGTTGCCGCTCGGGTCGCCCGGCATCTCCGGGAACGAGCCGAAGAAGGACTCCTGCTCGGCCAGGGAGTCGAAGCACCGGACCGCGGTGCTGTGGCCGATCCCGCGCGGGTCCCACGAGACCAGGTCGAACCGCGCGCGCAGTTCGTCGGAGAACAGCCACGGCCACTTCCCGCGCTCCCGCAGGCGCTGCAGGCCGGACGCGCCGGGGCCGCCGAAGTTGACGAACAGCGAGCCGATCCGGTGCGCGGGATCGGTGGCGGGCAGCTTGATCAGCGCGAGGTCGACCTTCGCGCCGGAGGGCCGGTCGTAGTCCAGCGGCACCGAGGCGGTGGCGCACTGGAACCCGTCTTCACAGCCGGTCCAGCTCAGTTGTGGCGTCGGCACTTTGTCGACGGACACCGGTGCCGCGGACGCGACCGCCGGCCCCGCCGTGACGGCCATCGAGACACCGAGCGCGACGACCACGCCGCGCACGATGCCTCCCCCAGGGAAACGACGCACGGAAAATCCTCTCGAGAAGGGAAACGATCACCCCTCCAGACGGACGAGGGGGCGGCGAGGTTGATCTCCTGCTCGAAAAAAGATCACAGCGGCTTTTCGGGGGTTCCGGGTGGCGAAGCCCCCGGCCCGGGGCGAAGCCCCGGATGTCACTGGCGCCGAACACTCCCGCATAGCTATAGTACTAGGTAACTAGATAAATGGAGTTGCCGATGATCGAGTTCCACCTGGACACGAGGTCCGGCCTGTCGCCGTACCAGCAGCTGGTCCAGCAGGTGCGGCACGCGCTGCGCCTCGGCCTGCTCTCCGAGGGGGACCAGCTCCCCAAGGTCAAGGACGTGGTCGCGAGCCTCGCGATCAACCCGAACACCGTGCTGAAGGCCTACCGCGCGCTGGAGCACGACGGCCTGGTCTCGGCCCGCCCCGGCGTCGGCACCTTCGTGACGGCGACCCTGAACGGCGCGTCGTTCGCCGTGCTCGGGCCGTTGCGGCAGGACCTGCGCCGCTGGCTGGACCGGGCGCGCAAGGCCGGCCTCGACGAGGAGAGCATCGAGGCCCTGTTGATGTCCACGTTTCGCGACTCCGCCAGAGAGGACATAGCGTGACCGTCCTGAACGCCCGAGGACTGGGCAAGAGGTACAAGCGCAAGGAAGCGCTTACCGGCTGCACGCTGGAGATCGAAGCCGGGCACGTCACCGGGCTCGTCGGCCCCAACGGCGCCGGCAAGTCGACGCTGCTGAACATCGCGGCCGGCATGCTCGAGCCGACGACCGGCACCATCGAGGTGTGCGGCGGGGTGCCCGGCAGCGGCCCGGAACAGCTGGCCAAGGTGGGTTACGTCGCCCAGAACACGCCGGTCTACAGTGGACTGTCCATCGAGGAGCACCTGCGGCTCGGCGCCCACCTCAACCCGGGCTGGGACGCCTCGCTGGCCGAGAAGCGCATCAAACGGCTCGGGCTGGACCCGAAGCAGCACGCCGGCAAGCTCTCCGGCGGCCAGCGCGCCCAGCTGGCGCTCACGCTCGGCATCGCCAAACGCCCCGAGCTGCTGCTGCTCGACGAGCCGGTCGCCGCGCTGGACCCGTTGGCGCGCCGGGAGTTCCTGCAGGACCTGATGGAGGCCGTCGCCGAGCACGGGCTGTCGGTCGTGATGTCCTCACACCTGGTCAACGACCTCGAGCGGGTCTGCGACCACCTCGTCGTGCTGGTGGCCTCGCAGGTCCGGGTGATCGGCGAGGTGGAGACGCTGCTCGCCACGCACCACCGGCTGACCGGGGCGCGCCGCGACCTCGACACGCTGCCGGCGGACCAGCACGTCGTCTCGGCCAAGCACACCGACCGCCAGACGACCGTCCTCGTCCGCACCGAAGCGCCGATCCTCGATCCCGCGTGGACGGTCGGGCAGCTCGGCCTCGAAGACCTCGTCCTCGAGTACATGAGCAACCCCGCCGCCGCCCGCCCCGCCCTGGAGGTCCTCCGATGACCTGGCTGACCTGGCGCCAGTTCCGCACGCCCGCGTTCTCGGTGCTCGCCGCCCTGGCCGCGATCGCCGTCGTGCTCGCGATCACCGGGCCGGAACTGGTGGGCCGCACCGACTACTCCGACCAGGACGCCCTCTTCGGCGGGACCATCCTGGTGCTGTACCTGCTGCCCGCGGTGCTCGGCGTCTTCTGGGGCGTCCCGATGATCACGCGCGAGCTGGAGAGCGGGACGCACAGTCTCGTGTGGAACCAGACCGTCACGCGGAAGCGGTGGCTCACCACCAAGCTCGGGTTCGGCCTCCTCGCGGCGATGCTCGCCGCCGGCGTGCTGAGCCTGGCGGTGACGTGGTGGGCGAGCCCGATCGACGCGCTCTCCGCGGTCCAGACCGACCGCGGGATGCTCTCGCGCATCGCGCCGGTGGTGTTCGGCGCGCGGGGGATCGTCCCGGTCGGCTACGCGGCTTTCGCCTTCGTCCTCGGCATCGCGGCCGGGATGCTGCTGCGGCGGACGGTGGCCGCGATGGCCGTCACGCTCGTCGCGCTCGCCGCCGTGCTGGTGCTGGTCCCGGTGTTCGTGCGCCCGTACCTGCTGCCGCCGCAGACCGAGACGGTCGCGATCACGCCCGAGACCATCACGAACATCACCGGCAACGACAAGCAGGGGATCACCGAGATCGGCGTGCGGAAGCCGGCCGGGGCGTGGGAGCTGGCGAACGAAACCCTCGACCCGGACGGGAACGTCGCCGCCGCGCTGCCGGACTTCGTCCAGGCCTGCGGGCCGAGGGCGGGGGCGACGGCGCCGCCCCCGCGCGGCGACATCCAGGCCTGCGTGGCCCAGCTGGGCGCCCACGGCTACCACCAGCGCGTGACCTTCCAGCCCGGCTCCCGGTTCTGGCCGCTGCAGTGGCTCGAACTCGGCCTCTACCTCGTGCTTTCCGCACTGCTCACCGGTTTCTGCTTCCGCCGTCTCCGCCACCTGTCCTGACGAATTCCGACTGGGGGAATCATGCGCACTCTCGCGGTGGCCACCGCACTCACCCTGACCTTGTCCGCATCGCCCGTTTCCGCGGCCACGACGCCGTACCTGCCCGCCCCGACCGGCCACTCGCCCGTCGGTGTCACCTCACTGTCCCTTAAGGACACTTCACGCTCTGATCCGTGGGTGCCGTCGGTGCCCTACCGGGAGCTGATGGTTTCCGTCTTCTACCCGGCGACCTCGGCGAACGGGCCCACGAAGCAGTACATGACCCCGCTCGAGTCGAAGCTCAACCTCGAACGGCAGAACATCCCGGGCCTGCCCCCGGAGGTCTTCAGCACGGTCCGGACGAACGCCGTCGTCGACGCGAAACCGGCCGGGCGGTGGCACAGCCTGCCGCTGGTCGTGCTGTCCCCGGGCTGGACGCAGCCGCGGGCCACGCTCACCGCGCTGGCCGAGGACCTCGCCAGCCGCGGGTACGCGGTGGCGGCGATCGACCACACCTACGAAAACCGCGCCACGACCTTCCCGGACGGCCACGTCACCGGCTGCGCCGCCTGCGAAGTCGACGACCAGCCCGGCTTCTGGGAGAAGTACGCGCAGGTCCACACGCGCGACACGTCGTTCGTGCTCGATTCCGTGCTGGCTTCGAAGTGGGGCGCGCTGATCGACCCGCAGCGCATCGGGATGACCGGCCACTCCGCGGGCGGCGCGGTCACCACCCAGGCGATGCTGGCCGACCGGCGCATCCGCGCGGGGGCCGACCTCGACGGCAGCGTGCACGTCCCGATCCCGGCGTCCGGGCTGTCCCGGCCGTTCATGTTCGTGGGCCGCACCGAGGACTACACGCCGGGCGCGCCGGGGCCCTACGACGACTGGGAGACCGACTGGACGCACCTGACCGGCTGGAAGCGCTGGATCATGGTGTCGGGCACGGTGCATTCGTCGTTCACCGACCTCGGCGTGCTCGCCGCGCAGCTGGGCGTCGACATCGGCGACGTCATCGACCCCTACCGGGCGCTCGCCGTCACGCGGACCTACGTAAGCGCTTTCTTCGACCAGCACCTGCGCTGCCGCCCGCAGCCGCTGCTGGCCGCCCCGTCGCCCGCCTACCCGGAAGTGACCTTCGTCGGATGAAAACCGGGACACTCGTGGTCATGACCGCACTCGCGCTCACGCTGTCCGCCCCCGCCGCGTCGGCGGCCCCGGCACCGACGCTGGCGAAACCGACCGGCGACCGGCCGGTGGGCACGACCGCCCTGTACCTCAAGGACACCTCGCGCCCCGACCCGTGGGTGCCCTCGGTCCCCTACCGGGAGCTGATGGTGTCCCTCTTCTACCCGGCGGCCTCGCCGGACGGGCCGAAGAAGCAGTTCATGTCGGAAGCCGAGGCGGCGGCCGTTTTCGCCGAAGCCGGCATCACCGGCATCCCGCCGTCGGTGCTGACGAAGGTGCACACCGACGCCGTCGCCGACGCCCGCCCGGCCGGGCGCGAGCTGCCGGCGGTCGTCCTGTCCCCCGGGTTCAAACGGCCCCGCGCCGAGCTGACGTCGCTGTCGGAAGACCTGGCCAGTCACGGCTACCTGGTCGTGCTGGTCGACCACACCTACGAGAACGTGGCCACCACCTTCCCGGACGGCCGGGTCACCGGCTGCGCGGCCTGCGGGACCCACACCCCCGAGTTCTGGCAGAAGCTGCAGCGCGGCCGGGCGAAGGACGTCTCGTTCGTGCTGGACTCGCTGGCGCGCTCGAAGTGGGCGCCGCTGCTGGACGGTTCCCGGATCGGCATGGCCGGGCACTCCGTCGGCGGCACCAGCACGGTGAACGCGATGGTGACCGACCCGCGGATCAGGGCCGGGATCGACATCGACGGCACGCAGAACGACCCGCTGCTCGCCCCCGGCCTCGACCGGCCGTTCCTGTTCCTCGGCCGCCAGAGCCTCTACGCCCCGGGCACCGGCGTCGAATCCCGCACCTGGGACGACGAGTGGAAGCAGCTAAAGGGCTGGAAGCGCTGGCTCACCGTGGCGGGCGTGGTGCACCCGTCCTTCACCGACCTCGGCCTGGTGGGCGAGCAGCTCGGCCTCGCCTTCGGGGCGACCACCCCGGCCGTGCGCGGCCAGGCGATCACCGCGGCGTACGTCCGGGCGTTCTTCGACCAGCACCTGCGCGGCCGGCCGCAGCCGCTGCTGGACCAGCCGTCGGCGCGGTACCCGGAGGTGGCCTTCGCCCGGACGTCGACGCCGTACCTGCCCGCCCCGGCCGGGGACCGGCCGGTGGGCAGCACGGCGGTGTACCTGAAGGACACTTCGCGGCCCGACCCGTGGGTGCCGTCGGTGCCCTACCGGGAGCTGATGGTCTCGCTCTTCTACCCGGCCGCCTCGGCGAACGGCCCGAAGACGCACTACCTGACCCCGGCGGAGTCGGCGGCGCTGCTGGCCGGCAGCGGCCTGGACGTGCCTCCGGACACGCTCGCCGAGCTGGTGACGAACTCCGTCGCCGACGCCCGGCCCGCCGGGCACGGACTGCCGCTGGTCGTGCTGTCGCCCGGGTACACCAAGCCCCGCGCCACGCTCAGCGCGCTGGCCGAGGACCTGGCGAGCCACGGGTACGTCGTCGCGGTGGTCGGCCACACCTACGAAAACGCCGGCCAGAGCTTCCCGGACGGGCACTTCGCCGGGTGCGCGTCCTGCGAAGTCCCGCACGACGACGCGTTCTGGGAGAAGCTGGAACAGGGCCGGGCCGCCGACGTCTCGTTCGTCCTGGACTCGCTGGCGCACTCGAAGTGGGCGCCGCTGATCGACAGTTCCCGGATCGGCATGGCCGGGCACTCCATCGGCGGCGCGAGCACCATCCCGGCGATGCTCGCCGACCGCAGGCTGAAGGCCGGGATGGACATCGACGGCACGACCCACGTCCCGCTGGCCCCGCCCGGGCTGTCCCGGCCGTTCATGTTCCTGGGCCACCAGCTCGGGGCCACCGCCTGCGTGCCGGGCGACCCGACGTGGGAGCGGGACTGGCCGCAGCTCACCGGCTGGCGGCGCTGGGCCGACGTGCACGGCGCCCAGCACGCGTCGTTCACCGACGTGGGCCTGGTGGGTGACGAGTTCGGCGTCGACTACGGCGCCACGACGTCCGCGCTGCGGACCCAGGAGATCACGCGAACCTATGTGAACGCGTTCTTCGACCGGCACCTGCGGGGCGAGGCGCGGCCGGTGCTCGATCAGCCGGCCTACCCGGAACTCACGTTCTGCCACTGAGGGGTGCGCTGCCGCGGCTGGTCGTGAGTGGTAAGGCGCGTTAGAACGCGCCTTACCACTCACGACGGCCGCGGCAGGGTCAGTGGTCGAGGCCGAGGAACGCGATCGCGTACGCCAGCTGGCCGGTCATCGGCAGCTGGTGCCCGACACCGGCGACGCTGACGCCCTCCACCGTGGCCTGGGTACCGGTGCTGCCGTACCGGGTCCGCGTCCACGACGGCTGCGGGTGGTCGGTGAACCCCGGCGTCTGGCCCAGCCGGTTCAGGTTGGTCCACTGCTTGAGCTCTTCCCCGAAGTTCGGGTACGCCAGCGTCGTGTCCGTGGTGCCGTGCCACAGCTGCATCCGCGGGTAGCGGCCGGTGTAGCCCGGGTACATCGCCCGGGCCAGGTCGCCCCACTGCTGCGCGGTCCTGATCGACTGCCCGCCCGAGCAGGTGCTGTTCCACAGCGAACCGTTCGTGGTCGCGAAACACCCGGCGGGCACGCCGGAGAACGCCGAGCCGGCGGCGAACACGTCGGGGTACTGGGCGGCCAGCACGTTCGTCATCATCGCCCCGGACGAGAACCCGCTGACGACGACCCGCGCCGGATCGACGTGGTAGCGCGACTTGGCGTAGGCGACCATCGACATGATGCCGGTCGAGTCGCCACCGCCGTTGCGCCGCAACGCGTTCGGCGTCGAGACGTCGAAGCACTTCCCGCTGCGGGTCGCTTCCGGCAGCACCATGACGAAGCCGTACCGGTCGGCCGCGGTGACGTAGTCCTTGCCGTTCCAGCCGAAGACCGAGCTCGCCGAGCCACCGCAGTAGTGCACCAGCACCAGCAGCGCGGGGTTGGCCGCCACCCGGTCCGGGACGTAGACGTACATGTCGAGGTTGGTCGGGTTGGTGCCGAAGCCGGTCACCCGGGTGAGCGCGGCCGCGTGGGCGGGCGCGGCCAGGCCGGTGAGCGTGATCAGCACCGCCAGGACCGCGGTGAGCAGCCGTTTCACGACGGTTCTCCCGGTGCCGCGGCGAGCGTCACGGCGGCCCGCGGGTTGCCGATGCTGCCCGGGACCGACCGCAGGGCGGTGTACCAGACGGCGGCCATCTTGTCGTAGCCGGTGGCGTTCGGGTGGACGCCGTCGGGCAGCTCGGCGGTGGACACCGCGCTGTGCAGGTTCACCAGGTGCACGTGCTTGCCCGCGTTCACCTTGCCCTGCACGATCCCCGGCAGCGCGTTGTTGAACGTCCGCACGGCGGCGTCCCCGCTCGCCCAGCCGATCGGGATGAGCTGCGCGACGAACACGTCGGCGTTGGGTGCGGTGGCGGTGATGTGGTCGAGCAGCGCCGACAGCCGGCCGGGCGCGCCGGCGACGTTGTAGTTCTGCAGGATGTCGTTGGTGCCGATGTGCAGCAGCACCGAGCGCGGGTTGTAGGTGCGCAGCCAGCCGGTGATGTTCGCGTCGATCTGGTCGATGCGCCAGCCGGGGTGGCCTTCGTGGTCGTGGTCCCAGAGACTGGCCGGCCCGTTGAACTGCGAGCCGACGAAGTCGTTGGTGTAGCGGCCGGCGGCCAGGCGCTGCCACAGGCCGATCCGGTACCCGCCGGGCACGCCGGTGCCGTAGGTGATCGAGTCGCCCAGCGGCATGATCCGCACGCCGCCGTTCGACTCCGCGTGGGCGGCACCGGGCAGGCCGGTGAACGCCAGGGCCAGGGCCGCCGCGACGGCCAGGAGCCGGGTTTTCATCGCGTTCTCCTCAGCAGTTCGAGTTGGTCTGGGTGAGCAGGCCGAGCCGCCAGGGCAGGCTGTTGTAGTCGCCGCCGGCGTTCGGGTCCTTGCCCTGGTAGAGGTACTGCAGCCGGCACGGGTTCACCGGCAGCGTCTGGTCGTTGCCGGCGCGGATCATCTCGCCGTGGCTGATGTCCTTCGACCACTGTCCGGCGGGGAAGGTCACGTTGGCCGCCCCGGCGAACGGACTGCTTTCATTGGCGGCCAGCGGAGTCCAGGTGCCGGCGATGCTCGACGACGTCCAGGAGCGGAAGTAGCGGCGCCCGCCGGTGCCGATCGCCTCCACCAGCAGCAGGTACTGGTTCTGGCCGGCGATCTTGTAGACGTTGCTGGCCTCGAACAGGTTGTTCTTGTTCGAGTCCCGCATCGCGATCACGGTGTTGCCGAAGCCGTTGGGGAAGTTCGCCACGGTGGTCTGCGACCGGTAGAGGTGGCCGTTGTCGTCCGAGGAGAACAGGTAGCAGTTGGCGGCGTCGCAGATGACCCACATGTCGACCCAGTAGCCGGTGCCGATGTTCTGCTTGATGATGTCCGGCATGGCGCCGTAGAAGTTCTTCGGCGCGCTCCAGCCGTTCGGGTTCGAGATGTCGCTGTTCGTGGAGTAGGCGGCGTTGCCGTTCTGGTAGACGAGGTACCACTTTCCCTGCGGCGCGAAGTAGAAGACCTGCGGCGCCGCCCGGTAACCGGTGCCGATCGCGGTTTTGTCCAGGTAGTGCTGGGTGGCCGAACCAGCCTGCGACCACTCGGTGAAACTGAGGTGGACGAGGTTGTAGCCGGCGGCGTTCGCGGTGCTGGCGAACACGTGGTACCGGCCGCCCGAGTAGACGACCGTCGGGTCCTTGATGCCCGCGATGGCGTGCGTGGCATCGGACTTCGGGCTGATCAGCACCCCGCTGGAACTCCACCGGAAACTGCCCGGCAGTGCGGCACCCGCGGCGGGCGTGGTCACCAGCGCGGCCAGCAGCACCGACGCGAGAACCAGCAGGGACCGGAATTTCACGGAACCTCCTTGGGGCAGGCGGAAGCGGACCGGTGGCGGCCGAAACTTTCGCCATCGGTTCCGAAAATCGTCGAACCCGCGAAACTTTCGCTGCTGTTGTTAGCGATAACATTTGCAGCGGGGAGTCAGCTTAATACGCGGGAAGTGAGCTGACAACGGCCAACCGGATCACCGGCGGTTCGGTCGAGGAGTCATTTCACCGCATTCGACGGCTTCCGCCACCCGTCAGAGCTTGCCGCCCGCCACCGGGGGCATGTCCGGGGCGTCGGCCACCTCCGTGCCGGCCTCGCGGAACAAGTGGTTCTCCACCTCGAACAGGTTCCCGCCCGCGCGCTCGACCACCGTCAGCAGCGTCGACATCCGGGCCACCTCCTCCACCTGTTCCTTCAGGAACCAGTGCACGAACTGCTCACCCAGGTAGTCCTCCTCGGCCCGGGCCGCCTTCGCCATCGCCTCGATGTCGGCCGTCACCGCTCGCTCCTGCTCGAGCGCCAGCTCGATCGCTTCGTGCACGCTCGAAAAGTCGTTGCGCACGTCGCCGCTGCCCGGGACGGCCACCGGTTCGTCGCGGTCCAGGAGGTAGCGGACCATCGCCAGCGCGTGGTTGCGCTCCTCGAGCGACTGGCGGTAGAAGCGCTTGGCCAGGCGGGGCAGGTCGCGGGCGTCGAACCAGACGGCCAGGGCGGTGTACTGCTGGGCGGCGGTGAACTCGTGGCGGATCTGCGTCTGCAGCAGCTCGGCGAACTTCCGGGTCTTGGCCATGCCCCACAACCTACGACGGACCGGCGCGCGCAGCTACGATCAGCGCGGTGACCCTCGATCTTTCCGGCACGATCGCCTGCGTGACCGGCGCTTCCGGCGGCGTGGGCCGCGGGATCGCCCTCCGGTTCGCCGAAGCGGGCGCGGCCGTCGCGGTGCACCACCGCCGCCCCGGCGCCGCCGACGACGTCGTCGCGGCGATCGAAGCCGCGGGGGGCCGGGCCCGCGCCTTCGCCGCCGAACTCACCGACGACCAGGCCTGCCACGCCCTGCTCGACGCCGTCGCGGACTGGGGCGGCCGGCTCGACGCGCTGGTCAACAACGCCGGGACCCAGCCGGTCGAGGCCCTCGGCGAGCTGTCCGCGGATGCCTGGCGGGCCATGCTGGACAGCACCCTGACCAGCGCGTTCTCCTGCACCCAGGCCGCGGCGCGGCTGATGCGGGAGAACGGCGGGAGCGTCACGCACATCGCCTCGATCGAGGCCCGGCAGCCCGCGCCCGGGCACGTCCACTACAGCGCGGCCAAGGCCGCCCTGGTGCTGCACGCCCGCGGCGCGGCCCTGGAGTACGGGCCGCGCGGGATCCGGGTCAACACGGTTTCACCCGGGCTGATTTCGCGGGACGGCCTGGCCGAGGACTGGCCGGAGGGCGTCGAACGCTGGCACCGCGCGGCCCCGCTGGGCCGGCTGGGCACCCCCGCCGACGTCGGCAACGCGTGCGTCTTCCTCGCCTCCCCGCTGGCGTCCTGGATCACCGGCCACGACCTGGTCGTCGACGGCGGTGTCACGGCGCGCCCGACCTGGTGACCCGGGGCCCGAACCAGGCCGTGAGGGCCCGCGTCAGCCGCTCCGCGTCCCGGCCCGTCCAGGCGAGGTACCCGTCCGGGCGCAGCAGGACCGCCGGTGCGCCGAGGTCGTGCGTGACGACGTCGACGCCGTCCTTCCAGCCCGCCGCCGCGTCGGCCAGCGCCGACGCGCCCGGGGCGAGCAGCAGCACCGGACGGCCCGGGTGCAGCAGCTCGGCGACCGTCCGCCCGCCGAGCGGGACGTTCGGCAGGAACTCGCCGGCCGGGCCGTGGCGCACGCTCTGCCCGGTGATCCGGTCGCTGAGCAGGCGGTTGGCGCCCGGGACCGTCAGCAGGTCGCCGACGAGTTCGCGCAGCGGCTCGAACTCCGGCCCCGGCCGCATCAGCGCGGCCTGCGCGCGGGTGTTGGCGATGACGGCCTCGGCGACCGGGTGCCGTTCCGCGTGGTAGGTGTCGAGGAGACTGTCCGGGGCCGTGCCGGTGACCACCATCGCGAGCTTCCAGCCGAGGTTGATCGCGTCCTGCAGGCCCAGGTTGAGGCCCTGGCCGCCGAGTGGCGCGTGCACGTGGGCCGCGTCGCCGGCGAGCAGCAGCCGGCCGCGGCGGTAGCGGTCGGCCAGCCGGGTGAAGTCGCTGAACCGGCCGAGGAACGCCGCGTCGCTCATCGGCACGTCCCGGCCGAGGATGCGCGACGCGGCCGCGCGCAGGTCCTCGAGCGTGACCGGGGCACCGCGCTCCGGCAGCGGCTCGGTGAACTCGTGGGTCAGGATCCGGCTGTGCCCGGCCGGGTCGACGTTGATCAGCGTCCAGCCGGCCGGCCCCTCCGTCCAGCCGCCGGGCACCCGCGCCGGGTCGCCCAGGCGGGCCAGGCCGAGGATGCCGGCGAAGGTCGCCGGGTGGGTGGTCCCGGAGATCCCGGCCGCCTCGCGCACGGTGCTGCGGGCGCCGTCGCAGCCCACGACGTAGTCGGCGGTCAGCTCGCCGCGGTCGGTGGTGACGGTGACGCGGTCGCCGTCGTCGCGAATCCCGGTGACCTCGTGCCCGCGCCGGACCTCCACGCCGGACGAGCGCGCCTGCGCCTCGAAGAACCGCTCGATGGCGGACTGGGACTGCCCGATCATCGGCGGGCCTTCGACGGCGGGTGACTCCAGCGTCAGCACCGGCCGGCCGCCGAAGTGGAACGGTACTTCCACGACGGCGTCCGGCTCGGACGGCGGCGGTGGCACGGGCAGGTAGCCGCAGCGCAGCAGCGACTGCGTGGTGCGCGCGTGCAGGGTGCCCGCGCGCGGCTCGTCGTGGGTCGCGGTCAGCTTCTCGACGACGGTGGCCGGCACGCCGCGGCGGCCGAGTTCGGCCGCCAGCAGCATGCCGACCGGGCCGCCACCGGCGACGATCACGCGGGGCATGGTCCCTCCCGTGCTCCCGCCGGGCGGACCGACTGGCGGTGCCGGAACACGTCGTCCGGGTCCCAGTGCGCCTTCGCCCGCTGCAGGCGCGGGTAGTTGCCCTTGAAGTACAGGTCGTGCCAGGGCACCCCGGAGGTGTTCCAGTCCGGGTCCGACAGGTCGGCGTCCGGGTAGTTGACGTAACAGCCGTCGGCCACTTCGCCCGGCACCGGGACACCGCCGGTTCCGGCGTACATCGAGCGGTAGAACTCCCGCACCCACGCGATGTTCGCCGCGTCAGCGTCCACTGTGGACCAGAACGACTGGTACAGCAGCTTGAACGTGCTGTCCCGCTGGGCGACCGCGGTCGCCGCCGGGTCGACCGCCGAGATCGCGCCGCCGTAGGAGAACGCCACCAGCATCGCGTTCGGGTTCGTCACGTCCGGCCGGGTCAGGAACTCGTAGGCGGTCCGCACCTGGGCGTCCGGCAGGGGGTTCCGGACGTACGCCGACTTGTGCTCGGCGCGCAGCGTCGGGTCGTTGAGCACCGGCGTGTTCGTCCCGAGGAACCGCGTCGCCCGCAGCCACGGCAGCCGCCGCGGCCGGGCCAGGCCGGGCATCGGGCCGAATTCGCCCGCCCGCGCGAACCCGGTCGTCGTCAGGTCGCCGAGGACGGCCGACAGGTGCTCGTCGAGCACGCGGGCCGCGGCCGGCGCCGCCGCGTCGATCTGCGCCACCAGGCCGACCGTGCCGTTGCCGCGGTGGTTCAGCATCAGCAGGCTCGACAGCGGCGCACCCGGCGAGTCCGGCGCGCGGTGTTCGTCGTGCCAGCGCGCGTAGCCGCCGAGCAGCCGGGCGAACCGCCGCTCGTCGAGGTCGGCCCACGGCACCGAAAGCGCGGCCACGAGCACCTCGGACGGCGGGGTGACCAGCGGCGCCGCGAACAGGAACCGCGTCACCACGCCGAACGAGCCGCCCCCGCCGCCGGTGTGCGCCCAGAACAGGTCGGCCTCGGCGCCGGTGGAATCGCGGGTGACGACGACGGTCCGCCCGCCGGCGAGCACGACCTCGACGCCGTGCAGGTGGTCGACGGTCAGGCCGTCGCGCCGCGACAGCAGGCCGTAGCCGCCGCCGGTGATGTGCCCGCCCGCGCCGACCGAGTAGCAGATCCCGCCGGGGATCGTCACGCCCCAGCCGCGGTACAGCTTCTCGTAGACGTCCTGCAGCTTCGCCCCGGCACCGACGGAAAAGACGCCGTCGGAGAAGTCCACTTCGGACATCCCGCCGAGGTCGACGAGCTCCTCGACGTCCTCGTGGTGGACGAAGTCCTCGAAGCAGTGGCCTCCGCTGCGGATCGAGATCCGCCCGGTGGCGCCGGAGACCGCCGAAGCGACCTCCGGCGTGGTGCGCGGCAGGTGCACGGTCGCCGGTTTCGCGGTGTAGCGCTGGTTGATCCCGGCCGTGAAGTCCGCGTAGCGCGGGTCGTCCGGCCCCAGAACGCGTCCGGTCACTGTCCCTCCCGGGCTCAGAGGTCCCCGGCGAGCTTTCCGCCGAGCCCCCAGTGGTCCTTTTCGACGTCGGTGATGATCACCGTGACGGCCGCTTCGGGGCACTTCGCGAGCCGCGAAACGGTGTCCGTCACCTCTTCGACGAGCTGGCGGCGTTCGGGCTCACCGGCTCCCTTCCACCAGTTCACGTGCACGACCGGCATCGCTTTCCTCCTTTCCGGTCCGGCGGTCGAGTCCGACCGCGGCCAGGGCGACGACCAACGAGGCCACCGCCAGCCCGGCCCCGATCCAGCTCGGCGAGAGCAGCCCGGCGCCGGCGCTGATGCCGAGGCCGCCGAGCCACGGGCCGAGCGCGTTGCCGACGTTGAACGCCGAGATGTTGCTGGTGCTGGCCAGGGTCGGCGCGCCTTCGGTCTCGTTCATCACCCGCGTCTGCAGTGCCGGGTTGATCAGGAAGCTGCCGATCCCGAACAGGAACAGCGTCGCGATCATCGCCGGCTTGCTGTGCGCGGCCAGCGAGAACGCGCCGAGCATCACGGCCAGCACGAGCAGGCCCACGCAGAGCGTGCCCATCAGCGAGCGGTCGGCGAACCGGCCGCCGAGCACGCTCCCGAGGAACGTGCCGACGCCGAACAGGGCCAGCAGCGGCGGTACGAACCCGGCCGAGAAGCCGGTGACGTCGGTCAGCAGCGGCGTGATGTAGGTGTAGGCGGTGTAGAGCGCGGCCTGGCTGAGCATCGTCGTGCCCAGCGCCAGCCACACCTTGGGCCGGCGGAACGCGGCCAGTTCGTGGCGCACGCCGAGGTGGCCGGCCCGCGCCTGGTGCGGGACCAGCGCGACGACGCCGACGAGGTCGAGCACGCCGAGGACCGCGACCGCCAGGAAGGTCGCGCGCCAGCCGAAGTGCTGGCCGATGAACGTGCCGAGCGGGACACCGGCGATGGTGGCGATGGTCAGGCCGCCGAACATGATGGAGATGGCCCGGGCGCGCCTGGCCGGTTCGACCAGGTTGGCGGCGACCACCGCGCCGATGCCGAAGAACGAGCCGTGCGCGACGGCGGTGACCACGCGGGCGGCCATCAGCACGCCGAACGACGGCGCGACCGCGGCGATCAGCTCACCGGCCACGAACACCACGAGCAGCGCGACGAGCGCGGTCTTGCGCGGCACCTTGGTGGTCGCCGCGGTGATCAGCGGCGCGCCGACGACGACGCCGAGGGCGAACAGCGAGATGAGCAGCCCGGCCTGCGGCAGGGAAACGCCGAAGGCGCCGGACAGTTCCGGCAGCAGGCCGGCGATCATGAACTCGGTCGTCCCCAGGCTGAACACGGTCAGCCCGAGCACGAACAGGGCGATGGGCATCGTGACTCCCGAAGGGGTTCGGTGCGCGGTCAGGGCTTCGCGTCGAGCGCCGCCAGGCCGGCCTCGGCGATCTTGACGTCGTCGGTCCAGTGGGCGCCGGAGACGCCGACCGCGCCGACGAGCTCGCCGTCGACGACGATGGGCAGGCCGCCGCCCATGCCGACCAGGCGGTCGATCGCGGTGGGCGCGGAGGTCCGCAGCACCGGGTCGGCGTCGAGCACCTCCGACCACTTCTGGGTGGGCATCCCCGACGACGCGGCCGTGTAGGCCTTGTCCTGCGCGACCTGGACGGCGTTGAGCTTCGCCCCGTCCTGCCGCAGGAACGCCTTCAGGTGGCCGCCTTCGTCCACCACCGCGACGGCGAACCGCTTGTCGGTCCCCTTCGCGGCCTCGTCGGCCGCGCGGACGATCTGCCAGGCCAGCTCGTCGCTGACGGACGACCGGCGCTGCACGTGAGGCATGACTGAACTCCTTCTCGGATCGGTTGAGGGGTGGGCTGGTCCGACCGTAGCAAATCTGGATCGATCGGTAAACAACAAGGCCGCCACTGACGTGCACTGAATCAGCATCTTCCTGGGAAAACACGACGCAAACCCGTCCGCAGGCCCGTCATTCTTGATCACTCAGTCCAGATAAATGACACTGTTGTTGACTGATCGTTCCACCATCTCTAGACTGGACCCATGCCACGCGTCCGCGAGTTCGACACCGACGAGGTGGTCCAGAAGGCCATGGAGGTCTTCTGGCGCCAGGGGTACGAGGCCACCTCGATCCAGGACCTCGCCGAGGCGACCGGGCTCGGCCGCGGTTCGCTCTACGCCGCGTTCGGGAGCAAGCACGGCCTCTACGAGCACGCGCTGCAGCGGTACGTGCGGCAGACCACCGACGCCACCCGCGAATCGCTGATGCAGCGGGTACCGATCCGGCAGGTGATGCGCGACCTGTTGCTGGGCCGGATCGACGACGCACTGAAGGAACCCGGCCGGCCCGGCTGCCTGCTCGTCATGGCGATCACCGAACGGGTGCCGCACGACGACGTGGCCAACCGGATCGTGTGCGACGCGATCGCCGCGCTGCAGGACTCCTTCCACGGCACGCTGCACCTGGCCCGCGGCATGGGCGAACTGCCGCCGGACACCGACATCCCCGCGGTGTCGAACTTCCTGGTGACCATGATCCAGGGCCTGCGGGTGATGAGCGCGGTCTGCCGCGACAAGCCCCTGCTGGAACAGGTCGTCGACACCGCTTTGCTCGCCATTCCACAATAAGCACCGTTTCCGCGCCGACGGGCGGCCACCACGAGGTGGCCGCCTTTTTCTTGTCCCCGGCGGCCCGATCATGCGGGACGGCTCATTCGGATTCGATCAACCAGCGGCACCCGCAACCAATCAGAAAACCCAGTCTTTCCGCGAAGTAACCGCGTTCCGCGTGTGACAACGTTCACAGCGGCGGCCCGACTCGGGGTTTCACGGTGGTTTTGGGCGAACCGGCGGACATCCCCCTTCCTTCGTTCGGCGGCACCCGAATTTTACCGAATCGATTCAGTCAATGTCTTCTACTCCATTTGAGTCGATTACCGGCAGCTGTTCACGAATTTGCAACACCGCTCCGGGTTATGTACGGTCGCCACCGGAAGCCAAATCAATTACCGATCATGGTTAATTGATCGATCCCGCTTCCCATCCATTGGCAAATCGTCAGCAACTGATTGGACCTGGGATGCTCACCGACCAGATTCAGGGGACGATCGTCCGCGCCGCGGACTTCGTCTTCGCACCGTTCGACTGGGGACGGGTCGCCGAACCGGTCGGCCCGGCCATGGGGGCCCGCAAGGTCACCCTGCTCGTCGTGGAAGTGGCGCCGGGCCGGACCTGGCGCCTCGGCTGGGCCCTCGAAGAAGAGAACGTCGCCGTCGTGTTCGACGGCTCCGGCCACGGCGACGTCACCGGCCACCGCACCGGCGTCGCACGCGGCTCCGCCCTGCACTCGCCCACCGGGCGGACGCTCGAGCTCGAAGCCGGCGACGACGGCCTGACCGCGTACGTCTGGCGCACCCGCCTCGAAGGCGGCGAGCCCGCCGGCACCGCGCCGCGGCGGGAAAACGAGCTGTGGAACACCGAAACGCAGCTGCACGGCTTCCGCGGCACCGGCGAGGTGGCCGCCGACGAGCACACCGCCGTGATGAACTTCCTGTTCTGGCCCGGCACCGGCAGCGCGCGGCTGTGCCTGCACTGCGGGATCCAGGAACCCGGCCAGACCTTCAACGTCCACCAGCACCCGGACAGCGAAGAGGCGTTCATCGCCTTCGAAGGCGACGGCCAGATGTTCCTGATCGACCGCTGGCACGACGTCTCCCCCGGCGACGTGCTGTTCGCCGCGCCCGGTGTGCCGCACGGCACGCGCAACCCCGACACCGCCGCGAAGCGGTTCGCCACCTGCGGCGGCCCCACGCCGTTCGACCCCGTCCTCTACGCCCGCGCGGGCGTCTCCGCGGAGATGAAGTAGCCGTCATGTGCCGGATCTATGGACACCTGGGCGGCGCCCTCGCCCACCACCACCTGCGCGCGGTTTCGGCGCTGCAGCGGCACGGCGGCCCGGATGCCCGGTTCAGCGCGGCCGGGGACGGCTGGGCGCTGGGCAACAACCGGCTGGCCATCATGGACCTCGACGGCGGCGAGCAGCCCTACCGGCTCGGCCGCGACCTCAAGGTCGTCTTCAACGGCGAGATCTACAACCACACCGAGCTTCGCCGCGACCTGCACGCCGCCGGGTACGTCTTCCACGACCACTGCGACGGCAACGTGATCCCGGCCCTCTACCACCGCTACGGCCTGGACTTCGTCGACCACCTCGACGGGATGTACGCCATCGCCGTGCTGGACCTGCGGGCCGAGCCGAAGCTGGTGCTCGCGACCGACGACGCGGGCATGAAACCGCTGTACTACCACGAAAGCGGTCACGAGCTGTACTTCTCGTCGGAGCTGCCGGCGCTGCTGAGCGTGCCCGGCGTGCCGTGGACGCTGTGGGACGAGGGGCTCGACAGCTACCTCACCACCAAGACGCCGTTCGGCGAGCGGACGATGTTCGACGGCGTCCGCGTGCTGCCGCGCGCGGCCACCGCCGTCTACACGCGCTCGGGCGGGCTCAAGATCTCCAAGCGCGCCGAAAGCGCGTTCCCGGTCGAGGACGACGGCGACCTCGCGGCGGCCGGCGACCGGGTGCGCGAGACGCTGCGCGCCGAGACCCACCGGCTCGCGCTGGCCGACGTGCCGATCTCGACGATCACCAGCGGGGGCCTGGACTCCAGCCTGGTGACGGCGCTGCTGGCGGAGAAGGTGCCGCACGTCCACGCGTTCAACATCGCCTACACCGGCGACTGGCCGTTCGACGAGAAGCGCTACGCCCGCGAGGTCGCCGCGCGCAGCGGCGCCACCTACCACCAGATCGAGGCGGACCCGGCGACGTTCCCCGGCCTGCTCGACGAGGTCGTGTGGCACCTGGGCCAGCCGAACGCCGACCCGATCACGCTCAGCACGTATCTGCTGTTCCAGGGCGTGCACGACGCCGGGTTCAAGGTGACGCTCTCGGGCGACGCGGCCGACGAGATCTTCGGCGGCTACGGCCGCATCCGCGACGCGCTGCTCGGCACCGAGGACTGGCCGAACGGGTACGTCGAGGCGCTCGCCGCGGTCCCCGCCGCGCTGCGTCGGCGGCTCTACACCGACGACTACCGGGACCTGGTGCGGCAGCGGGGAACCGAGGCCGAGCGCATCGAACGGCGGCTGCGCGCCGACGGCGGCGACCGGCTGGCCGCGATCACCGCGTTCGAAGTGGACGAACGGCTGCCCGCCTACCACCTGCGCCGCGTCGACCACCTGAGCATGGCCCACTCGGTCGAGGTGCGGCTGCCGTTCTGCCAGCGGTCGGTGACGCGGCTGGCGCGCCGGCTGCCTGCCGGGCACCGCGTGCGCGGCCGGGAGGTCAAGCGCGCGCTCTACGCCGGCGCCCGCGGCCTGGTCCCGGCGTCCGTGCTCGACCGGCCGAAACAGCCGTTCACGCTGCCGATCACCGCGATGCTCGTGCCGGGCCAGCCGTTGCACGGCTACGCCCGTGACCTGCTGACCGGCCCGTCGCTCGCCCACGGCGGGCAACTCGACCCCCAGGCCGTCGCCGGGCTGTTCGACGCCCAGGCGGCACGGCCGAACGACGAATCGGCGCTGGCCATCTGGTCGCTGCTCATCCACCGGATCTGGACCGAGCAGCTGGCCCGCGGCGGCGCCGGGGAAAGGAGGGCGGCCTGATGCTCGCCCACATCGCCCACGCACACGGCAGCCCGAGCTCCACGCTGGTGCTGCCGGCCGAACAGCTGCCGGCGTCCGAGGAAACGCTGGCGCAAGCGCTCTCCGACGGCGTCGCCTGGCTCGCCGGACACGGCCTGGCCAAGGTCACGAAGATCGCGCTGGTGTCGGTCTCCGAGCATCCGCTGTTCGACCTCGACTACCGGTTCGTGCAGGTCATTCCGGGTGATCCCGTCCGGTTCGACTTCCGCGGCAGCTGCGGGCATTCGGTGCTCTCGTCGGTCGTCGTGGCCAGCCGGCTCGGCTGGCTGCCCCGGCTCGCGCCCGGCCACCGCGTCCGGGTCCGGGTGCGCAACACCGACGACCACGTGGTGTGCGAGGTCGACGAGTGCGTCCGCGACCGGACGACGTTCACCGCGCACTTCCTCAACCACCCCGCGGTGGCGCTGCACGAGCTGCTGCCGTTCGGGGAGACGACGACGGACCTGCCGTACGAGGACGGGCTGATCCGCGTCAGCGCGGTCTCGGCCGGCAACCCGTACCTGTTCCTGTCCGGCCACGACCTCGGCGTCGACACGCCCGAGGAGCTCTTCGCCGCCGGGGAACCGCTGTTCCGCACGATGAGCGCGATCCGCCGCTCCGCCGCGCGGCAGTACGGCTACCCCGTCGAAGGTGCGTTCCCGAAGGTGGCCGCGGTGCTGCCGGACGGCGAAGACGGGCTCGCGGCGCGCGCGGTATCCGTGCCGTCGTGGCACCCGACGATCGCGCTGACCGGCGCCGTCTGCCTCGGCGCGGCCCGCCGGATCCGCGGCACCATCCCGTTTCGGCTCGCCGGCGGCGAGACCCGGCGCACCGCGCCGCTGCGGATCCGCACCGCGGGCGGCTGCACCACCTCCGCCGCGGCGGTGACCGGCCACGACCGCGACAGCGAGCTGTCCTGGGTCAGCGTCCCGGAGAAGACGGTGTCGTTCACCGGCGCCGTGTCCATCGACTCGTTCGAACCCCACGTCCTGAAGGAGGACTCGTGCCTGCTGTCGATCTGACCGCCCCCGCGCGGCTGGGCGTCGACGAGCTGGTCGGCGTGCTGGAGCGGCACGCCGTCGCGGCCGACGAGGCCGGCCGGCCCGCGCCCGAAGTGCTGGCCGCGCTGCGGGATTCACCGTTGCCCGGTCTCGTCGTCCCGAAGCGCCACGGCGGCGCCGGTGCGGACGCGCTGGAGTCGAACCGGCTGATCGCGCTGATCGCCCGGCACGACCCGTCGACCGCGATCATCGCGTTCCAGCACATGGCCGTGTGCAGCCGGATCGCCGAGTGGGGCAGCGACGAGCAGCGCGAAGAACTGCTGCCGAAGCTGGCCTCCGGCGAGTGGCTGGCCGCCTCGGCGTGGAGCGAATCCGGGGCCGGAGCGGCCAAGAAGAACCTGTCCACCATCGCCGACGAGCTGCCCGGCGGCGGCTGGACGGTCAGCGGCGGCAAGGCGTTCACCACCGGCGCCGGGATCACCGACCTCTACCTCGTGCTCGCGCAGAGCACGCCGGTGACCGGCGACGACTCCGCGTACGGCTCGGGCGGGCAGAGCTTCTTCCTGGTGCCCGCGGCCAACCCGGGCATCAAGCCGGACCTGAGCCTCGACCTGGTCGGCATGCGGGCGTCGGCGACCGGGTTCGTCGAGCTCGAGGACTGCCGGCTCGGGCCGGAGGCGCTGCTCGGGCCGCGCGACACCGCGAGCACGATCATCGCCGGCGTCCGGCAGTCCGGGGCGACGCTCGGCGCGGTGTCGGCCGGCATCGCCGAGGCCGCCTGGGACCTCGGTTTCCGGGCCGCGCAACGGAAGTCACTGCTCGGCCTGCAGGCCGTGCGACACCGGCTGGTGGACCTGCGCGGGCAGGTCGAGTCGGCCCGGGCGCTCGTCGAACGGGCCGGCCGCCGCGACGGCACCGACCCCGGCGAAGTCACGCTGCACAGCAAGATCCACGCCTCCCAGGTGGCCGAGGAGGTCGTCGCGAGCGTCGCGCGGCTGCTCGGCAGCACCGGGTACGTGGTGACCAACCCGATCAACCGGATGGCCCGCGACGCCCGCGCCGTCGCGCTGATGGGCCCGACCAACGACCTGAGCCGAGAGCTGGTGAGCCTGCCATGGGCCGCGTGACCGACCACGACCTCGTCGTCCGGGGCGGGCGGGTGACCGGCCCCGACGGCGTCCGCGTCGCCGACGTCGCCGTCAGCGGCGGGAAGATCGCCGACGTGCTCCCCGCCGGGAGCGGGGTGTCCGGCACCGAGGAGATCGACGCGGGCGGCCGGTACGTGCTGCCCGGCCTGATCGACTCCCACGTGCACTTCCGCACGCCGGGCCTGACGCACAAGGAAGACTGGGCGCACGCGTCGCGCGCCGCGGTGGCCGGCGGCGTCACCACGGTGTTCGACATGCCGAACACGCGCCCGGCGACGTTCACCCCGGCCGACGCCCGCGCGAAGGACGCCGAGATCCGGGGCCACAGCCTGGTCGACTACCGCTTCCACGCGGGCGTCAACCCGGACGACGTCTCGTCGCTCGAGGCGTTCGAACCGGCCGAGGCGATGACCGCGAAGGCGTTCCTGACCGGGCACCACACCGCGCCGCACGTGCTGCGCGACCCGGGCCGGCTCGACGAGCTGTTCGCCCTGGCCAAGCGCAAGGGCCTGCGGCTGCTCTTCCACGCCGAGGACGACGACGTCTTCAAGCTGCTGGACCAGTGGCAGGGCGCACCTTCCGCGTACGGCGACTACGAGCGGTTCCGGCCGCGTTCGGGCGGGATCGTCGCGGTGGCCAAGCTGATCGAGCTGGCCCGGCGGCACGGCACCGCGGCGCACGTGCTGCACGTGTCCAGCCGCGAGGAGGCCGACCTGCTCACCGCGGCCGGGGCGACCGGGCTGCCGGTCACCTGGGAGGTCACCGGGCACCACCTGTCGTTCACCGCGGCCGACACCGCCCGCTACGGCGCCCGGATCCGGCTCAGCCCGGCCATCCGGCAGCAGAGCGACCAGGACCGCCTGTGGGACGCGGTGCTGCGCGGCGAAGTGTCCACTGTGGGCAGTGACCACGCACCGCACGCCTTCGCGGACAAGGTGCTCGACGCGCCGGACGCACCGCCGGGGCTGCCGGGTGTGCAGGAGCTGTTCCCGGCGCTCTACACCGGTCTGCGCCGCCGGGTCCCGGACGCGACGCCGGACGAGCTGCTGCCGATCGTCACCCGGCTGATGGCCGCCGAGCCGGCGCGCCTGTTCGGGATCGACGGCCGCAAGGGCGCCGTCGCCCCCGGCCTCGACGCCGACCTCGTGCTCTTCGACCCCGAGGAGAACTGGTCGTTCGAGCACGGCGACGTCCAGGCGAAGTGCGGCTGGACGGCGTACGCGGGCTGGCTGTTCACCGGCCGCGTCGAACGCACGATCCGCCGGGGCCGCACGGTGTTCTCCCGCTCCGGCGGCTTCGGCGCGCCCGAGGGCGAATGGCTGACGCCCGCGGCGGTGGAGGCGCTCCGATGACCGCGGCGCTGCTCGACGAGTTCAAGGACGCCATGGCGGCCCTGGCCGGCGGCGTGTGCGTGGTGACCGCACTCGACGACGACGGCAACCCCCGCGGGTACGCCGCGACGTCGGTGACGTCGGTGTCGATGCGGCCGCCACTGCTGCTCGTCTGCCAGGCGAAGACGTCGAGTTCGTACCGGTTGTTCTCGCGCTGCACGCACTTCGGCGTCAACGTGCTGACCGCGGAGCAGGCCGAGCTGGCCGCGCTGTTCGCCACCCCGGGCGCCGACCGGTTCGGCGGCACCGGCTTCGAGACCGGCGAGCACGGCACGCTGCTGCACCCGGACGCTTTGGCGAGCGTCGAATGCCGTCGCCGCGAAACGGTCGACGCCGGCGACCACGGCCTGCTGCTGGGCGAGGTGTGCGCGGCGCACACCCGGCCCGGCGACCCCCTCGTCTACCACGGCCGGCGCTACCAGCGCGTCCGGCCGCTCTTCCGGAGGTAACCCATGTTCGAGATGCCCGAACGCCCCGGCCCGGCCCCGCGCACCCGCGGCCCGGTCCCGCACGGCCAGCTCAACCAGATCGCGCCGACGACGCTGCAGGAGGAGCTGTGGCAGCGGATGCGCTCGCTGGCCGGCGTCTACCTGGCGCCCACGCACGTGCCGTACCCGGAGGCCAGGGCGATCCACCTGGCCCCGGAGTTCGGCACCGGTCCGGACGACGCGTTCGTCAAGCACAGCCGCGAGTTCGCCCACCTGCACCCGCCGCAGGACGGAAGCCTGCACATGACGCTGCCGCCGCTGGTGAAGAAGGTGGTGACGGAGGCCGGCTGGGGTGTGCCGCACCCGATCCAGAACACGCAGCTCGTGTACGGGCCACGGGACCGGGACGAGATCGAGCTGGTGTGGCGGGTGCTGCTGGAGTCCTACACCTACGCGCGGGGCCGGCACACCGGCTGAGCACCGCCCGGCTGGTGGGGGGTGGGTTTTGGGGGGTTTTTGCGCCGTAAAACACAAAAACACCCCCCGCCCCCCCCGAAACAGGAAACGTTTTTTTTTGAGGGCCC
>NZ_JBEXKX010000049.1:0-70805 GCF_040609695.1 Amycolatopsis sp. NPDC004625
CCTGAACGAGGCCTATCACTTTGAGCCGGGCCCGCAACCTCACGCTGCCACCCCTGACCTGGTCTGCATGTTGCGGGCCCGGCTCAAAGTGATTTGACGGCCTCAGGCGACGGGATGACCACCCCGCTCCTTCATGGCGAGGTCGCCTACCGCCTCCACGGCTTCGCGCGTCTCGCGGACGTTGTGTGCTCGGAACACCGCTGCGCCTGCGTGTGCCGCTATTGCCGTTGCCGCCAGGGTTCCCGCCAAACGGTCGTGGGCCTCCACGTCCAGTGTCTCGCCGATCAGGTCCTTGTTCGACAACGCCACCAGTACCGGCCAGCCCGTCGCCACCAAGCGGTCGAAGTGCCTCAGCAGCTCCAGGCCGTGGCGGGTGCTCTTGCCGAAGTCGAACGTCGGGTCGATCAGTACCCCGCCGCGCGGTACCCCCGCCGCGACCGTGCGCGCCGCTGCCTCCGTCAGCTCGGCGACCACCTCCGCCACGACGTCCTCGTACCGCGGCCAGAACGGGCGTTCCTCGGTGGGAGCCGGGTACGGGTCCGTGCGGACCGGCATGCCTCCGACGTGGGAACACACGTAACCCGTGCCGAACTCCGCGGCGATCTCGACCAGCTTGGGGTCCGCGCCCGCCCACGTGTCGTTGAGCAGGTCCGCGCCCGCTTCGCACACCTGGCGGCCGACCTCGTGGCGCCACGTGTCCACGCTGATCACCAGGTTCGGGTGGCGGTGGCGGACCTCGGTGACGAACGGCACCACGCGCCGGATCTCCTCGTCGACGTCGACCTCCGGGCCCTCGCCCGCCTTCACGCCGCCGATGTCCACGATGTCGGCGCCCGCCGCCACCGCTCGGTCCACCGCGTCCAGCGCCGCGGTGTCGGTGAACGTTGCGCCCTTGTCGTAGAACGAGTCCGGGGTTCGGTTGACGATGGCCATGACCAGGGCGCGGTCGGCGGGCATGCGGCGGCCGCGGAAGACCGTCTCCGGCCGGTGTGACGTCATGTTTTCCACCCTGCCAGGTCACGGCTGGGTCCGGAACGCCGCGTCCGGGCCGGTCCGCCGGTTATCCTCCGGGAACACCGACGAGGGGGACGAAATGAGCGAGGAACCGGCCCGCAGCGAAGCCGAGATGATGATCGCCGAGGCCAAGAAGGCCCTGTTCGTGATGGTGGGCCTGCTCGCCCTGCTGTGGCTGGTGCAGATCGTCAACGCCGTCGACGACTACGACATCGGCCGGGACCTCGGCATCCAGCCGCGGGACCCGGCGTCGCTGCCGGACGTGCTGACCTCACCGTTCATGCACTACGGCTGGGGGCACATCGAAGCCAACTCCGGGCCGCTGTTCATCTTCGGGTTCCTCGCCGCCTACCGCGGGGTGAAGAAGTGGTTCGGGGTGAGCCTGCTGATCATCGTCGCCAGCGGCCTCGGCGTGTGGTTCACCGCGCCGTCGAACACCGTCACCGTCGGGGCCAGCGGGCTGCTGTTCGGCTACTTCGGCTACGTCATCGTGCGCGGGCTGTTCGACCGGCACCCGATCGACATCGTGCTCGGGCTCGTGATGGCGCTGTGCTTCGCCTACCAGTTCACCTCGCTGCTGCCCACCGACGAGCGGGTCAGCTGGCAGGGTCACCTGTTCGGGTTCGTCGGCGGCATCATCGGCGGCTGGATCTTCCGCGACCGGCGGCCCAAGACGGTCGCCGCCCCCGACCCGGCGACCGCCCTGCTCCCCAAAGACCTCAGCTAGGCGGCTCCAGCTCCGCCTCGACGTCGATCCGGACGTACCGGCCGATCACCGCGCGCGGCACCCGCATGCCGAGCGGAGCCCGGTCCAGCGTCCCGGTCGCCCGCACCCGGGTGCCTTCGAGCGGCGCGACGGTCAGCGTCAGCGGGCACGACGTCCCGCGCAGCCGCAGCTCGCCGGTCACTTCCCAGCCGTCGTCCTGCCGCCGGACGCCGGTCGCGGTGAACGTCATGGCCGGCCGTTCGGCGCTGTCGAGCAGGTTCGGTTTGCGCAGGTCGGCGTCGCGGCGCTCGTTCCGCGTGTCGAGCGCGCCGAGGTCCAGCTCCGCGTGGACGGCGGTGACCGCGCCGTCGAGGACCTCGACGCGGCCGGTGCGGACCGGGATCGTGCCGCCGACCCGGTTGACCCCGAAGTTGCGGACCTCGAAGGCCGCCGTCGTCCGTCCACTGCGGACGGTCCAGGTGCCGGCGCGCAGCGCGGGCACGGTGTGCGGGCTCATCGCGCACCCGCCGGGGCCGGCAGGGCCGCGTGCCGCACGCGGTGCAGGTCGACCCGGTCCGCGCCGGGCAGCAGGGCCGGGTCCTCGCCGGGCAGCAGTTCGGTGGCCATGATCGCCTCCTGGACGGCTTCGACCGTCGCCAGCGACGCCGTGAAGCCCACGACGACCAGGGACCGGTCTTCGGCGATGAGGGCGTAGGTCGTGCCGATGCCCTCGATGTCCCGGACGGCGGGCCAGATGCGCTCGCGGCCGGCGCGTTGCTCGGCGGCCGACTGCTCGGCGCCGCGCGGCTCGTCGAACCAGGTGAGCTGGGCGTAGGCGGCCGCGTCCGACGCCGAGTGCACGTCGGCGACCCGGTAGGCGCGGGCGTCGAGCCAGGTGGTGCCGGCCGGCCGCCGGGCCGCGGCCTCGTCCGCGGTCGCGGCGTCGGGCCAGAAGGTGACGACGGCGCCGGCCTGGCCGCCGAGTTCGGTGAGCGTGGCGGCGCCGAGGGCGCCCCCGTCGAGGTCGTGAGTCCCCAGCGGACTCCGGAACCGGTGGATCGTGGCGTGCATCGGACGCTCCTTTTCGCTGGTCCTGGCGTTGGGGACGACTTTCGCCGCGAACGACGTCCCGGACATCAGTGCCAGTACGGAGCAGGCCACGGAAACCGGACACGGAGGGGATACTGCTCGGGTGACGCGCAGCGAACCGTTCGTCGGGCGGGCCGGTGCCGCGGCCGACCTGCGCGCACTGCTCGCCGCGGCGGCCGGCGGGACCGGCGCGGTCGTGCTCGTCGGCGGCCCGGCGGGGATCGGCAAGACCCGCCTGGCCGAGGCGGTGACCGGCCCGGCCGCCGTCTGGGGCCGGTGCGTCGACGACCCGGGTGCGCCGCCGCTGTGGCCGTGGCGCCGGGTGCTCCGGGCGCTGCCCGAGGCCGGCGCGGAGGTCTCCCGCGCCCTGGCCGAGCTGGACGGCCGCGACGGCGCCGACCTGGTCGCGGCCCGGTTCCGGTTCGTCGCGCTGGCCGCCGACGCCCTGGTCGCCGCGGCCGAACCGGCCGGTCTGGTCGTCGTCCTCGAAGACGTGCACTGGGCCGACGAGGCGTCGCTGCGGCTGCTGCGGCACCTCGCCGGCGAGATCCGCCGGTCACGGCTCGCCGTGGTCGCGACCTACCGGGACACCGTCACGGCCGGCGCGCTCTTCGAGGCCCTGCCCGAGCTGCTGGGCCGGCCGGGCACGGAGAGCCTGCGCCTGGAGCCGTTGACCGAACCGGACGTCCGGGCCTACCTCGCCGAGGTCGGCCGCACCGCCGTGGACGCCGTCGACGCGCTGCGGCGCTCGGGCGGCAACCCGCTGTACCTCAAGGCCGTCGCCCGGTCCTCGGTGGCCGGAGACGGCGAGGCGGAGCTGCGGCACCTCGTCCGCACCACCGTCGCCGGGCTGGACGCGGGCACGCGGGAGCTGCTGGCGATCGCCTCGGTCCTCGGCGAGGAGGTCGACGCGCACGTCGTCGCCGAGGTGGCCGGCCGGGCGGTACCCGACGTCGTCGCGGCCCTCGACCGCGCGGTCCGCGCCGGGGTGCTGCTGCCCGCCGACGCCGGGTCGCGGCGGTTCGCCCACGCCGTCGTGCGCGACGGCATCTACGCCGACCTCGACCAGGGCATCCGCGAGGAACTGCACGCCCGGACGGCGGCCGCCCTGGAACACCGGGCCGAGCCGGGCGTGGTGGCCGGGCACTGGCTGCGCTCGGCGGCCACTCCGGACGCCCTCTCGCGCGCGGCCGAGTGGGCCGAAACAGCGGCGCGCGACGCCACCCGCGCGCTCGCCTTCACTGAAGCCGCGCGGTTCCTGGCCCTCGCGCTCGACTGCCGCCGTCGCGCGGGCCCCCGCGACGGGCTCGCCGCCCTGCTCGTCGAGCTCGCGACGGCCGAATACCGGGCGGGCCGGTTCGCCCGCAGCTTCGGCCACGCGCGCGAGGCCGCCGGGCTCACGTCCGACCCGGCGCTGGTGGCCGCCGCGGCGCTGGTCGTCCGCGACACCTCGGCGCCCGACCTGCTGCCGGGGATGGCCGAGCTCACCGAATCCGCGCTGACGGCGCTCGGCCCGGACGCGGACCCGATCCTGCGGGCGAAGCTGCTGGCCCAGTCCGCGGCCGTGACCGCCGACTACGGCCGCGCGACCGAAGCCGTCAAGGCCGCGGACGAGGCCATGGAGCTGGCCGAGCTCTCCGGCGACGAGGAGGCGCGGCTCGACGCCGTCCGCGCGCGGCTGAAGATCCGCCCGTTCGAGCTGCCGCTGGCCGAACGGCTGCGGCTCGGCGCGCTCGCCGTGGCCCTAGGCGGCACGGGACGGCCGCTGGTGGCGCTGTGGGGGCACAAGTGGCGGCTGGACGCGGCCTTCGAGGTCGGCACGGTGTCCGTCGTCGACACCGAGCTGTCGGCGATCGCGGCGCTGGCCGCGACCACCCGGCTGCCGCTGGTCCGCTGGCACGAGCTGCGGCTGCGGGCGTCGGTCGCGGCCTACCGCGGCGCGTTCACCGAGGCCCGTACGCAGAACCGGCGCGCGGGCGAACTCGCGGCCGCGGAACTGGCGGAGGACCGGTCCGCCGCCGGGATGTCGTTCGCCTTCGCGCAGCAGCTGGCCGACGTCGTCGGCGACCCGGCCGAGCTGCCCGCCGGCTACGACGAACTGCTGGCGATCGCGCCGCCGCTGCCGATCACGATCATTTCCCGGCCGCTCTGCGACCTGGTCACCGGCCGCCGCGACGAGGCCCGCGCGGCGTACGACGCCCTGCGCCCGCGCCTGCGCGACCCCGACTTCCTCGGGCAGGCCCCCGGCATCGCGCCGAACCTCCTGCCGCTGCTGGAAGCGTTCGAGGACCTCGAAACGGCGGAGTGGCTCGCCGCCCGGCTGGCCGCGGCCTCACCGGTCGGCTCGGGTGGCGCGGGCACGTTCTGCAGCGACTGCTCCAGCAGCTGGACCGCCCGGCTCGCCGCGCTCCTGGGCCGGCACGCCGAAGCGGTTTCGCGGTTCGAGGAGGCGATCGCGTGGGACACGCGCCTCGGCGCGCGGCCGTACGTCGTGCACAACCGCGTCCGCCTGGCCACCGTGCTGGCCACGCTCGGCGAGCTTCAGCGTGCGGAAACCCTGGCGCGGCAGGCCGCCGAGGAGGCGCGCCGGCTCGGCATGCCGGGCTGGCTCCGCGACGCGACGGCGTTGCTCGACCGGGTCCGGCACGAGGGCGACCCGCTGACGGGCCGCGAGCGGGAGGTCGCGGCGCTGGTGGCCGGCGCGCTGAGCAACCGCCAGATCGCCCACCGGCTGGTGCTTTCCGAGCGCACGGTGGAAAGCCACGTCCGCAGCGTCCTGGCCAAACTGGGCCTGGCCAACCGGACCGAGGTGGCGGCGTGGGCGCAGCGCCGCGGCCTCACGCCGGACCGAACGCGAACACCGCCTCGGTGAACTGGTCCGGGTCCGTCGCCTCGTGCGCCTGGCCAGGCAGCGGTTTCGCGGCGCGCTGTGAGGACGCTGTGCATCCGGCCCGCACCTTGTGAAGTCACTGTGCATCCGGGTCCGCACGCTGCGGAACCGGCGTTGCTGTGGTGATCTGAGGGGGTGGCGATCAAGTTCCTCCGGCCCGCGCTGACGGCCGTGGCGACCGTGCTGGTCCTCGGGACCGGCCTGGTCGTCGGTACCGACACGACCGCCGACGACGCCTACGCCGCGGGCACGCCGACCGCTCCTTCCGCCACCCCGGCCGCTCCTCCCGCCGCCGCGGCTGCTCCGGCAGCTCCGGCTGCTTCGGCTCCGAAACCGGCGGCTTCGGCCGTAGGCGCGTTGTTCGCGAACGGCAGCCATTTCTGCTCGGCGAGCGTCGTGCACTCCGCGGCCGGTGACCTCGTGCTGACCGCGGCGCACTGCGTCAAGGACGGCATGAGCTTCGCCCCGGGCTACCACGACGGCGTCGCGCCGTTCGGGATGTGGACCGTGGCCTCGACGGCCGTCGCCGACGGCTGGACCACCTCCGCCGACCCGGATCTGGATTTCGCTTTCCTGACCGTGCACCAGGCGGGGAACACCAATTCGGTGGAAAGCGTCACCGGCGCGAACGTGCTCGGCACGAACCGCGGATTCACCCACCGGATCACCCTCACGGGCTACCCCGACACGAGTGATTCCCCGGTGGTCTGCGAAGGGGACACCACGCAGTCCGACACGTACCAGCAACGGGTGGCGTGCCCCGGTTTTCCGGACGGAACCAGCGGCGGGCCGTGGGTCACCGGCGGCGCGGTCGTCGGGGTGATCGGCGGTTTCGAGCTCGGCGGGGACACGCCGGACGTTTCCTACAGCGCGTATTTCGACGACGACATCGCGAAGCTCTACGCGGCGGTCGCCGGCTGAAAACGCGAACCGGGCCCGCGTCCCTGGCGGAGGACACGAGCCCGGTTCACCTCTCGCGAACCCTCAGCAGGTCACGATGAGCCCGGTGAGCGCCGAGCACGTCTTCGACGCGCTGTCGTTGGCGGAGTTGGGATCCGCCGGCGAGCTCGCCGTCCGCACCGCCGTCGTGGTGTACGAGCCGAGCGCGAGCAGGCCGCCGTTCACGGAGAACTTCGGCGTCGCGGACGTGCCGCTGGCCAGCGAAGCGACGTCGCAGTTCACGGTCCGGGTGGTGCCGACGCGGACGCAGCCGGTGCCGCCGGCGAACGACAGCCCGGCCGGATACGTGGCCACGACCCGGATTCCGGTCGCCGCGGCCGGGCCGGTGTTCGTCACGGTCAGGGTGTAGTCGATGCGCGCGTTCAGCCCGCCGTGCCCGGTGGCGCCCAGCGCGACCTTCACGTCCGCCTGCGTGGACGGCTCGGCGATGGTGATCGCCGGACCGTCGAGGATGTCGAAGGCGTAGTTGTCCCCGACGAACTGGTGCTGCAGCGTGAAGGATCCGGGGGTGGCGGTGTCCTTGACGCGCAGGGTCCACACCGTGGTCTTCGTGCCGCCCGCCTCGAGATCGCCGAACGCGGCCCGGTAGCTGCTGCCGGCCTGGAAGCAGCCGACCGCCGTCGTGTTGGTGCAGGAGACGACGTCGACGACGTCGGTGATCGCGGTCGGGGTGCCGTAAAGGGCGCCCTTCGCGAAAGTCACCGTGAAATCGGTGGGGTTGTGAATGGTTTGCGTGACCGTGAACGTCTGTCCCGGCAGCACGGTGGTGGGACTGACTTCGACGGAACTGGTGGGTGTGTCCGCCTGCGCGGCGGGTGCGATTGCGATGAACGCCGTGGCCAGGGCGGCCACCGAGGACAGGATCGTGGTTCTTCGCCAGCTTCGTTGCATAGTCGTCATCTCGCTGTTCCAGTCCGGGGAATGCCGCTCTGACAGATCTTTCGGGGTCTTCGGGGACTGCCGACGCTGATCAGTCGTCGCACTCCCGGAATTCGTTACCGCCATCCGGACGCGCCCGGACACCGCCGTCAGGAGGGACGCCAGCGGCCGTTCATCTCACCGGGCCGCGGCGGCGGGCCCGGCAACTCGGGGCCGTGGGCCGCCAATCCCTCGACCAGCAGCGCGAGGTACCGGTGGCGCAGCTGCGCCGTCCGCTCCTCGTCGTCGACGCGGATGGCGGCGCAGCACTCGAGGATCATGCCGATGTCTTCGACGACGGCGTCCGGGCGCAGGCGGCCGGTTTCGCGCGCGCGTTCGACGAGGGTCTTCGTCAGCTCGCCCGCGCGGCGCGCGTCCCGGCCCATCTCGGGAGTCGGGGTGAACGTGCCGGCGAGGTGGACGGTCAGCGAGTGCACGTCGAGTTCCACGACCCGGCCGAGGAAGCCGGTCAGCGCCGCCCAGCCGTCCGGCTCCTCCGTGGCGAGTTCGGCCTCGCCGATGTACATGAGGAGCCCGTCGTGGCAGATGCGGCAGAGCAGGGCCTCCTTGCTCGGGTAGCGGCGGTAGAGCGCGCTGATGCCCACCCCGGCGCGCTCGGCGACCTGCGAGATCGGGGCCTTCGGATCGCCGAGGAAGACGTGCCGGGCGGCGTCGAGGATGACGATGTTGTTGCGGGCCGCCTGGCCGCGGCGGCCGGGCAGGGCTGTCTCGGGCGTGGCTGTCTCTCGCATGGCCCGAGATTAGCACTGGAACGGATCATTCCGGTCTGGTACTGTTCGGAACGAAGCATTCCGTTCCAGCACGAAGGAGCCAGTCATGACGGTCCCCGCCCTCCGCCCGTTCCGCGCCGAGGTCCCCCAGCCCGCCCTCGACGACCTGCAGAACCGCCTGCGCGGGGCGCTGTGGCCGGACGACCTGCCCGCGGAGTACGGCGTCACGAACGAGCGGGTGCGCGCGCTGGCGGAGTACTGGCTGGAGAAGTTCGACTGGCGGGCGTTCGAGGCGCGGCTCAACGCGCACCCGCAGTTCCTGACGGAGATCGACGGCGAAACCATCCACTTCCTGCACGTCCGGTCGTCCCGGGCGGACGCGACCCCGCTGGTGCTGACGCACGGCTGGCCGGGCTCGATCGTGGAGTACCTCGACGTGATCGGGCCGCTGACCGAACCGGCGACGGCGAGCGAGCCGGCGTTCCACCTGGTCATCCCGTCCCTGCCGGGCTTCGGCTTCTCGGGTCCGGCGAAGTCGGCTGGGTGGGGCACGCACCGCACGGCGGCGGCGTGGACCGAGCTGATGAGCCGCCTCGGTTACGAGTCGTACGGCGCGGTGGGCAACGACGCGGGGTCGATGATCTCGCCGGAGATCGGCCGGCTCGCGCCGGAGAAGGTCGTCGGCGTGCACGTCACGCAGCTGTTCTCGTTCCCGTCGGGCGACCCGGCCGAGATGGCGGACCTGAGCGAGGCCGACCAGGGTGCGCTCGCGCACCTGCAGTGGTTCTACGAGAACATGTTCTCGTTCAACACGCTGCACAGCCAGCAGCCGCACACGCTGGCGTTCGCCCTGGCGGATTCCCCGCTGGGCCTGCTGGCGTGGAACGCCCAGCTGTTCGGCGAGCACCTGGACCCGGAGTTCGTGCTGGCGAACGTGGCGCTGTACTGGCTGACCCGCACGGCAGGCTCCTCGATCCGCTTCTACTACGAGGACGCGCACAAGCCGGCGAGCCCGCAGCCCCCGACCACGGTCCCGACGGCCCTGGCGATGTTCAAGGGCGACTTCCAGTCCATCAGGCGTTTCGCGGAGCGTGACCACGCGAACATCGTCAGCTGGAACGCGTACGACACCTCATCGGCACCCGGCGGCCCCCGCGACGCGGCGGGCCACTACGCGGCCCACGAGGCCCCGGAGGTCCTGGTGGCCGACATCCGCCGGTTCTTCGCCGGCTTTCGCTCGTGGCCGATCCTGTCGGCGGCCCACGAGGCCCTGCGATCGGCGGTGGCGGGAGTCCGCGACTGGACGGTGCCGACCCCGTGCGCGGAATGGAACGCAACGCAGGTCCTCCAGCACGCAGCAGGCGACCAACTGGGCTACGCGGCGGCCATCACGGGTTCGGGCGGCCCGGACTTCAACCCGTTCGCGCCGTCGGGTTCCCTGGAGGGGTCACCCGAGGCGTTCCTGGAGCCGACGTTGTCGGCCGCGGCGGCGGCGTTCGCAACGGTGTCTTCCGAGGCAACGGAGGTCCCGACGCCGTTGCCGCAGGGCGCCCTCCCGGCAGCGGTAGCGGCAGGAGCGGCAGCCCTGGACGCGGCGGTCCACGCGTGGGACATCGCGGTGGCGACGGGCCAGGCATCGCCCCTGACGGCGGAACTGGCGGCAGAGCTGATGCCGGTGGCGGAGCAGCTGGTGGAGCCCCTGCGCGGCTTCGCGTACGCACCGGCGTTGGAGGCGGCTGAGGACGGGGATGCCGTGTCGACGTTGCTGCGGTACCTGGGCCGCGACCCCGAGTGGACCGCGTGAGGCCAGTCCGCCGGGGCCCGCGGGCGGCGCGGTTCCCCGGCGGCGGGAGGGCCGGTGTTCTCCGCCGGGCGGCAGCCCGGCGGCAGACCGGCGGCCAATCCTCCTCGAGCCGCCCAATGCCGAATCCCGGGAACTGACCACGGGCGAGTCAGCGCCAACCGGCCCCCTTACCCATTCCGCGCCTCGCCTACCACCCAGGCTCCCGAGCCACCCCCGGTTCCCTCCCGCTGCCTCCACGCCGGTGCGCACCAACCCGCCCCTCCCCGCCAACCGCCTCCCCCTCGGCGCGCACCACCCCTCCCGCCGCCCGAGCCACCCCCGCCTCCCCGGAAACCCTCCCCCACCTGCGCTCCTGACTGTCCGCACAGGCCCAGAACCCCACATTCGGCGCCTCCCATCCCCGCCGACCGGTCGGTACGGTGGCCGGATGATGCGCAAGGCTGTTGCCGTGCGGCGGGAGGAAATCGTCGGGGCCGCGCTCGAACAGATCCGCGTTCGGGGGATCTCCGGGGTTCGGGCCGCCGATGTCGCCGAGGCCCTCGATGTCAGCGCCGCGCTCATCTTCTACCACTTCGGAACCCTTGAAACGCTCGTCATCGAAGCCTTCCGGCAGGCCGCCGAGAAAGAACTCGGCAAACTGGACGCCGAGCTCGGCAAAGGCGGGCCCGCCGACCAGCGGCTGCGTTCGGTCCTCGCCCTCTACGGCCCGTCGAAACACGGCAACTGGCCCCTGTGGATCGAAGCCGGCGCCGCCGCGATGCGGGACTCCGTGCTGCGGGCCGTCCTGCAGCGGCTCGATCTCCAGTGGCGGGATGCCGTTGTCGCCCTCATCGGTGAGGGGGTCGGGGCCGGGCTCTTCCGGTGTCCCGATCCTCGCGGGGCCGCCTGGCGGCTGACCGCGCTGCTCGACGGGCTCGCCGTCCAGGTCGTCGCGCGGGAGGGCACCGTCACCGCCGGGGACTGTGATCGGTGGGTTGCCCAGGCGATGGCGCACGAGCTCGGATGTTGACCGGGGGATCAGGAGGGGCGATGACCGAAACAGCCTTGCTCGAAGTGGCGTGGACCGACCCGGTCACCGGGTGCCGCGGGTACCTGGTGATCGACCGGCTCGTGCGGGGCGTCGCCAGCGGGGGCCTGCGGATGCGCCGCGGCTGCTCGCTCTTCGAGGTCCGCGGCCTCGCCAGGGGCATGACCCTCAAGGAGGGCCTCAACTACGACCCCGAAGGCCGCTACGTCCCGCTCGGCGGCGCCAAGGGCGGCATCGACTTCGACCCCTACGACGACCGCGCCCGGGACGTCGTCGCCCGGTACCTGCACGCCATGCGGCCGCTCATCGAGCAGTACTGGACCATGGGCGAGGACCTCGGGCTGCGGCAGGACGTCATCGACGGCGTCATCGCCGAAATCGGGCTGCTCAGCCCGGTCCAGGCCATCTACCCGCTGCTCGACGACCGCGAAGCCGCGACTGCCCGGCTGGCCGACGCCTGCCGGATCGAGGTCGGCGGGCTCGGGCTCGACGAGCTCGTCGGCGGCCTCGGCGTCGCCCAGGCCACGCTCACCGGGCTCGAAATGCTCGGCCTGGAAAACCAGGACAACCGTGTCGTGCTGCAGGGCTTCGGCGCGATGGGGGGCGCCACCGCGCGGTTCCTCGCCGACGCCGGACTGCGGGTCGTCGGCGTCTCGGACGTCCGCGGGGTCGTCGCCAACCCCGGCGGCCTCGACGTCGAGAACCTGCTTCGGCACCGCGACCGCTTCGGCGGCATCGACCGCGACAACCTCAAACCCGGCGACCGGCTCCTGCCGCCCGAAGCGTGGCTGGACGTGCCGGCCGAGGTCCTCGTGCCGGCCGCGATCTCCTACTGCGTCGACGCCGACAACCAGGCCAAGATCGGCGCGAAACTCATCGTCGAGGCCGCGAACCTGCCCGTCACCCCGGACGCCGAGGAACTCCTCGACGCGCGCGGCATCCGCGTGGTGCCGGACTTCGTCGCCAACTCGGCGACCAACTCCTGGTGGTGGTGGACGCTGTTCGGCGACGTCGGCGCGGACGCCGAGGAAGCCTTCGGCAAGGTCCGCGCCCGGATGCGCGCCCTGGTGACCGGCATGTTCGAGGTCGCCACCCTCGACGGGCTCAGTCTCCGCGCCGCCGCGCTGCAGCTGTCGGAGAAGAACCTCGAAGCCATCCAAGCCCGGTTCGGCTGAGGACCGAGGACCCGGGGCCTGGGGAACGAATCCACCCCCGAGATAGTTGAGCGTTGTATGAAACTCGGCATCTACAGCTTCGGCGACCGCGCGCCGGACCCGCGCACCGGTGACCAGCCCACCGTCGCGCAGACGCTGGCCAACACCCTCGAGCGGATCAAGCTCGCCGACGAGCTGGGCCTCGGCTTCTACGGCCTCGGCGAGCACCACCTCGACCAGTACGCCATCTCCAACCCGGGCACCGTGCTGGCCGCCGCCGCGAGCGTCACGAACCAGATCACCCTCAGCTCCGCCGTCACCGTGCTGAGCACCGAGGACCCGGTCCGCCTCTACCAGCAGTTCACCACGCTCGACCAGCTCAGCCACGGCCGCGCCGAGCTGCTCGCCGGGCGCGGGTCGTTCACCGAGTCGTTCCCGCTGTTCGGCAACGACCTCGGCGACTACGACGAGCTCTTCGAGGAGAAGCTCGCCCTGCTCCTGCACATCGACCGCGAAGACCCGCTGACCTGGTCCGGCAAGTTCCGCCCGCCGCTGGAGAACGCGCGGATCCTGCCCCGGCCGTACGGCAGGCGGCTGCGCATCTCGGTCGGCACCGGCGGCAACCCCGAATCGTCGATCCGCGCCGGGCTGCTCGGCCTGCCCGTGGTGTACGCGGTGATCGGCGGCCAGCCCGAGCGCTTCGCCCCGCTGGTCGACCTCTACCGCCGCGCCGGCGAGGCCGGAGAACAACAGGACCTGCACGTCACCATGGGCGCGATCGGCTTCATCGCCGAGAAGTCCCAGGACGCCAAGGAAACCTTCTACCCGTACTGGCTCGAAACGATGAAGTACGGCGCCCGCGCCCGCGGCTGGGCCGTCCCCACGCGCGCGGAGTACGACGAATACACCCGCGACGCGAACGCGCTGTTCGTCGGCAGCCCGCAGGAGATCGCCGAACGGCTGATCGCGGTCGGCCAGCTCACCGGCGCCGACCGGTACGCGATGCAGATGGACTGGTCCGGCGTGCCGCACGCCGAGGTCATGCGGGCCATCGAGCTGCTCGGCACCGAGGTGCTTCCCCTGGTGCAGAAGGAGTTCTAGACGTCGTTCCCGGCGATGTAGCCGAACGTCATCGCCGGGCCGATCGTCGACCCCGCGCCGGCGTAGCTGTGGCCCATCACCGCCGCGCTCGCGTTGCCCGCCGCGTACAGCCCCGGGATCACCGAGCCGTCCGGGCGCAGCACCCGCGCGCGGGCGTCCGTGCGCATGCCGCCCTTCGTGCCGAGGTCGCCGGGGACAAGGCGCAGCGCGTAGTACGGCGCCGCCCACAGCGGCGCCAGGCAGGAGTTGGGCGTCACCGACGGGTCCGTGTAGTAGTGGTCGTACGCGCTCGCGCCGCGGCGGAATTCGGGGTCGGCGCCGGAGCGGGCGAACCCGTTGAAGCGGTCCACAGTGGACTTCAGCGTGGCGGGCGGGACGCCGATCTGCGTGCCCAGGCTTTGGATCGTCGACGCCTTGAAGACCGCGCCCGCGCTGTACCAGGCGTCCGGGAACGGCAGCAGCGGCGCGATGTCGCGGAACAGGTACCGGTTGCGGTAGTTCTGGTCGACGATCAGCCACGCCGGGATGTCCGGCGCCGCCGGGTTCTTGTCGTACATCGTGTGCACGACGTCGCTGTAGGGCGCGGCTTCGTTGACGAACCGCTGCCCGGCCTGGTTCACGATCAGCCCGCCGGGCAGAGTGCGCTCGGCCAGGCAGAAGTACGGGTCGCCGGGTGTCGGGATGGCCGGGCCCCACCAGGCGTCGTCCATCAGGTCGAGGGCGGCGCCCGCGCGCTGGCCGGCACGGTGGCCGTCGCCGGTGTTCTCCTTGGCGCCGACCGTCCAGTCGGTGCCGATCGGCTGCCGCTGGTACTGCGCGCGCATCGCCGCGTTGTGCTCGAACCCGCCGGAGCCGACGATCACGCCGCGCCGCGCCCGCACCAGCCCGGTCGGCGTCACCACGCCGGTCACCGCGCCGTTTTCGACGTTCAGGTCGACGAGCGGGGTGTTGAGCAGCACCGGGACGTTCGCGCGCAGCAGGCCGACGCGCAGCCCGGCGGCAAGCGACTGCCCCATGGTGAGCGGCTTCTGCCCGGCCACCGCGGCGGCCGTGCCGCGGGCGAGGCACTCGGCGGCGACCGCGGCGCCCTTGGCGTTCACCAGGGCGAGGTTCAGCCACTTGTAGTCGGCGCTGAAGACGACGAGCCCGGGCGGCGTGGCGAGGTAGGGCGGGTTGAGGTTGGCCAGCTCGGCGCCCAGCAGGTTTCCGTCGAACTGGTCCGGCTCGATCGACCGGCCGTTCGGCAAGCCGCCCGGGAGCTCCGGGTAGTAGTCGCTGTAGCCGTCCATGAACCTGAACCGCAGCGGGCTGTTGGCCAACACGAACGAGATCATCGCCGGGCCGTTGCGCAGGAACGCGTCCTGCCGCGCGGCCGGCACGTCCGGGCCGACGACGGCGGCGAGGTACTGCGCGGCCTTCGCGGGCGTGTCCGGCACACCGGCGGCGAGCAGCACCTGGTTGTTGGGGATCCAGATGCCGGCGCCGGAGCGGGCCGCGGAGCCGCCGAACGTCGGCGCCTTCTCGAGCACGACGACGCTCAGCCCGCGCTTGGCCGCGGTCAGCGCCGCGGTCATGCCGGCCGCGCCGGAGCCGACCACGACGACGTCGTACTCCGCCGACGGCGCCGCCGCGGCCGGGGTCACGAGCCCGGACGTCACGGCGAGGCCGAGCCCGGCGGCACTGCCGCGGAGGAGCTGGCGGCGGGTCAGGTCGGCATCCATGGCGACTCCTCGCTCGCGGAAACGGCGAGGCCATGGTCTCCGCAGCGCCGCAGAACTGGAACAGGTTCTACCCGAGTGGAGCAGTCGCGGACCGCCCCGATCGGCCGGTGGCGCCAACCGGGCGCGGCATTCGGCCCTCCCCTGTGGACAGCCGAGCAAGTTGACGACGTCCTCAACTTGTGGCTAAGTTGAGAGCATCCTCAATTTGCCTCGAGAAGGAGCTTCCCGTGCCGAAAGTGCTCGCTGTCCTGGGTGTCGGCCCCGGGCTCGGCCTGTCGATCGCCCGTCACTTCGGCCGCGAAGGCTTCACGACGGCGTTGGTGTCCCGCACCGACGCCCGGCACGCGACGTACCGCGAGGCGCTGACCGGGATCGACGCCCGCACGTACACCGCCGACGTGACCGACGAAGCACAGCTCAGGGACGTCCTCGCCCGCATCACGGCCGACGCCGGCGAGATCGACACGGTGTACTTCGGACCGGCCGACGCCACCTCCGGCCCGGGCATCACACCCCTCACCGAAGCGGGCGCCGACGTGCTCCGCGCGTCGATCGAGTCGTTCATGCTCCCGGCGGCGAGGCTGGCCGGAGCGGTGCTACCGGAAATGCTGGCCCGCGGCTCGGGTGCCCTGCTTTTCGCCGGCGGCCTGAGCGGCAAGTACCCGATGCCGATGCTGGGCAACCTGGCCCCGGCATCGGCGGCGCTGCGCATGTACGTGCTGACGCTGCACGCAACCCTGCGCGAAAAGGGCGTCTACGCAGGAATCCTGACAATCGGCGGCCTCATCGAGCGCGGCGACATCCACCGCGTGTTCACGGCCCAAGACCACGGCTTCACCCCGGGAACGCTCGACCCGGACGACATCGCCGAGCAGGCGTGGTCGCTGTACACCGAGCGGGACCGGGCCGAAGCGGAGTTCAACGCGATGGCCACGATCTGAGGGTCATTTCCCGCCGACCGCGGCATCCACCCGGTGCAGGTACGCGACATCGATCGGACTGTGGTCGGGCTTCGCGGACATCGTCCCCAGGTTGATGACGAACCCGGAGACGACACCCGCCAGCCAGCCGAAGTCGGGCAGAACGCGAGAGCCGGCATAACCGGCGCCGAGGGCGATGGCGGCACTCAGCGATCGGCTGATCCAACGCAGGCGAGAGCCGTCCCTGGCCTTTTGGAACGTGCGCCTGGCGCCTTCGACCTTCCGGGCGAGGAGCTCGACATCCGGTTCCCCGCGACCCGAAATCCCCGCCATGAACTCGTCGACGCTGTCACTGAGACGAACGCGCTCTTCTTCGTACTTTTCCCGGAACTGCCACACTTCTTCGAGCGGGGTACCCGGTGCCGGCACGGGCAGCATGTCCCCGAGTTCCATGATCCACGCACTGTTCAGCGGCTTGTCCCGCACGCCGTGGCCGAGCGCGAGATCATGGGCGGACGCCACATCGGTGTGCGGCCGCCAGTGAGTACTCCCGTTCGAAACCCGCCTGGCCGCCAACGCCCCCAGCAGGAGGTGAACCGTGGGTGAGACCTGAAGCACGCCGGGACGGTGCGCCGTGCCATGACGGCCGACGACCCATTCGTCGAGCAAGCGCCACCGGGCCAGCTTGTTCGCGATCAGGTAATCAGGCATGGAGAAGCCGAACTTTTCGTAGAAAACGGACGTGTCGGCCGTGAGACGGGATTTCTTTCTCGGCGGTACGAGATCATCGAACGGAAGGTTTTTCACCGTCTGGATGAACTCGTCGACAAGCCTGCCGGGGGTGCCGTCGACGAACAGCTCACCCACGAAGTCGAGCTCGTTGTAGAACCCTTCCGGAAGAACACTCAAATCGACGCCTTGGTTGACCACGTTCGGCAGCACCAAAGTCTTCATCGGATCTTGCCTGCGCCACCGTCGACGAGGAAGGGAGGCTTTCCAGCCCCGGGATGTGGTGGGCCCCCACGGTGGAGTTATGGTTCCGAGCTCGGAGCAGTACAGGATCGCGCGGTAGGCCACGGTCTCGGGGACGTTGATGTAGGGGTAGTAGAGCATTCCTCGCACGCCAGACCGCCCCATTCCGTATCGAACGGACCAAGGACACAAGTGTGCCAGGCGTCAGGCCAGGTACGCGAGTTCCGGGTGCGCGGCGGCGTACGCATCCAACAGCCGCCGCGCTACGGAAACCGAGTCCACCAGCGGGTGCAGCGCGAACGCCCGCAGCGCCGCCGCCCGGGATTCCGTCGTTGCCGCCTCGATCGTTGCCCGCTCGACTGCCTTCACCGCCGTCGACAGGCCCAGTGCGTGGTCCGGGAGTGGGGCCCTCGCGATCGGGTGGGCGCCGTTCGTGTCGACCGCGCACGGCAGCTCGACGATCGCGTCCGGCGGTAGGCCCGGGAGCGCGGATCCGTTGCGGACGTTGAGGATCAGCGTCGTTCGCTCGCCGTACGCGATCGCGCGCATCAGGGCCAAAGCGATCTTCTCGTAGCCGCCGCCCTCGAGATCGTCTCGCTCGCGCGTCTCGGCCATGTACGTCGCTTCGCGCTCCAAGCGCGTGCGTTCCCAGGACTCCAGCGAAGGTTCCGCGTAGAAACCGCGTTGCTGCTCCAGCAGGAACGCCCCGCGCGACGCGGAACCCGCGGCCTCGCGGGCGAAGTAGTAATAGTGCAGGTACTCGTTCGGCACCGCGCCGAGGGCACGCAGCCAGTCCACGCCGAACAGCGCGCCTTCCTCGAACGACCCGCACGCCACCGGGTCGGCGAGCAGCCGGGGCAGGACGTCGGTGCCGCCGACCTCGACCGCGCGGAGCCAGCCCAGGTGGTTGAGGCCGGCGTAGTCGAACCGCGCCGTCGCCGGGTCGATGCCGAGGGCGCGGGCGACGCGGCGGCACAGCCCCGCCGGGGAGTCGCAGATGCCGATCACCCGGCCGCCGAGGTGCGCGGCCATCGCTTCGGTGACCATCCCGGCCGGATTGGTGAAGTTGATGACCCACGCTCGGGGCGCCAGCTCGCCGATCGTCCGGGCGAGCCGGACCGCGACGGGGACCGTCCGGAGCCCGTAGGCGATCCCGCCCGCGCCGACGGTTTCCTGGCCCAGCACGCCTTCCGCGTGCGCGATCTGCTCGTCCAGGCGGCGGCCGCGCAGGCCGCCGACCCGGATGGCCGAGAACACGAAGTCCACATCGGACAGTGCGGTGGCCAGGTCGGTGGTCGTGCGCACCCGGGGGCCGGCGCCGGCGGCCTGCTCGGCCAGGACGCGCTCGATCGCGGCGAGGCGCCCTGCGTCGACGTCGTGCAGGACGAGCTCGGTGACGCCGCCGCCGTCCAGGAGCGCGCCGTGCACGAGCGGCACGCGGAACCCGCCGCCGCCGAGGATCGCCAGCCGCATCCGGCGACCTTAGCAGCCGTCGGCACGCAATCCGCGGCCGAAACGGCCCAGCTCTTGCGGATCCCGCGCCGCTGACGCAGGCTCGGGCCGACCGCCCGAGTGATCGACGTGGAGGTGCCCGTGCCGGCCGAGCCCGCACCCGACATCGATGTCTTCCTGTCCGGACTGCTGTTCTTCGACCTGGTGTTCACCGGGCTCGAACACCCGCCGGCGCCGGGCACCGAGGTCTGGACGGGCGGCATGGGCTCGGGGCCGGGCGGGATCGCGAACTTCGCCGTCGCGCTGAGCCGCCTGGGCCTGCGGACGTCGCTGGCGGCGGCGTTCGGCACCGACGTCTACGGGCGCTACTGCTGGGACGTGCTGGCCCGCCAGGAGCACATCGACCTCTCGCGGTCGCGGCGGTTCCCGGCGTGGCATTCGCCGGTGACGGTGTCCCTGGCCTACGCCGGCGACCGCGCGATGGTCACCCACGGCCACCCGCCGCCCGTCCCGGTCGCGGAGCTGGCCGGGTCCCCGCCGCCGAGCCGGGCGACCGTCGCGCACATCGGCCTCGACACGGCCGAGTGGGTCCACACCGCGCACCAGGCGGGCAGCCTCGTCTTCGCCGACGTCGGCTGGGACCCGTCCGAAGCCTGGTCACCGGCGTTGCTGGAGCAGCTGGCGTGCTGCCACGCGTTCCTGCCGAACGAGGTCGAAGCGATGCGCTACACCCGCACCGACACGCCCGAGGCGGCGCTGGCCCGGCTCGCGGAGCTGGTCCCGATCGCGGTGATCACCCGCGGCGGCGACGGCGTGCTGGCCGTCGACGAAACCACCGGCGAGACGGCGGCGGTCCCGGCGCTCCCGGTGGACGTGCTGGACGCCACCGGGGCGGGTGACGTGTTCGGCGCCGGGTTCGTGGCCGCGACGCTGACGGGCTGGCCGCTGGTCGAGCGCCTCCGCTTCGCGTGCCTGACGGCGAGCCTGTCCGTCCAGCACTTCGGCGGCGCGCTGGCCGCCCCGGGCTGGCACGAGATCGCCCAGTGGCACGCGCGGACCCGCAGCCCGGAGTACGCGTTCCTGGACGAGGTCCTGCCGTCGGAAACCGTGGCCGGCATCCGCCGCGGCCCGGTGACGCTCGGCTTCGGCGACGACCCCTGGCTCTGACCGGGGACCCGCGCGGGTCCCCGGTCGGAGCGGTCTCACGCCACCGAGACCCGCAGGATCTTGTTGTGGCTGTTGTGCGGGGTGCTGTCCTTGTCGCCGTCCACGCTGGTCGCCAGCCACATCTGGCCGTCCGGCGCCGGCTCGACCGTGCGCAGGCGCCCGTACGTGCCGTTGAAGAACGTCTGGAAGTTCGTCAGCGAGCTGCCGCTGATCACCGCGCGGTACAGCCGGGTCCCGCGCTGGCACGCCACGTACAGCGCGTCGTGGATGATCGTGATGCCGCTGCACGAGCCCTGCGCCACCGGATACGTCTTCTTCGGCGCGATGAACCCCGCCGTGCCGCACGAACCCGACGTCCCTTCGCACGACGGCCAGCCGTAGTTGCCGCCCTTCACGATCAGGTTCGTCTCGTCCATGATGCTGTTGCCGAACTCCTGCTCCCACAGCCGGCCCTGGGAGTCGAACGCCAGGCCCTGGACGTTGCGGTGCCCGTAGCTCCACACCGCGTTGTGGAACGGGTTGTCCGCCGGGATCGAGCCGTCCGGGTTGATCCGCAGCACCTTTCCGTTGGGGCTGCTGGTGTTCGACGCGTTGTCGCCGTTCTGCGCGTCACCGGTGCCGGCGAACAGGTACCGGCCGTCCGGGCTGAACCGCAGCCGCCCGCCGTTGTGGAACTTGTTGCGCGCGATGCCGGTCAGCAGGATCTGCTCGGTGCTCGTGGTCAGCGAGTCACCGGCCGGGTCGTACTTGATCCGGACGATCCGGTTGTCGTTCGGCGAGGTGTGCATGATGTAGAGCCAGTGGTCGGAGCCGAACGACACCGGGTTGATCTCCAGCCCGGTCAGGCCGCCTTCGCCGTCGGTGCTCTGCACGTTCGGCACGGTCCCGATCGTCTTCTTCGCCCCGGTCTTCGGGTTGAGGTGGACGATGTCGTGCGCGTCGCGCTGGTTGTAGAGGATCGTGCCGTCGGGCAGGGTCACCAGGCCCCACACGACGTCGTCGTCCGTGCCGACCTGGGTGGCGCCGCAGACGCCCTGCGACGGCGTGCAGGTCGACCCGCCTGTGGTCGTGACGTCCAGGACCGGCGTGCTCGGGTCGCTCAGGTTGCCGTTCGCGTCGATCGCCCGCACCTGCAGGTGGTACGCGGTGCTCGCGGTCAGCCCGCCGAGCGTGGTGCTCGTCGTGTCGGACGTCCCGATCTGCGTGCCCGAGTTGGAGATCCGGTAGCCGGCGACGCCCACGTCGTCGGTCGACGCCGTCCACGCGAGGCCGATCGAGGTGCTGTTGACCGCGGTCGTGTGCACGTTCGTGGGTGCGGACGGCGGCGTGTGGTCGTCGGACGGCGGTGTCTTCACGTTCAGGGTGCCGCTGGCCTGCGACACGTTCCCGGCGGCGTCACGCGCGTTGACGTAGAAGCCGTAGCTGCCGTTCGGGCCGAGGTTTCCGCAGGTCGCCGTGAGGGCGCCGGTCGTGCTCGCGCAGAGCTGGCCGTCGCGGTAGACGTCGTAGCCCGCGACGCCCACGTCGTCGGAGGCGGCGGTCCAGGCGATCGTCGCGCTGGTGGGGGTCACCCCGACGAGGGTCGGCGTGCCGGGCGGTGACGGCGGCTGGACGTCGCCGCCCGACCCGTAGACGCCGAACTCCTGCAGCGAGTAGCCCTTCGACGCGTCGGTACGGCAGCGTTTCGTGCCGTACACCCGGACGTACCGGCCGGTTCCGTCCAGCGCGGTCAGGTCTTCGACACCGCCCTTACCCGCGGTGGTGGCGTAGATCTTCGTCCAGGTGACGTGGTCGGCCGAGGTGTCGATTTCGTAGGCGGTGGCACAGGACGCGTCCCACTGCAGCCGGACCCGGCTGACGTGCACGGTCGCGCCGAGGTCGACGTAAATCCACTGTGGATCGACACCGGCCGCGCTCGCCCAGCGGGTCGCGGCGTCGCCGTCGACCGCGTTCGCCGCCGGGCAGCACCCGCCCGACGACGAGGCGGTGACCGGTTTTCCCTGCGACAACAAGGGATCCGCGGCCGCCGCCGGGGTGATCGTCCCGGCGACGAGCAGCAGCGCGATCGCCCCCGCCCGAATCAGTCGGCTCATACCGTCCTCCATGGCTGATGACGACGGCGGAGGTCGAACCGACCCTACGAGCGGGCCGGTCCGATGGTCAACTGGCGTCCCGGTCAACGGGCAGGACCCGCCCCAGGAAGCCCCGGATGTAGCCGGCGATGGCGTCCAGATGCGTTTCCAGCGCGAAATGTCCGGAGTCGAGCAGGTGGATTTCGGCGTCGGGCAGGTCGCGGGCGTAGGCGCGGGCGCCGTCGGCGACGAAGATTTCGTCGTTGCCGCCCCAGACGGCCAGCAGCGGGACCCGGCTGGTCCGGAAGTACTCGTGGAACTTCGGGTACAGGCCGATGTTGTGGTGGTAGTCGGCGAGCAGGGCCTGCTGGACGGCCGCGGCGCCGGGCCGGTCGAGCAGGGCCTGGTCGTGGATCCAGACGTCCGGGCTGACCAGCGTCGGGTCGGGCACGCCGTCGAGGTACTGCGCCTTGGTGGCCTCGAGGGTGACCATGCCGCGCAGGTCGTCGTCGGTCAGCGTGCCGGCGGCGAGCTTCTGCGGCAGGCCGGCGCCCAGGCCCTCGACGTAGGCGTTGCCGTTCTGGGTGACGATCGCCGTCACCCGGTCGGGGTTGCCGGCCGCGATGCGCAGGCCGACGGGCGCGCCGAAGTCCTGGATGTAGAGCGCGAAGCGGCCGACGCCGATCTGGTCGAGCAGGCCGAGGGTGAGTTCGGCGAGCGCGTCGAAGGTGTAGGTGAACTCGCCGACGGGCGGCGCGTCGGAGGCGCCCGCGCCCAGGTAGTCGGGGGCGACGACGTGGTAGCGGTCGGCGAGGAGCGGGATGAGGTGCCGGAACATGTGCGAGCTCGTCGGGAAGCCGTGGAGCAGCACGATCGTGGGCGCGTCGGCGGGGCCGGCTTCCCGGTAGAAGAGCCGGTGCCCGGCGACGGTGGCGTAGCGGTGGTGCATGACTTCTCCTCTCATGGTTACTTGGTCATTTATCCATGAGACGCGGTAGGCTGTCAACGGTCGGGGACACTGGAGACCGGAATCCGGGAGGCAGAGGTGGTCACAGCGGCACCGGGCGAGGCCCGATCGCCGGCCTTGGCGCTGGTCAACACGTGGCGGCTGACGGCGGGCGGGCCGGTGGACGACCTGGCCACCCCCGGCGACGCGGCCGCGTGGCTGGGGGTGGCGGCGGTCGAGCTTGAGCGCTTGACGGACCTGCGCACGGCGGTCCGCGAGCTGCTGGGCGCGCTGACGGAGGGCCGGCCCCCGGAGGCGACGGCGCTGGAGACGGTCAACGCGACGGCGCGCGCGGACGCGGCGGCCCCGCAGCTGACGTGGGGCGAGGGGCCGGTGCGCTCGTGGCGCAGCACCCGGCCGGGCAGTTTCGACGCGGCGGTGGCGGCGCTGGCGCGTGACGCGATCGACGTGGTGAGCGGGGAGCTCGGGCCGTTGGTGCGGCCGTGCGAGGCGCACGGGTGCGTGCGGTACTTCGTCCGCGAGCACGCAAGACGCCGCTGGTGTTCGACAACGTGCGGCGACCGCGTCCGGGCGGCGCGGCACCAGCGGCTGGTGGTGGAGCAGCGCGAGGGTTCGCGGTGACGGCGCCGGGCGGCTAGTCCACCAGCGCGCCGCAGCTGACGTTGACCGTCGCCGCCGTCATCGTGCGGGCCCGGTCCGACGCCACGAACGCCGCCACCTCGCCCACGTCCGCGAGCGTCGCCGCGCGGCCCAGCATCGTCTTGCCCGCGATGTTGTCCTCCAGCTCCGCCCGGCCCGCGAAGTCCGCCGGCAGCGTCTCCGGCACGCCGCCCGTCCGCAGGGTCACCGTGCGGATCCCGTGCGGGCCCAGCTCGGCGGCCAGCTGGCGGCGCATCGCCTCGAGCGCGTGGAACGCCACCTGCAGCCCGCCGACCGCGAACTCGCGCACCGGATCGCCCGCGCCGCCGAAGAACAGGAGCACCCCGGACCGCTGCCGGATCATGTGGCGGGCCGCCGCGCGGGCGGTCAGGAACTGGGTGCGCACGGCGGTCAGCACCGGACGCTCGTAGTCCGCCACGGCCATCTCCACCAGGGGCGTGCCCTGGACATCACCGTGGGCGATCAGGTTGAACGAGACGTCGACACCCCCCTCGGCGGCGACCGAGTCGGCGTGCTCGTCCACGGCTCGCTCGTCGAGCGCGTCGACCTCCGCCGTCTCGGCCCGCCCGCCGGCCGCGCGGATGGGTCCGGCAACCGCCTCCAGCCGCGCCCGCGTGCGGCCGGCGAGGAACACGCGCGCGCCTTCCGCAGCGAAAGTGGAGGCCACGGCCGCGCCGATGCGCCCGCCGCCGCCGTAGATGATCGCGTTCTTGCCTTCGAGCAACGTCATGGCGTCCTCCGGTTTCCGGTTCACCCCTGCGTCGAACGGGCGAGCCGGGAATCGACACGGACCACGGCCAGGGTTATCACTGGCCCCGTTACAGTGAGCGGTGCACTTCAAGCCGTTTCACAACCAGCCCGAGTCCCAGCTGCGGCGAGTGCTGAACCGGGCGGTCAGCACCCGCCCGGACTACGTCATCGACGACTACTGGATCAACAGCAAAACCCACCTGTCCGAGGTGTTCGAGACCGACCTGGACGACGAGCAGAACGATGAGGAAGCCGTCGGCTTCATGAGGTCACCGTTCGCGCACTTCGACTTCACCATCCACAGTCAGCGGCACCGGCATCCGCTCTGCGCGGTCGAGTTCGACGGGCCCGGACACGACGATCCGAAGCAGCGCAGCCGGGACATCAAGAAGAACCGCATCTGCGCGAAGGCGAACCTGGCCATCCTGCGCATCGATCAGATCGAGAACCGGTTCTTCGACGATCTCCACAAGATGCCGTTGATCGAGTGGCTCATCCGGCGCTGGATCCGCTACGAAAAGGAGATGCCACAGCTGCTCCGCGACGAAGCGACCTGGATTTCCTCGGTCCCTTCGGCGGAACGGGGACAGATCGCGACGTTCGAAGAGAGCGCGGAGCACCTGTTCTGGCTCAGTCACCCGTACCCGCTGCTGGTCGAGCTGGCCGAGTCGCTGCTCGAGAACCACGGCATAGCCGACTCCCTGGCGCTGGAACGAGGCGGTGTCCGTCGCGGCGAGATCGACAGTGCCCGGTGGAGGGTCGTGCTGCGGCACGGCGGCCCGATGCCCGATCTGCGACCCTCCACCGACGGATTCTCGCAGCGGACGATCTGCGGCGCCTCCGTTGTCGATTCGCAGGGCGGCCCCCGCTCGCCGGTGCTGTTCAGCGCCGAAGGCGAGTACACCAGTCAGTCCTTCTATCCGATCAAGGAAGGCCAGCAAGGGCCCTGGGATCTCAGGGACCCCGTGACCGGCAGGCTGATCGCAGCTCCCGCCGGCCCGCCGTGGGCGGCCGCACCGAGCCGATTGGGGCCTGACCTCGCGTGGTACCACGCCCTCAAGCAAGTCGAAGCCTGGGCGCGGAAGGACCTGCGCCGCTGACTACGGCCGGGAGACTCCCATCGGGTTCGGCACCGGTACCAGACCCGCGTCGATCACCGTCCGGCTGAGTGGTTCCGCCAGCTCCAGCAGCCGGTCGACAGCACCGCCCAATGCCTCCACCGGGGCCGCCGCCAGACGGTCCGTGTCCTCCTCGATGCGACGTCGGACCGCCGTTCCGGACTCCGTCAGGCGGCCGTCGCCGGACAGGAGACCGCGGGCGCGCAGGCGCTCGGCTGCCTTCTGCCACTCCGCGGCCGACCAGCCACGGTGGGGTTCGATGTCCGCCTGGCTGATCACTCCGTCGCCGATGTGGGTGAGGGTGGTCTCCAGGCCGCCGAGGCCCGCGTGGACCGCGGCGAGGACGTGGCCGTCGCCGCGGTGCTCACGCAGGATCGTCGCCGCTCGCCAGAGGCGGGCGAGGGGGTCCGCCGGTACCGGCACCGCCGCCCAGGCCGCGGCCAGCGGGCGGCCGTCGAACCGGCACGCGCCCGCTGCCCGCTCCAGGAGGGCGGCCAGCTCCTCGTGCCCGTCGCCCAGCACCCGCCGCAACGCCGCCGAGGCTGCCGCCAGCCGGGAGTCGACGACGGCGGACGGCGACGCGAACGTCCACGCGTCCGGCAGGGCCCGCGCCACCATCGCCGGCGCGAACCCGAACAGCACCGCCGTCGCCGGTTCCGGGCCGATCGGGCCGAGCGGCGCCAGGCGTCCCGCGAAGTACCCCATCCAGTACCCGCGCAAGCCGGCGACCTTTGCCGCTTCGGCCGTCTCGGGCGCGAAGTAGACGACGGCGTGCAACGGTTCCACGGCCGCCCAGAGCCGGCGTTCGATCCTCACCGGTTCACCCTAATCCCAGGCCACCGGCAGCTCCCGGACGCCGTACACCAACGTGTTGTGCTTGTACACCACCGTCTCCCGCGGCACCGCCAGCCGCAGGCCGGGCACCCGCCGGAACAACCGCGTCAGCGCCTCCTGCAGCTCCACGCGCGCCAGCTGCTGCCCGATGCACTGGTGCGCGCCGAACCCGAACGCGACGTGCGTCCGCGGCGACTCGCGGGCGAAGTCGAGCTCGTCCGCGCCCGGGAACACCGCCGCGTCGCGATTCGCCGAATTCAGCGCCGCCACGAGCCACTCCCCCGCGCGCACGTCCTGCGTGCCGACCCGGACGTCCGCGGTCGCGTACCGCAGCACCCCGAACTGCACCACCGACAGGTACCGCAGCAGCTCCTCGACCGCCCGCTCCGGCGCCGCGAGCACGGCGGCCCGCTCCCCGGGGTGGTCCAGCAGCACCAGGGTGCCCAACGCGATCATGTTCGCCGTCGTCTCGTGGCCGGCCACCAGCAGGCTGAGGCCGAGCACGACCAGCTCCTCCATCGTCAGCGGGTCGCCGGCCCCGGCCGAAATCAGCCTGCTGAACAGATCGGACTGCGGATTCCGCTGTTTCTCCGTGAACAACTCCGCCAGGTACCCGGACAGCTCGTCGTAGGCCCGCTGCTTCTCCTCGCGCGTGGCATCGGTGCTGACCAGCGTCGTGCTCTGCGTCTGGAAGCGGGAACGCTCGGCGTACGGGACGCCGAGCAGCTCGCAGATCACCAGCGACGGGATCGGCAGCGCGAAGTCCGCCACCAGGTCCGCCCGGCCCGGCTTCGCGAGCATCGCGTCGAGGTGGCTCTCGACCAGCTCCTGGACGTACTCGCGCAGCGCCTCGACGCGCCGCACCGTGAACTCGGCCATCACCTTCTTCCGCAGGCGCGAATGGGCGGCGCCGTCGAGCTGGATGATCGAGCCGGGGCTGACCTCCTCTTCGATGTCGGCGTCCGGGTTCACGTGCACCGACGACGCGCCGCGCGAGCTCATCGTGCGGTCGGCGAGCACCGCGCGGACGTCGGCGTAGCGCGTCACCAGGTGCGCGTCCATGCCCGCCGGGCACCGCACCTTCGACGTCGGCGCGGTTTCCCGGCGGGTGGCGTAGTCCTCGGGCGGGTCGAACGGGCAGCCGGCCGGTCGGGTCGTCGGGAGGGCCGGGGTTGCGGGTGCTGCCGTCACGGCGGATCACACTCTCTCTTCCGGTGGTCTGGACACTTCCACCTTGGAGACGACCGCGGTTCTCCGCCGCCCCTTCGACCCGGATGGCCTAGCGGGCGCCGTACGCGCCGCCGTTCACCGGCACGACCTGGCCGGTGATGTGCCCGGCGCCCGGCTCGGCGAGGAACCGGACCGCGTCCGCGACCTCCTCCGGGCGGCCGGCGCGCCGGTTGAACGCCACGGAGATCCGGGAGTTCAGCCATTCCTCGGTCAGCGTGCCGTGGAAGAACTCGGTGTCGAGGACGACGCCGGGCGCCACGACGTTGGCCGTGCCCCCGGCCGGCCCCAGCTGGCGCGCGAGGTCGGTGTTCCACGCCTCGATGGCCGCCTTGGCCGCGCCGTACGAGCCCGAGCCCTGCTTCGCCGCGATGGAGCCGAGCGTCACGACACGCACGTTCTCCGCGAAGCGCGGCTTCAGCGCCGCGGTGACGAGCACGGCGGAGACGACGTTGGCGTCGAAGTTCGCGCGCCACGCGTCGGCGAGGGCGGCCAGGTCGCCGGGCGCGGGTGCCGGCCGGACCCGGTCGGTGTTGCCGCCGGCGTTGTTGACCAGGACGTCCACCCGCTCGGGCAGCTCGGCCAGCGCTTCCTGCACGGCCGCCGGGTCGCTCGCGTCGAAGGCCACCGCCCGCGCGCCGATCCCCTCCGCCGCCGCTTCGAGGACGTCCTTGCGGCGGCCGGTGACGGTGACCCGCTCGCCCGCCGCCGTGAACCGGGCGGCGATCGCCAGGCCGATGCCCGTGCCGCCGCCGGTCACCACGATTTCCCGCTGTTCGCTCATGCCGCCATCCTGGCGGAGGAAAGCGCTTACCGGCGGCGATTTCCCGCGCAGCGGGACACCGGGCCGGTTTGTTAGGAAACTTTACGAATAACTCTTGACGGCGGCCCGCCGCCCGGCGAACCTGGAGCCACGCCGCAGTCATCGTCCGCCCCACCCCTTCCGGAGGCAGCATGACCCGGCGCGCGTTCGTGCTCGTCGTGACCCTGTTCCTCGCGTTCACCGCGGCGCTGACCGGCGCCGGCCCGGCGAGCGCGGCCACCACGCAACCGACCTTCCTCACCTTCTACGGCTGGTGGGACAACACCCCGCCCGGCGGGGACATCTCCTACCCGCAGATCCACAGCACGGCCGGCGGCAAGGGCAGCTACGCCGACCCGGTCACCTTCGCCACCAGCAGCGACGAGCTCAAGCCGGGCACCAAGGTCTGGGTGCCGCGGGTGAAGAAGTACTTCATCATGGAGGACGGCTGCGACGAGTGTTCCGACGACTGGAACAGCAAGGGCCCGAACGGCGGCCCCGGCCTGCGGCACATCGACCTCTGGCTCGGCGGCAAGGGCGGCAGCGCCTTCGACGCGATCGACTGCGAAGACGCGCTCACGCACTACAACCCCGACAACACGCCGGTCATGGAGCCGGTCGTCGTCGACCCGCCCTCCGACGAGCCCTACGACGCCACCCCGATCTTCAATACCAGCACCGGTGAGTGCTGGGGCGGCGCCAAGCCGAACACCACCGTCGGCCAGTACCGCAACACCTCCACCGGCACCTGCCTGGCCGCCCCGGGCAGCGGCACCACGCTGAAGGTGGCCGCCTGCGCCGACGGCGCCGACCAGCGGTTCACCTTCCACGGCGCGTTCCTGGTGATCAACGACAAGTGCGCCGGCATCTCCGGCAGCTCGATCGTGCTGCAGACCTGCACCGGCGGCCCGGCCCAGCAGTGGTCGATCAACCCCGACGGCACCATTTCCGACATCCAGACGAGCAAGAAGTGCTTCCGCGCGTCGGGCACCACGCTCACCGCGGGCAGCTGCTCCGGGACGCAGGCCCGCTGGACGTTCACCGCGGCGGGCACCCCGAGCGGCCTCAGCGTGACGCCGTCGGCGGTTTCGGTCGCGCCGGGTGCGTCGGCGACGGCCACGGTGACCTCGACGGACGCCGTCACGCTCTCCGCGAGCGGCGCCCCGGCCGGGGTCACGGTGTCCTTCTCCCCCGCGTCGGTCCCGGCCGGCGGCACGTCGACCGCGACCGTCGCCGCCGCGGCCACCGCGTCCCCCGGCTCGGCAGCGATCACCATCACCGGCGGCACGGCGACGGCCTCGCTCGGCGTCACCGTGACGGGCGGCGGTGGCTCGGAAACCCTGCTCTCGCAGGGCAAAACCGCGACGGCGTCGTCGACCGAGTCGTCGACGTACCCGGCGGGCGCGGCCTTCGACGGCAACCTGACGAGCACGCGCTGGGCGTCCAAGGAGGGCAGCAACGCGGAGTGGCTGCGCGTCGACCTCGGCGCCACGAAGGCCGTCTCGCACGTCAAGCTGACCTGGGAAGCCGCGTACGGCAAGGCGTACAGCATCCAGACGTCCGCCGACGGCAGCACCTGGACGACGATCTACAGCACCACCACCGGCAACGGCGGCACGGACGACCTCACCGGCCTGACCGGCTCCGGCCGGTACGTCCGGATGAACGGCGTTACGCGCGGCACGTCGTACGGTTACTCACTGTACGAAATGCAGGTGTACGGCACGGCCTAGTTGCCGTTCCGGCAACGTGGTTTGCCTTCCCGGGGACGTCGTCCGCATGCTCGGAGGACGTCCCCGAGGAGGAACCATGCCCCACGACCACCCGATGACCGTCGACGCCATGCTCAAGCAGGACTTCTGGGAAGCGATGTACCAGCGTGACGAGCACCGGATCTGGAGCGGCAACGTCAACGCCAACCTGCGCACCGAGGTCGAAGGGCTGAAACCCGGGCACGCCCTCGACCTCGGCAGCGGCGAAGGCGGCGACGCGATCTGGCTCGCGAAGCAGGGCTGGACGGTCGACGGCGTCGACATCTCGACCACCGCGCTGGCCCGCGCGGCCGAAGCCGGCGCCGAGGCGGGCGTGACGGTGAACTGGCTGCACCGCAACATCCTCGAGTGGCGGCCGGAAGCGCAGTACGACCTGGTCTCGGCGCAGTACATGCACCTGCCGCCGGACCTGCGCCGCGAGGTGTTCACCGCGGCCGCGGCGGCGATCCGGCCCGGCGGTTCGCTGCTGGTCGTCGGGCACTCGCCGAAGGCCATGCGCGAGTTCGACGGGCAGAAGCCGCCGGAGGAGCTGTACTTCGAGCCGGAGGAGATCACCGGCTACCTCGGTGACGCGTGGCAGTGGCTGGTCGAGACGTGCGAGACGCGCGGCGAGGGCCACCACACCGACGCCGTCTACCGCGCGCGGCGGCTCGAGGCGTGACGCGCGAAGGCCCGCTCACCTCCCCCGACGGCGGTGAACGGGCCTTCGCGTGCGGATCAGGCGAGCTCGAGGCCGTACGCCTGCAGTTCGAGGGTGAGCGGGTAGAAGTAGCTGGTCACGGTGTCGCCGCCGGACAGCGTGCCGAGGCCGGTGGAGCCGTCGTAGGCCGGGCCGCCGGAGTCGCCGTGGTCGGTGTGCGCGGTGGTGCCGAACTCGTGGTTGAGCACGCCGACGTCGAAGTTGACCGACTCGTCGACCGAGGTGACCTCACCGCTTCCGCCGCCGGTGGTCGAACCCTGCTTCTGCATCTGCTCGCCGACGGTCGGCGCGGCCGCGCTGGTGATCGGCTGGCCGGTGTTGATCTCGCCGGGACCACTGCCGTTCGGGCGGGTCAGCAGGCCGGAGTCGGCGCCGGGGCAGTCGCTCTCGACGACCTGGGCGCCGGAGACGTCACCGCCGGACCAGGTGCCGCCGAGGTTGGTGCAGTGGCCCGCGGTGAGCAGGAACGGCGAACCGCCGCGCGTCACGTTGAAGCCGAGCGAGCAGCGGCCCTGGCTGTTCTGGATCGCGTCGCCGTCGGCGATGTACAGCGACAGCTTGCCGGTGCGGTGCTCGACGCGGACGCTGTCGCCGTACTTCGCGGCGGCCGCGGTCACCTTGTCCGTGGTCTCCTTGCTGGCCGCGTCGTAGACCTTCACCACGACCTGGTTGGTCCTGGTGTCGATGCCCCACGCGGTCTGCGGCACGTTCTTCACCGCGTCCAGCTGGTTCTTGACGCCGGTGAGCGCGGCGAAGGTGTGCTTGACCTTCTTCGCGGTGAGGCCGGCGGCCTGCACCTGCTGCAGCGCGGCGTCGTCGACGACGTTCACCACGGCCTTGCCGTTTTCGAGGTAAACGCCGCCGGAACCGGCGCCGAGCGCGTTCGCCACCTGGGTGGCACTGGTGATCGCGTGGGCCTGCAGTTCGGCGAGGGCCAGTGGGGACGCGGTGGCCGCCGAGGCACAAACACCGCTGGTCAGCGCGGCGGCCGACAAGACGGCGAGGGTCTTGAGGGCGGTCTTCCGGGGAGTCATCAACTTCCTCCAGGGTTGCCGTTGAAGCCTGTGCCGACACTTTCGTTGCCAGGCAACCAACGCACCACCGACGAAGGTTGGTTAATAACCAAGGGAACCGGACATACCTCTCAGATCACCCCGAACGGCGTAACCCGGCGCCGCTTTCGGCCTACTCCCGGGGCCGGCGGACGTGGTCCTCGAAGCCCGGGTGCTTCCGGAGGTACCCGGCGATGAACGGGCAGACCGGCACGATCGTGCCGCCCCGGGCGACGACGTCGTCGAGCGCGCCGGCCGCCAGGACCTTGCCCAGGCCCTGCCCGGCGAACGCGTCGTCGATCTCGGTGTGGGTGAACACCGTGAGGTCGCCGCGCCGGCTGTACTGCGCGATCCCGGCCAGCTTCTCGCCGGCCCACAGCTCGTAGCGGTCTTCGTCCGGGTTGTCGACCACCCGGTTTTCGTCGGCCATCGGTTCTCCTCGTTCGGGGACACCCCCATCGTGCGACGGCCCGCCACCGCGTGCCGATCGGGCCCGGCCCGCCGCTGGGCCGGCCGGGGGAAGCGCCCGTCCCGTTCGTGTGCTTCGCGGCTGTTTCCCTTGGCGGACACCGCGGGCGGCTGGTTGCCTCGCGGTGTGCCCGAGCAGCCGTTCGTCCTCCCCGAGTTCTACCTCCCCTACCCGGCGCGCCTGAACCCGCACCTGGATCGGGCCCGCGCGCACAGCAAGGCGTGGGCGCGCGAGCTGGACATGATCGACGTGCCGCAGCACGGCACGGTGATCTGGACCGAGCACGACCTCGACTCCCACGACTACGCGCTGCTCTGCGCGTACACCCACCCGGACGCCGGCGCCGGCGAGCTCGACCTGATCACCGACTGGTACGTCTGGGTGTTCTACTTCGACGACCACTTCCTCGAGCTCTACAAGCGCACCGGCGACATCGAAAGCGCGCGCGGCTACCTCGACCGGCTCGAGCTGTTCATGCCCACCGAAGGCGAAATCACCGCGACGCCGGAGAACCCGGTCGAGCACGGCCTCGCCGACCTGTGGCGCCGGACGGTCCCGCACCGGACGGCCGGCTGGCGCCGCCGGTTCGCCGAAAGCACGAAGGCGCTGCTGGACGAATCGCTGTGGGAACTGGCCAACATCAACGAAGGCCGGCTCGCCAACCCGATCGAGTACGTCGAGATGCGGCGGAAGGTCGGCGGCGCGCCGTGGTCGGCGAACCTCGTGGAGCACTCGGTGCACGCCGAGGTGCCGGACGCGATCGCCGCGTCCCGGCCGATGGAGGTCCTGCGCGACTGCTTCGCCGACAGCGTCCACCTCCGCAACGACCTGTTCTCCTACCAGCGCGAGGTGCAGGACGAGGGCGAGCTGTCCAACGGCGTGCTGGTGTTCGAGAAGTTCCTCGGGCTGAGCACCCAGCAGGCGGCCGACGCGGTCAACGACCTGATCACCTCGCGGCTGCACCAGTTCGAGCACACCGCGCTCACCGAGGTGCCCGCGCTGTTCGACGAGCACTGCGTCGACGCGGCCGAGCGCGCGGCGACCTTCGCCTACGTCAAGGGCCTGCAGGACTGGCAGGCCGGCGGCCACGAATGGCACCTGCGGTCCAGCCGGTACATGAACGACGGCGCCGTGACCGGCCGGCCGGGCTTCGGCACCTCGGCGGCGCGGATCTTCGCGTCGGTGCTCGCGACCGCACCGCAACGGCTGCGGGCCTACCAAGCCACGCCGTTTTCCGCGGCCGGCGTGCCGCGGCCGTCGGTCGAACTGCCGGTGCCGCTGCGGCTCAGCCCGCACCTTCCCGAGGCCCGCGTCCGGAACGTCGACTGGGCGCGGCGCACGGGCCTGCTCGACGGCGTGGTGTGGGACGAGCGGAAGCTGCGCGCCGCCGACCTGCCGCTGTGCGCGGCGGGCACCCACCCGGACGCGACGGCCGACACCCTCGACGTCACGAGCGACTGGCTGACCTGGCGCAGCTACGCCGACGACTACTACCCGCTGGTGTTCGGCGCGACCCGCGACCTCGCGGGCGCGAAGGCGGCCACCTTCCGCCTGCCCGCGTTCATGCCGGCGGCGGGCGCGCCGATGCCGGCGCCGGCGACCCCGCTGGAAGCCGGCCTGGCCGACCTCTGGCCGCGGACCGCGGCCGAGCGCAGGCCCGCCGTGCGCCGGGCGGTCGAGACGATGACGTCGAGCTGGCTCTGGGAACTGGCGAACCAGGCCCAGAACCGCATCCCGGACCCGATCGACTACGTCGGGATGCGGCGCCGCACGTCCGGCGCGGACCTCACGCTGAGCCTCACCCGCGGCCACGCACTGCCGCCGGCGCTGCACCGGACCCGGCCGGTGCAGACGGTCGAGAACGCGGCCACGGACGTGACCAGCCTGATCAACGACCTGTACTCCTACCGCAAGGAGATCCAGTACGAGGGCGAACTGCACAACGCGGTGCTGGTGGTGCGGAACTTCCTGAACTGCACGGAGGAGCGCGCCTTCGAGGTGGTGACGGACCTGGTCCACGCCCGCGCGGCGGAGTTCGAGCACGCGGTGGCCACCGAGCTGCCGGCCCTCTACCGCGACGAGGCCACCGAGGAGGCACTGCTCGGGTTCGTCCAGGAGCTGCGCGACTGGATGGCGGGAACGCTGCACTGGCACGAGAACTCGGGCCGCTACACGGAACCGGAGCTGGCCTACCACCCGGCAGCGATCCCGGCCCCGGCCTTCGGCGGCCCCACCGGCATCGGCACCTCCTCGCTGCGCATCTCGGCCCTGCTTCCGACCCCCTGAGTACGCCAACCGACCCTCCAGGTACGTGAACCGACCCTCCGGACACGCGAGCCGACCCTCCGGGGTCGCTGAACGGCGTTGCCCTGGCCACTCCGCCGGGCGTTCGGCTCCGGCGGAGGTGATACTCGGGGCGTGAGCGGCTTCACCCTGCGTTTCCTCGGCCATTCGACCGTCCGCCTGGAGCTCGGTGGCCGGGTCGTGCTGACCGATCCGGTGCTCACCGCGCGCGTCGGCGGGCTCGTCCGGGTCGTTCCCCCACCGCCGCCCGCGAGTTACGCCGGCGTCGACCTCGTCCTGCTCTCGCACCTGCACGGCGACCACCTGCACCTGCCGTCGCTCGCCCTGCTCGGCAAGGGCACGCGGATCGTCGTCCCGCGCGGGGCGGGTTCCTGGCTCGCCAAGAAGGGCTTCACGCACGTCGAGGAGATCGCGCCCGGTGAAACCCTCACCGACGGCGGCCTCACCGTCACCGCCACCGAAGCCGTCCACTCCGGACACCGGTGGGGGCCGCGCCTGACCCACGGCCCGCAGAGCCCCGCCCTCGGGCACCTCCTCGAAGGCGACGGCAAGAAGGTCTACAGCGCCGGCGACACCGACCTCTTCGACGGCATGGCCGCCTTCGGCCCGGTCGACGTCGCCCTGCTGCCGGTCTGGGGCTGGGGGCCGAACCTCGGCCCCGGGCACCTCGATCCGGCCCGCGCCGCCCAGGCCGCCAAGCTGGTCCGGGCCCGCGCGGCCGTCCCGGTCCACTGGGGCACCCTCGCCCTCCCCGGGCTCAGCCGCACCGCCCGGATGCGACGCCTGCTCGCCGACCCGCCGCGCGTGTTCGCCGCCGAAGCCCGAGGCGAGACCGAGGTGCTCTTCACCGAGGCCGGCGCCGACGTCGTGCTCCCCGCGCAAACGGACCGCGCGTGAACTGGACGGACCCGGCCGCCGTCGGGTACCCAGCGGTTTTCGGCGGCGTGCTGCTCGGCTCGATCATCCCGATCGTGCCCACCGGCGCGGTCGTCGGCGCCGCGGCCGCCGTCGCGACGACGACCGACCACCTGTCCCTGCCGCTCGTGATCGTCCTCGCCACGCTCGGTGCCTACCTGGGTGACGTCGTGACGTTCGGGATCCCGCGCCTGGGCAGCGAAGCCGCGTTCCGCTGGATCAGCCGCCGCCAGCCCGCCGAACGGCTCGAGAAGGCCCGCGACCAGTTCGCCCGGCGCGGCTGGCAGCTCGTCGTGATCGGCAGGCTCGTCCCGGCCGGCCGGATCCCGGTGCTGCTCGCGGCGGCCGCGCTGGGCTACCCGTGGCGGCGCCTGCTGCCGGCCGCGCTCGGTGCGTGTGTGCTCTGGGCCTGCGCGTACGCCGTGCTCGGCATCGTCAGCGGCGGCATCTTCGACTCGCCGGTCGTCGCGACGCTGCTGGCGACGGTGCTGGTGCTGCTGGTCACCGTCCTGGCGAACGTGATCGCCCGGTGGCGGCGCAGTACCAGGGAGCGGGTGTGACGACGACCGCGCCGAAGGGCCGGCTGCTGCGCGGCGGCCGGGCCGTCGCCCGGGCGCTGCTGGTGTGGATCGCGGTGACCGGCGCCCTGCGCCTGCTCGACGTGCTCCTGCCCGGCTTCCGGATGACGCACTGGTGGCAGCCGACGGTGTGCGCGCTGCTGCTCGGCCTGCTCGCCGCCGTCGGCTGGCCGCTGGTCATGCGGATCGCCTACCCGCTGGCGTTCTTCACCTTCGGCCTCTTCGGGTTCCTGCTGATCGGTGCCGGCACCCTGGCCGTGTTCCGCACGGTGCCCGGCGTGGAAATCGCCGGCTTCCGGACGGCGGTGATCGTCACGCTCGGCATGGCCGCGGTCGGCGCGCTCATCTCCAGCCTGCTCGCCGTCGACGAGGACGAGATCTTCTTCCGCCGGGCCGCGCGCCGCCGCCGTCGCCACACCCCGGCCGCCGATGCCGCGGATCACCCACCCGGCGTGCTGTTCCTGCAGATCGACGGCCTCGGCTTCGACACCGTCCGCCGCGCGATCCGCGACGGCGACATGCCGACGTTCGCCGCGTGGCTCGCCGAGGGCAGCCACACGCTGACCCGCTGGCACACCGACTGGAGCTCGCAGACCGGCGCGAGCGTCTGCGGCATCCTGCACGGCTCCAACCACGACATCCTCGGGTTCCGCTGGTACGAGAAGGACCGCGACCACGTGATGGCCTGCGCGCATCCGACCGATGCGGCGGAGATCGAGCGGCGGCACTCCGACGGGCACGGCCTGCTCTCCGGCGGCGGTGCGAGCCGCGGCAACCTCTTCTCCGGCGACGCCGACCACGTCAGCCTCACGATGAGCTCGATCCCGGTGCTGGTGCCGAAGAAGCTGCTGCGCCGGCGCCGCGACCGGCTCGGCGCGGGCTACTACGCCTACTTCGCGAACCCGGTCAACGCGCTGCGCACGTTCGTCGTCGCCCTCGTCGACGTGTTCCGCGAGATCACCGCGTCCGTGCGCCAGCGCCGCGCCGGCGTCGTGCCGCGGGTCCCGCGCGGCGGCTGGTACCCGCTGGCCCGGCCGGGCACCACGGTGATCGCGCGGGACGTCGTCGTGTCCGCGATCCTCGGCGACATGCTGGCCGGGCGCCCGGTCGTGTACGCGGACTTCCTCGGCTACGACGAGGTCGCGCACCACTCCGGCATCGAGCGGTTCGACACGTTGTCGGTGCTGCGCTCGATCGACCAGCAGATCGCGCGGCTGCACCGGGCGAGCCGGCTGGCGCCGCGCCGCTACCACGTCGTCGCGCTGTCGGACCACGGCCAGACCCAGGGCCAGGCGTTCTCGCAGCGGTTCGGCGAGACGATCGAGGCGTACGTCGGACGCCTGTGCGGCGGCAGGCCGTCGCCGTCGGCCGGCAAGCGCCGCCAGGCCGAGAGCTGGCAGATCAACGCGGCCCTGGCGGAGGCGACGACGAGCGGCGGCCTGATCGCGCGCCGGCTGCGGGCCCGGGTGGACGACGCCGAGTGCGCCGAAGACCGGCCGCGCACGGCGTCCGGTTCGCCCGGCGCGGTCACCCGCGTGGCACCCGGCGTGGTGGTGGTCGTGTCGGGGCACGTCGCGATGGTGTCGTTCACCGAGCACGAAGACCGGGTCGAGCTGGAGACGATCGAGCGCGAGCACCCCGACCTGCTGCCGTCGCTGGTGGACCACCCGGGCGTCGGGTTCCTGCTGGTGCGCAGCCGCGAGTTCGGTCCGGTGGTACTGGGCCGCGACGGCCTGCACCGGCTCGCGACCGGCGTCGTCATCGGCGAGGACCCGCTGGTCCCGTACGGCCCGCACGCCGCGGACCTGATCCGGCGGGTCGACACCTTCCCGCACTGCGCGGACGTGATGATCAACAGCCGCTACGACCCGGAAACCGACCAGGCGTCGCCGTTCGAGACGCACGTGGGCTCGCACGGCGGGCTGGGCGGGCCGCAGCAGCGCGGGTTCGTCGTGCACCCGCGCGAGTTCGCGGTCCCGGGCGAGGTCGTCGGGGCGGAGGCCCTGCACCGGGTGTTCCGCGGCTGGCTGGCAGAGTTGGGGCACGCCCCGGTGGGAACCCCGGTTACGGAGGTAGTTTCGTGAAGCTGACGGTGTACGGCGCGAGCTGGTGCCCGGACGTGAAGCGCAGCCGCGCGCTGCTCGACCGCGAAGGCGTCGAATACTCCTATGTGGACGTCGAAGCGGACGCGGCCGCCGAGCAGCGGGTCCGCGAGCTGCAGGACGGCGCCCGCCGGATCCCGACGATCGTGTTCGAGGACGGTTCGTTCCTGGTCGAGCCGTCGGACGACGAGCTGAGCGCACGTCTGTGAAGCTGCTGCGGGAGCTGCCGCTCGGCACGCGGGTCGTGGTGCGCCACCGCGTCGAGGGCGGCCTCACCGACGCGCTCGGCGACCTGGTGGCCCGCGACGACGTCTCCTGCACGATCGAGACCCGGCGCGGGCCGGTGGTCGTCGCCTTCTCCGCGGTGACGCTGGCCAAGCCGGTGCCCCCGCCGCCGGTGCGGAAATCGAAGTTCGACGCGCTGGTGGCGGAGGCCGACGCGGTGTCCGTGGACGGCTGGGACTTCTCGTGGCTGGACGGCCGCGCCACCGAAGCGCGGCCGTCGTGGGGCTACCAGCGGCTGCTGGGCTCACGCCTGAGCGGCGTGCAGGCGGCGCTCGACCTGGAAACCGGCGGCGGCGAGGTCCTCGACGGCTGCCCGTCGCTGCCGCCGCTGACGGTCGCGACCGAGTCGTGGCCGCCGAACCTCGCGAAGGCGGCGGCCCGGCTCCGGCCGCGCGGGGTCGGCATCGTGGCCACCGCGGGCTTTCCCTTCCGCGACAGCGTGTTCGACCTCGTCAGCAGCCGTCACCCGGTGACGACGGACTGGCGTGAGATCGCCCGCGTCCTGCGTCCCGGCGGAACGTACCTTTCCCAGCAGGTCGGCCCGGCGAGCGTGTTCGAGCTGGTCGAGTTCTTCCTCGGGCCGCAGCCGCCCGAGGCACGGGCGAGCCGCCACCCGGACCACGCCGTCGAAGCAGCCACCGGGGCGGGGCTCGAAGTGACGGACCTGCGCTCGGAGTCGCTGCGCACCGAGTTCTCCGACATCGGCGCGGTGGTCTACTTCCTGCGCAAGGTGATCTGGATGGTTCCCGGGTTCACGGTGGCGCAGTACCGGGACGAGCTGCGGGAGCTGCACGAGCTGATCGAGCGCGACGGCCCGTTCGCCGCCCACACGACCCGGTTCCTCATCGAGGCCCGGAAGCCTTGACGATCGCCGCCTCGACGCCGTCCAGCAGCAGCTCCAGCCCCGCTTCGAACGACAGCCGCGCTTCCCGCTCCAGGTAGGGCTCGTCGGACGGCTCGAACGCACCTTCCTCGCCGAGGCGGGCCACCGTCGGGAAGCGGGCGGTCAGGTCCGGCGCCAGCTCGCCGAGCAACGCCGAGCGGGCGTGCCACCAGTCCTCTTCGGACAGTCCCGTCTCGGTCGCGGCCTGCCGGGATTCCGCCGCCGCCTGGACCGAGCCGCGCACGATGTTGAACAGCGCCGCCACCACCCAGCGGACCCGGGACAGCGGCAGGCCGGTCGCGGCCAGCACGGCCAGCAGCGTCTCCTGCACGTGGAACTCGCCCGGCCCGAGCACCGGCCGGGCCGGCGACACCTGCAGCAGCCACGGGTGCCGCAGGTGCAGGTCCCACAGCGCGCCGGCCAACGACAACGCGGCCGCCCGCCAGTCCGGTTCCGGGTACGAGGAAGGCAACTCACCGAGGGTCCGGTCGTACATGAGGTCGACGAGTTCGGTCTTGCCCGGCACGTACGTGTAGAGCGCCATCGCCGTCCGGCCGAGGCGCTCGCCGACCGACCGCATGGACAGCGCCGCCATGCCTTCGGTGTCCGCGATCTCGATCGCCGCCGCGACGATCGCCTCGACGGACAGGCCCGGTTTGGGTCCCGGGCCCGTCCGTGGTGCCGCCACCCGCGGCCCCCAGAGCAGTTCCATGGACCGCCGGGCGTCGCCCTGACCCGCGAAGACGACCACCTTGCCGACTCCTTACACCCTAAAGTAATGTACGATCGATATCACTATACGGCCTAAAGTATCAAAGAAGGACGGTATGACCTCACCCAGGCGGGCCGCCGACACCCACGACGTGATCCAGGTCCGGGGCGCCCGGGAGAACAACCTGACCGGCATCGACCTGGACATCCCGAAGCGCCGGCTGACGGTGTTCACGGGTGTCTCCGGCTCCGGCAAGTCGTCGCTGGTCTTCGGCACCATCGCGGCCGAGTCGCAGCGGATGATCAACGAGACCTACAGCGCCTTCCTCCAGTCGTTCATGCCGAGCCTGGCGCGCCCGGACGTCGACCTGCTGGAGAACCTGAGCGCGGCCATCGTCGTCGACCAGGAGCGGATGGGCGCCAACTCGCGCTCCACGGTCGGCACCGCGACCGACGCCTACGCCATGCTGCGGATCGCCTTCTCGCGGCTCGGCGACCCGTACGTCGGCACGTCCGGCGCGTTCAGCTTCAACCTGCCCGAGGGCATGTGCCCGGCCTGCGAGGGCCTCGGCCGGGTTTCGGACCTCGACGTGAACGCGCTGCTCGACTTCGACCGCTCCCTCAACGAAGGCGCGATCCAGGTGCCGGGGTTCACGCCGGACACCTGGTACGTGCAGACGTACCTCTCCTCCGGCTTCTACGACCCCGACGCGAAGCTCCGCGACTTCACGCCGGAGCAGCTCGACGCCCTGCTGCACAAGGATTCCTGCAAGGTGAAGGTCGGCAAGACCAACGTCACCTACGAGGGTCTCGCGGTGAAGGTCCGGCGGCTCTACCTGCACAAGGACGTCGAGTCGCTGCAGCCGAAGCTGCGCGCGTTCATCGAGAAGGCCGCCACCTTCGCCACCTGCGGCGAGTGCGGCGGCGCCCGGCTGAACCAGGCCGCGCTGTCGGCGAAGATCGACGGCCGGAACATCGCCGACTGCGCCGCCCTGCAGATCAGCGACCTCGCCGAGTTCGTCCGGAACCTCGACGCGCCGTCGATCCGGCCGCTGCTGGGCAACCTGCGCGACACCCTCGACTCGCTCGTCGAGATCGGCCTCGGCTACCTCTCCCTCGACCGCGAATCCGCGACGCTCTCGGGGGGCGAAGCCCAGCGCGTGAAGATGGTGCGGCACCTCGGGTCCAGCCTCACCGACGTCACCTACGTCTTCGACGAGCCGACCGTCGGGCTGCACCCGCACGACATCGAGCGGATGAACAACCTGCTGTTGTGCCTGCGGGACAAAGGGAACACGATCCTGGTCGTCGAGCACAAGCCGGAGACCATCCGGATCGCCGACCACGTCGTCGACCTCGGCCCCGGCGCGGGCGCCGCCGGCGGGCGGCTCTGCTACACCGGTGACCTCGACGGCCTGCGCGCGTCCGGCACGCTCACCGGCCGCCACCTCGACCACCGGGTGACTCTCCGCCCGAAGGTGCGCACGGCGACCGGGCACGTCTCGATCACCGGCGCCCGCCTGCACAACCTGCGGGACGTCAGTGTGGACGTGCCGCTCGGCGTGCTGACCGTGGTCACCGGGGTGGCCGGGTCCGGGAAGTCGTCGCTGATCCACGGCTCGCTGGCCCACCGCGACGACGTCGTGGTGGTCGACCAGTCGGCCATCCGCGGGTCCCGGCGGTCCAACCCGGCGACCTACACCGGCCTGCTCGACCCGATCCGGGCGGCGTTCGCCAAGGCCAACGGCGTCAAGCCGGGCCTGTTCAGCGCCAACTCCGAAGGCGCGTGCCCGAAGTGCAAGGGCCTCGGCGTGATCTACACCGACCTGGCGATGATGGCCGGGGTCGCGTCGGTCTGCGAGGAGTGCGAAGGCCGGCGGTTCACACCGAAGGTGCTGACCTACGAGCTGCGCGGCAAGAACATCAGCGAGGTGCTGGCGATGTCCGTCGCCGAGGCCCGGGAGTTCTTCACCGGCGGCACCGCGCGGACGGTCCTCGACCGCCTCGCCGACGTCGGCCTCGGCTACCTGACCCTTGGCCAGCCGCTGACGACGCTGTCCGGCGGTGAGCGGCAGCGGCTCAAGCTGGCGATCCGGATGGCCGAACGCGGGTCGACGTACATCCTCGACGAGCCGACGACCGGGCTGCACCTGGCCGACGTCGACCAGCTGCTGGCGTTGCTCGACCGGATCGTCGACGCGGGCAACACGGTGATCGTGATCGAGCACCACCAGGCCGTGATGGCCCACGCCGACTGGCTGATCGACCTGGGCCCGGGCGCCGGCCACGACGGTGGCCGGGTCGTCTTCGAGGGCACCCCGGCCGCGCTGGTCGCGGACGCCTCGACGTTGACGGCCCGGCACCTGCGCGAATACCTGGAGAAACCGTGAACCCGACCGGACTGCTCGAAGTGACGGCGGTGCGGCGGGTGACCCCGCGGGTCGTACGCGTCACCTTCACCGGCGACGGCTTGGCCGGACTGGAGCCGTGGCCGGACCAGCAGCTCAAGCTGTTGTTCCCGCCGCCGGGCCACCCGGTCCGGCTGCCCTCGGACGACGACGCCATGCGCTGGTACCAGGCGTACCTCGCGATCCCCTCGGCGGAACGCCCGGTGATGCGCAGCTACACCGTGCGCTCCCGGGACGGCGACAGGATCGACGTGGACTTCGTGCTGCACGCGGGTCCCGCGGGCCCGGCCACGGCGTGGGCCGCCCGGGCGGCGGTGGGTGACGTCCTCGGCCGGTACGGCCCGGACCCGGCCTACCGCCGCCCACTGTCCACAGCGGACACTCTGCTCTGCGCGGGCGACGAGACGGCGATCCCCGCCATCGCTTCCATCCTGTCCGAAGTGGACAAGGCGGTGGTGTTCATCGAGGTCGCGGACGCGGCGGAGGAGCAGCCGCTGCCCGGGGTGCAGTGGCTGCACCGGGACGGCGCCGAGCACGGCAGCCGTCTCCTGGCGGCCGTGCGCGGGACGGCGGTGCCGGAAGCGGCGTGGCTGGCCGGGGAGGCGTCGACGGTCCGCGCGTTGCGGCGGCACCTCGTCGAGCGCGGCCTGCCCAAGAGCGCCATCGAGTTCACCGGCTACTGGCGCCGCAAGCTGACCCAGGACGACGCCCCGACCCCGGAGGACCTGGCCGACGCGGCGGAAAAGCTGGGAGACTCGGCCGGGTGGACGGGGAACTGACGGCCTCGGGCATCGACCCGGCGGCGGTGGTGTCGGCCGAGGACATCGGCGGCGGGACGTACAACCGGGCGGTCCGGCTGCGGCTGGCGGACGGACGGCGGCTGGTGCTCAAGATCGCCCCGGCCGGCCCCGGCTTGACGTACGAACACGACCTGCTGGCGACAGAAGCGGCGTTCTACCGCCTGGCGTCCGGGCCGCTGCCGTCGGTGGTGGGCGAAGGACCGGCGTTCCTGCTGATGACGGAGGTGCCGGGCGAGCCGTGGAACCGCACGCCCGGCGCCGGCCCGCACCTGCGCACGGAGCTGGGCAAGATCGTGGCCGGCCTGCACGAGACGACCGGCGACGGGTTCGGCTACCTCCAGGACCCGTTGCACCCGACGTGGTTTTCGGCGTTCACGGCCATGGTGGACGCCGTCCTGGCCGACGCCGTCCGCTACGGCGTGCGCCTGCCCCGCCCGGCGGCGGAGATCGCGCACCTGGTGCGCCGCCACGAGCCGCTGCTGGCGCCGGTCACCACGCCGGTCCTGGTCCACTTCGACCTGTGGCAGGGCAACATCCTGGTGCAGGACGGCCGGGTGTCGGGCATCATCGACGCGGAGCGCGCGTTCTGGGGCGACCCGGTGGCGGAGTTCGTCTCGCTGACGCTGGTCCACGACCTGGACGAACCCCTGCTGGCGGGCTACGGCCCGGCGCTCTTCGACGCCGCGGCCCGCCGCCGGCTGACGTTGTACCGGGTGTACCTGGGCTTGATCATGCTGGTGGAGATGGTGCCGCGGCAGGACACGAACGCGGACCGGCAGCGGTTCGTCCGGGCGTGGCTGACGGAGAACCTGGACGCGGCCCGGCAGCCGGTGTGATCTTCACCGAGGACGCCGAATGGCCGGCACCGCCGGGGAACGCCACCGCCGTCGCCCTCGGCGGTCCGTCGCGCCTCTCCGGGCGGGAGCCACCGGATGGTCTTCGGCGAGGCGGCCGTCACCACGTGACCGGCAGGCTGTGCACCCCGTACACCAGCATGTCGTCCTTGAACGCCAGTTCCCCGGCCGGCACGGCGAGCCGCAGGCCGGGAAGGCGGCGGTACAGCGTCCCGTACACCACCTGCAGTTCCACGCGGGCCAGCGTCTGGCCGAGACACTGGTGCACGCCGTACCCGAACGCCACGTGGTGGCGGGCCTCCCGCGTAACGTCGAGGCGGTCGGGGTCGTCGAAGGCCGCCGCGTCGCGGTTGGCCGCGTCGCCCGCCGCGATGATGCCCTCACCCGCGCGGATCGTCTCGCCGCCGATCTCGATGTCCGCCGTGGCCACGCGGCGGCGGCCGGTGTGCGTGATGTTCAGGTAGCGCAACAACTCCTCGACCGCGCGGCGCAGCACGTCCGCGCCGCCCGTGCGCATCAGTTCCAGCTGCGCGGGGTGCGCCAGCAACGCCACCGTGCCGAGGGCGATCATGTTCGCCGTCGTCTCGTGGCCGGCCACCAGCAGCAGCTGCCCCATCGAGGCGACCTCTTCGGCCGTCAGCTTCCCGGTCGCGTACTGCGTGACCGCCAGCTTGCTCAGCACGTCGTCGCCCGGGTCGGCGACCTTCCGCTCGACCAGCCCGCCGAGGTAGGCCAGCAGCTCTTCGGTCGCCCGGACCGCCTCGTCCGGTGTCGCCGTCCGGGACACCATCACCTTCGTGATGTCCTGGAACAGCTCGCGGTCCTCGTACGGGACGCCGAGCAGCTCGCAGATCACCAGCGACGGGACCGGCAGGGCGAACGCCGGCACCAGGTCGACCGGCTTCGGGCCGACCAGCAGCCCGTCGACCAGGTCGTCGACGATGCGCTGGATCGCCGGGCGCAGCGCCTCCATCTTCTTGACCAGGAAGTCGCCGGTCAGCAGCTTGCGCTGGGCCGCGTGCTCGGCGCCGTCCATGGTGATGAACGACTTCGCGCGGTGCCGCCGGGCCGCCGACGCCGCGCTCTGGTGCGGGTAGCCGGGGTGGTCGGAGTCGGCGCTGACCCGCGGATCCCGCAGCAGGGCGCGGACGTCGCCGTAGCGCGTCACCAGCCACGGTGTGCTGCCGTTCCACAGGCGCACCCGGGACACCGGGGGCAGCTCGCCGAGTTCGGCGGGCGGGTCGAAGGGACACCGCCGGGTCATCGGAAACGCGGGCACGCCGTCCACCGGATACCTCCCGGAGCTGCCGGAAATTTACATAGCTATGCTAAGCATCTTCCCGCGACCCCGCCACCGTCCGATCAGGCGAACACCAGCGACACGAGTTCGTCGACGAACGGCTCGACCAGCTCCGCGCCGGTCCGGTTCAGCGCGCTGTGGAACAAGGCCACCCGCCCGTGCGCGCCGACGAACACCACCGCCGCCGCGCGCCCCGGCGTCACGCGCAGCTGGTGGCCCGCCTCGACGCAGCGCTCGAACCCCGCGGTGAGCCGGTCGATCACGTCCAGGAGCAGACCTTCCGGGCGAGCGCCGGGCGTCACATCGGACGCGCCGTTCGCGAGCATCAGCCGGTAATGCCCCGGATTCTGCATCGCGAAGGTGCAGTAGGCGTGAATCTGCGCCCTGATCCGCCCCACGACGTCGGTTTCCCCGAGTGACTCCTCCGCCGCGCGCATCGATTCGGCCAGCCGCGCGTATTCGTGGTCGAGCAGTCCGCGGACCAATTCCGCACGATCGGAGAAATGCTGGTAGATGCTCGCCGGGGCGATGCCGACGGCCCGGGCGACGCCGCGGATCGTCAGCCCGTCCTCGCCGCCGAGCTCGGCGAGCAGCCGGCCGGCCGCGGCCAGGATCTCGCCGCGCAACCGTTCACCTTCGCCCCAGCGGTTTCTCGTCCGACCCATTCCCGCTTCGACGCGTTCCGCCACCCGGCTATTCATACGCCCGCGGCGGGCACCCCCGTATTCCGGGGGTCGGAAAACGCCTTCAGGAAACGAGCGCCGGGTAGAGCCCGGCGAGATCACCGGCGAGCCCGGCCCGCACGTTCCGGCTGAGGTCGTCGGCGAGCACCTCGAAGCGGCCCTGTTCGACGCCGTCCAGCGCCAGCCCCGCGACCAGCGCCGGGTCGATCTTCGGCCCCTGGACGTCCTTGGCCATGTCGGTGTCCATGTACCCCACGTGCAGCGCGGTCACCTGCGTCTTCTGCGGCGCGAGTTCCAGGCGCAGCGCGTTGGTCAGCGACCAGGCCGCCGCCTTCGCCGCGGAGTACGCCGCGACCCGCGGGGCGGTGAACCAGGAAAGCACCGACAGGACGTTGAGCACCGCGCCGCCGCCGTTGCGCTCGAGAACCGGCGCGAACGCGCGGGTCACGGCCAGCGTGCCGAAGTAGTGCGTGTCCATCTCCAGCCGGATGTCCTCGATGGACCCGCCGAGCAGTGACGCCCCGGTCGACGAGCCGGCGTTGTTCACCAGCAGCGTGACGTCGCCCGCGACGGCGGTCGCCTCGCGGATCGACTCCGGGTCGGTCACGTCCAGCCGCAGCGGGACGACCCCCGGCAGGTCGATCGACTCCGGATTCCGCGCGGCGGCGTAGACCTTGGCCGCGCCGCGCTCGACCAGTTCCGCGGCGAACTTCCGGCCCAGACCCCGGTTGGCTCCGGTGACCAGCGCGACCGCACCCGTGATGTCCATGGCGAACTCCTCTCGCACCTGGCTTGCTCGTTGCAAGCTAGCTACGGACGACAGTACGGCGTAAACTTGCTCCAAGCAAGTCAGGTCGAAGGGATCACACGATGAGCCGTCGCATCACCTGGGCGGACGCCGCCTGCCCGATCGCCCGCGCCGCCGACGTCCTCGGCGAGCCGTGGACGCTGCTGATCCTGCGCAACGCCACCGCGGGCACCACCCGGTTCGAGGACTTCCGCGCCCAGCTCGGCATCGCCGACAACGTGCTGACGACCCGGCTGGCCAAGCTCGTCGACCGCGGCCTGCTGACGAAGCTCCCCTACCGCGACGGCGGCCGCACCCGCCACGAGTACCGCCTGACGCAGGCCGGCTCGGACGCGCTGCCGGTGCTGCACGCCCTCGGCACGTGGGGGCACACCCACACCACCTCGGAAGCCGGGCCGACGACGCTGGTCCACACCCGCTGCGGGCAGCCCACCCGGCCGGGCGCGAAGTGCGACAGCTGCGGAAAACCGCTGGTCACGGCCGATCTGGCGTGGCGCGGCTCCTGGCTCGGCGAGGACGACATCCCACTGGCCGATCCGGTCGGCTGAGCCGAACGGCCCCAAGCCGGTACGAAAGTCGGGTCACAAACGCCGGGCGATTCCGTAAGTTCGAAACCCAGCGCGCGCAGACCCGGTAAATTCCCCACGGCAAGGAGTCGTCCCGATGTCCAGGAAGTACCTGCTGTCCACCGGCGCTGTCGCCCTGGCGATGATCGCGACCCCGCTGACGGCCGGCCCGGCCTTCGCGGCCCCGGAAGCGGCCACGATCGTCTACTACGACACCTCGGACGCCCCCAGCTTCCGCGACGTGATCAACGCGGGCGCGGCCAACTGGAACGCGGCGGTGTCGAACGTCAAGCTCCAGGAAAGCTCCTCGGGCGCGTCGCTGCACTACACCGAGGGCAACGACCCGCAGGGGTCCTACGCCCAGACCGACGGCCACGGCAGCGGCACGATCTTCATCGACTACACCCAGGCCCAGCAGTACAACCAGACCCGCATCGCGGCCCACGAAACGGGCCACGCGCTGGGCCTGCCGGACCACTACGAAGGCCCCTGCTCGGAACTGATGTCCGGCGGTGGCCCCGGCCCGTCCTGCACCAACGCCAACCCGAACGCCACCGAGGCGTCGCAGGTGGAATCCCTGTGGGCCAACGGCTTCACCGGCGCCCGCAAGGCCGCCACCCGCGTCTACGAAGTGACCATGCCGGTCAGGTAGGTCAGAGCCGGTCGAGCAGACGGTCGCGGGCCACTTCGAGGTGGCCGGTCATCGCCTGGCGGGCGCCCGCCGGGCTGCCCGCGATCAGGGCGTCCACGATCACCCGGTGTTCCGTGATCGTCTGCTCGCCGAACGGCTGGTTGTAGTTCAGGCGGAAGAAGTGCAGGTGGCAGTGGGTGCGGGCGAACGCCTGCTCGACCGCCGCATTGCCGGCCAGGCGCAGGATCAGCTCGTGCAGCCGCTGGTCGTGCGCGGTCAACGCCTTGTAGTCGCGGTACGCGTCCTCCGCCGGCGCTGCCGGGCAGGTCGCCAGCTCCGCCTGCAGCAGCGCCACGTTCGCGTCCGACATCGCCGCCGCCGCCAGCGCCGCGGACGGCGGCTCCAGCAGCAGGCGCAGCGCGTACATGTCGTCGACTTCCTTGCGGCTCAGCAGTTCCGTGACGCGGTAGCCGCGCAGCGGGAGCCGGCTGACGAGCTCCTCGGACTCCAGCCGCGCCAGCGCCTCGCGCACCGGCGTGCCGGAGACGCCGAGCTCGCGGGCGATCTCGTCGATGTTCATCCGCGCGCCCGGGGCGATGCCGTCGTTCATGATCAGCGCCCGGATCTGCTCGTGGACGCCGTCGGCGAGCACCTGCCGGCTCGGCAGGGCCTCGAGGCGCCGTCCGCCTGTCATCGGTCCCCTCTCGACTCTCCTCCCCAGGCTACTGCGCCGAACGCTTCGAGCACCGCACGCAGGTCGTCCTCCCCGCCGGCTTCGTGGCCGCCGTAGTCCCAAACCGCGATCTCCTTCGGCCCGCGGTAGGCGTGGTAGGCGCCGAAGACCGTCGACGGCGGCACGATGCCGTCCATCAGCCCCACGGAAAACCACGCGGGCACGTCCGCGCGGCCCGCGAAGCCGACCCCGTCGAAATAGGACAGCACGTCGAAGACGCGTTCGGCCCGGGTCCGGTGCATGGCCAGGTAGCCGGTCAGTTCCGTGTACGGCCGCTCCCCGGCGACCAGGCTCGCGCGCCGGAAGTCGCAGAGGAACGGGGCCTGGGCGTGCAGGGCCACGACGTCCGGGACCAGCGCCGCGGCCGCCAGCGCGATGCCGCCGCCCTGGCTGTTGCCGGTGACGGCCACCCGGGCCGGATCCACCGGGCCGAGCGCTCGCACGGCGTCGACCGCGCGGGCCGCGTCGGTGAAGATCCGCCGGTAGACGTAGGTTTCGCGGCTCTCGATCCCGCGCGTGAGGTGGCCGGGGTGGGCCGGTCCGCTGCCGGCCGGGTCCGGCGTCACGCCACCCTGGCCGCGCACGTCGACCTGCAGGTGCGCATAGCCCGCCGCCGCCCAGTGCAGCTGCTCGAGCTCGCTGCCGCGGCTGCCGCCGTAGCCGTGGAACTGCACGACCGCCGGCAGCGGCCCCTCGGCACGCCGGGGCAGCTTCAGCCAGGCGCGGACCGGGTGGCCGCCGAAGCCCGCGAAGGTGACGTCGAAGACGTCGATCACCTGCAACGGCGTCTCGACCGGGGTCAGGCGCACACCGATGTCGTGCGCCCGTGCTTCCGCCAGTGTCGACGTCCAGAAGGCGTCGAAATCGGCGGGTGCCGTGTAGTCGCTGCGGTACTCCCACAACGCGTCACGGCCGAGGTCGGTCAGCATCACAGTCCTTTCAGGACGGTCGATTCGCCGGTGTCCAGCCGGAGTTCCGTGGCAGCGCAGCGGAACCGGACGTGAACGGGCTCGCGGGGATCGCCGCTGGTCCGCTTCACCCGGACGGTGTCCGGCTCGCCGTCGCGCCACACCAGGTCGACGGTGACGCCGCCGCGGCAGCGCAGGCCACGGAGTTCGCCGTCCGGCCAGGCCGCGGGCAGCGCCGGGAGCAGCACGATGGTGCCGGACTGGCTCTGCACCAGCAGTTCCGCGATCCCGGCCGGGAAGCCGAGGTTGCCGTCGATCTGGAACGGCGGGTGCGTGCTGAACAGGTTGGGCAGCAGCCCGCCCCACTCGGAGCCGTCGACCGGGGCGTCGCGGTGGCGGTCGCCGGTGACGGGCCGGGTGGCCTCTCGCAGGAGCGAGCGCGCGGTCTCGCCGTCGCCGAGGCGGGCCCGCAGGGCGATCTTCCACGCCCACGACCAGCCCATCGCCCCCGGGCCACGCCGGTCGAGGGTCCGCTCGGCCGCGGCGGCGAGCCCGCCCGGCGTCGACAATCCGATCTCGCCGAGCGGGTGGACCGCGACCAGGGGCGAGAGGTGCCGGTGGAGCGGGTCCTCCTCGGGGAGGTCCTCGGCCCACTCCCCCAGCCGGCCGTCCGGCAGGACGGGCAGCGGCCGCAGCCGGGGCAGCGCGGCCGCGATTTCGGCGCACAGCGGGTCGTCGACGCCGAGCGCGGCCGCCGCGGCCAGGCTGCGCCCGAACACCGCCCGGATCAGCGAGGCGTCCATTGTGGACGAATATGTCAGCGACTCCTTCGTCCCCGTTCCGGAGCGGAAGAGGTTCTCCGGTGACGTCGACGGGCACGTGTCGAGGTGGCCGTCCCGCTCGACCAGCCAGTCCAGGCAGAACTCGGCGCAGCCGCGCAGCAGCGGCCAGGCCGTCGACGCGAGAAAGGCGTGGTCGCGCGTGAAGTCGTAGTGCTCCCACGCGTGCTGGACCAGCCACGCGCCGCCCATCGGCCAGATCGCCCACGACGGGTTGCCGTGCCCCATCCCGACCGGCAGCGCCCAGCCCCACGGGTCGGTGTTGTGGTGGGTGACCCAGCCGCGGGCGCCGTACAGCTCGCGCGCCACGTCGGCGCCGGTCACCGCGAGCTTGCCGAGCAGGTCGAACAGCGGCCGGTGGCATTCGCCGAGCCCGGTCGGCTCGGCGGCCCAGTAGTTCATCTGCGTGTTGATGTTGAGCGTGTAGTTCGACGACCAGGCCGGGCGCGGGTCGTCGTTCCAGATGCCCTGCAGGTTCGCCGGGGGCGCGCCGGGCCGGGACGCGCTCGCCAGCAGGTACCGGCCGTACTGGAAGAGCACGGTCGCCGTCAGCTGTTCGTCGTCACCGGACAGCAGCTCGGCGACGTCGTGGGTGCCGCCGCGGCGGCCGCCGATCCGGAGCCGGCACGCGCCGAGCAGCGGCCGCAGGTCGGCCTCGTGCCCTCGCCGGAGGGCGTCGGCGCCGGCCGCGACGGCCTGTTCGGCCAGGTCCGCCGCACGTCGGTGGTGTTCGGCGCGGGTGCGCGGCCGGGCGCCGGTCCAGGCGTCGTGCGCGCTGGTCGAACTGGCCAGCACGACCAGGGTCCGCGTGCGGTCGCGGGCCACCCGGACGGCGACCGCGCCGAACGGGTCGTAACCGGCCGTGGTCCCGTACCGCAGCGGCTGCTCGACCTGCGGCTCGTGCCGCGGCGCGCCGTCGACCGGGATCTCGATGCCCAGGTCCAGGCCGTCCCAGCACACCTCCCGCAGCGGTGTCGTTATGTCGACACCGACGTCGGTCGACGTCACCGAGACGCAGAGGACCTGCGCGGGCCGGCTCACCCACGTGGTCCGTTCGACGTCGTGGCCGTCGATGGTGAGCCGCTCGGTGACGACGCCGTTGTCGAGGTCGAGCGTGTGGCCGTGCGAGACGCCTTCGGGCAGCGTCAGCCAGAGGTCCACGTACGGCAGGAATTCCTGGCTGTACGGGCCCTCGAACGCCATCAGGAGGTCTTCGGCCCGCCGGAAGTCCTTGGCGAACACCGCCTCCCGCACCTCGGCGAGCCGGTCCGGCCCGGCGTCGATGCCGGCGAGCGCGGCGGCCGGGCCGCCCGGGGTGCCGGACCAGACCGTGGCGTCGTTGACCTGGACCCGGGTCCGGCCGGCGCCGCCGAAGACCATCGCGCCGAGGCGGCCGTTGCCGACCGGCAGCGCCTCGGTCCAGTCGCGCGCCGGACGCGGCCAGGAGAGCAGCAGGTCCATCAGACGGTGATCTTGTCGACGTCGTAGACGTAGCCCGCCTGGTTGCCGATCTGGATCGTGTTGGCCCCGGCCTGCAGGTACACCGGGATCGTGACCGCCTGCGGGGTGTTCCAGTCGTCGTCGTTGCTGCCGGCGACCGGCAGCGGGAACGACGTCCCGTTGACCGTGACGATCCCGGTCCGGCTCGAATCGCCGTCCACATAGGACAGCTGCAGCAGGTACGTGCCCGCCTTGGCCGTCGTCACCGTGGGCAGCACGACGTAGCCGCTGCCGCCGAGGTAGCCGACCTTCTTGCCGCCCGAGCAGGCGCAGTCGTAGACCGTCGCACCGCCCTGCGGGCTGCCGTTTTCGGCTTCGTACGTCCTGGGGCCACCGGCCGCGGAGGTCGTCAGGCCGATCTTCCGGCTGGGCGCGGACGGCCTGCCGGACCGCTGGTTCGCCACCACGGTGAAGTCGTACGACGTCGACGGCTCGAGGCCGGTGACCGTGGCGGCACTGCCGTTCACGCTGGTGACTTTGCGCCCGTTCGCGTAGACGTCGTAGCTCTGCGCGCCCTTCGAGGCGTCCCAGGCCAGGGCGATGCTGGTGCCGGTGGCCGCGGTGCCGTGCACGACGGCGGGCGCGGCGAGCGCGGTGCGGTCGCGCGGGGTGACCTTGAACAGCCGCGAGCCGTGCACCGGCAGGTCCGCGGTCGTGTCGCGGACGTCGTCGTGCGCCCAGAGGTCGCGGATCCGCACCGGGCCGGTGATGCCGAGCTGCGCGAGGTCCGCGGTCACCCGGGCGGGCACCGCGGCGAGGTTGAACAGGGCCACCGTGTAGCTGCCGTCGGCGTTGCGGTTGTACCAGACCTGCTGGTCGGTCGTCCGGCTCACCGGCTTGGCCGGGATGCCGGCCTGGTCGACCGCGATGACCTCGTCGTTGGTCAGCAGCTTGACGCCGTAGTCGTCGAGCCGGGTGAGGTCGTCGCCGAGGTAGAGCGGCGCGGCTTCGATCGCCCACAGCGTCATGTAACTCTGACGCTCGGCTTCGGTGAGCCCGTCCATCTTGCCGCTGCCGACGTCGAGGGAGTCGAGGTTGTTCCAGTGACCGGGGCCCGCGTCGGGGATCCACTGCACGACGTCGTTCCAGCGCTGCTTGACCGAGGCGTTCCAGGTCACGAGGGTGTCGCAGTAGCACTCGACGTCGGTGTCGACGCGCCAGCCGTTCGTGTTGGCCTTCCAGACGTCGGCCTGGCGGTGGCTCAGCGCCCAGGAGACGACGAACTCCATCGGGCGGCCGGTTTTGGCGATCGCCTTGTGCCACGCTTCGACGTCGGCGGTGTTGGTGTGGTTCTCGCCGCCCTTGAAGGAGCCGGGGCCGACGCCGTCGAGCTTGAGGAAGTCGACGCCCCAGCCGGCCAGCAGCCGCGCCACGGAGTCCACATAGGACTGGGCGCACGGGTTCGCGAAGTCGATCTTGTAGGCGGAGTCCCAGCCGTTGGTCCTGCGCAGGTCGGGGTAGACGAGGTCCCGGGTGTGGCAGTCCGCGGTGCCCGCGATGGGCGAGTCGCCGTCGTGGTACGCCTTGAGGTCGAGGCCGACGGCCAGGTAGGAGCCGAGCTTGAGGCCCTTGCGGTGGACGTAGTCGGCCACGTACTTCATGCCGTCGGGGAACGTCACCGGGTTGACCACCGGGCGGGCGTATTCATCGAATGAATTCGCCCAGCCGGCGTCGATGTTGACGTAGGTGTAGCCGTGCGCCTTGAACTTCGCGGCGAGCACGTCGGCCTGCTGGAGGACGTGCTGCTCGGTGAGCCAGCTGGCCGTGCCGGTCGGGTTGACGCCGGGGTAGTTGGTCGACTCGAGGCTCCAGCTGCTCCAGCCCAGGTACGGTTTCTGCGCTATGAGCTGGGGTTCTTCCGCCACCGCCGCCGGCGCGGTGAGCAGACCCGCGACCACCGCGAGCCCGGCGAGGACACCGAGAGCCCGTGCTGCCATGACCACTCCTTCGAGGTCCAGACAAACCGTGGATCCTATAGGATCTGTGATCCTGACTGGTTCGACTCGGGAGTGTCAACGACTTGGACCGGACAAAGATCGGACGAATTTGCGGCGACTAGGTTCTGGCCATGCTCACCACGCTGGCTGTCGAGAACTATCGCTCGCTGCGCGACCTGGTGTTGCCGCTGTCCGGGCTGACCGTCGTCACCGGGCCGAACGGAAGCGGCAAGTCGAGCCTGTACCGGGCGCTGCGGCTGCTGGCGGACGCGTCGCGCAACGGCGCCGTGGCCGCCCTGGCACGCGAGGGCGGACTGCCGTCGACCCTGTGGGCCGGCCCGGAGAACGGCGTGCGGCGCGGGACGACGCGGGTTCAGGGCAAGGTGCACACGAAGGCCGTCGGGCTGCGGCTCGGTTTCGCGGGTGACGAGTTCGGCTACGCGCTCGACCTGGGGTTGCCGGTGCCGACGGCGACGCTGTTCAACCTCGACCCGGAGTTCAAGCGGGAAGCGGTGTGGTCGGGGCCGTACCTGCGGCCCTCGGCGTTGCTCGCGGACCGGGCGGGGCCGTCGGTGCGCACGCGCGTTTCGTCCGGGGCGTGGGGCGAAGACCGGTTCAAGATCCGCCCGATGGACAGCATGCTGAGCGAGTTCGCGGACCCGCGGGCGTGCCCGGAACTGCTGGTGCTGCGCGAACGCATCCGGTCGTGGCGGTTCTACGACCACTTCCGCACGGACGCCGACGCCCCGGCCCGCCGGTCCCGCATCGGCACCCGCACCCCGGTGCTGTCCCACGACGGCGCCGACCTGGCGGCGGCCCTGCAGACGATCATCGAGGTGGGCCGGGCCGCGGAGCTCGCGGAAGTGCTCGACGCGGCGTTCCCGGGTTCGACGTTGGACGTGCGCTCCCAGGACAGCCTGCTGTCGGTGGAGTTGCGCCAGCACGGCCTGCTGCGGCCGTTGTCGGCGGCGGAGCTGTCGGACGGCACGCTGCGCTTCCTGCTGTGGGTGGCGGCCCTGCTGACCCCGCGCCCGCCGGAGCTGCTGGTCCTGAACGAGCCGGAGACGAGCCTCCACCCGGACCTCCTCCCGGCCCTGGCGACCCTGATCGCGACGGCGGCGAAGGAGACCCAGCTGGTGGTGGTCTCCCACGCCCAGCCCCTGATCCACGCCCTCGCGGCCGTGGCGGACGTGGGCACGATCGAGCTGGAAAAGGAGTACGGCGAGACGAAAGTCGCCGGCCAGGGCCGCCTCGACCGTCCCTCCTGGCACTGGCCCACCCGCTGATCCGTACCCAGAGGGTCGGTTCACGTACCCCCACGGTCGGCTCGCGTACCCAGAGGGTCGGCTCACCAACCGACCGTCCAGGTACGCGAACCGACTGGCTGGGTACGCGAGCCGACCGGCTGGGTACGGGAGTCAGCGGCCGCGGGTGCTTTCGCGGATCTCCAGGGCGAACGGGGTCTGGATGTCCTGGGGCGGGGACGTCGTGTCGCCGGTGATGCGGCGGTGGACGAGGTCCACCGCCGCCTCGGCCAGCGCCGTCTTGTCCGGGGCGATCGTGGTCAGGGACGGGAGGGAGAATGCGCTCTCTTCGTTGTTGTCGAACCCCACGATCGCCACGTCCTGCGGGACCCGCAGGCCCAGCTCGGCCACCGCGCGCAGCGCGCCGATGGCCAGCAGGTCGTTGAAGCAGAACACCGCGTCCGGCGGCGACGGCAGGGCCAGCAACGACTTCATCGCCGCCGCACCCACCGATCGGTGCCACTTCTCCGCCGGGGCCACCAAAGCGTCCGAATAGGACAAACCGGCCGAAGCCAGGGCTGCGCGGTAGCCGGCCAGCCGCTGGGACGACGTCCCGCGGGAGAGGTTCCGCCCGATCGCCGCGATCCGCGTGCGCCCCAGCGAGGCCAGGTGGGACACCGCCGTGCGCGCCGCCAGGACGTTGTCGATCGCCACGTGGTCGATCGGCACGTCGACCGCGTGCTCACCCAGCATGACCAGCGGGATCCCGCCCGGCTCGGCCGGGAAGTCCGCCGCCTCCAGGGCTTCCGGGTGCACCAGGGCCCCGTCGACCAGGTGCGGCCCCAGCGACGACAACGTCTCCCGCTCCCGCGACCGCGTCCCCTGCGTCTGTTCGATCAGGACGCTCCAGCCGCGCTTCTGCGCCGCCGTGATGACCAGCCCGGCCAGCTCGCCGAAGTACGGGATCGACAGCTCCGGCACCATCAGCGCCAGGAAGCCGGTGCGGCCGCGGCGGAGGTTGCGGGCCCCGACGTTCGGCCGGTACCCGGTCGCCGCCAGGGCCTCCTCGACGCGCCGGCGGTTTTCCGGCTTGACGAAGGCGTAGCCGTTCACGACGTTCGACACCGTCTTCACCGACACTCCGGCGAGCGTGGCGACGTCCTTGAGCGTGACGGTCACGGGCGGTCCCTTCAGAGAGTGAGCACGAAGTGTAGCGAGCCGCTGCCGGTTTACAACGTTGTTCCAACGATGTAAAAAGTACCTCAAGGCTCCCGCGGTGAGGCAAGCATCACCCCGGTGAGCGGGCCACCAACGACGCTGCCCGAGGAGTCGCCGTGCTCTTGTCCTCCCGTCCCCGACTGGTCCTGGTCACCGCGGCCGCCGCCGCGCTGACCCTCACGTCCTGCACGAGCAGGGAAGAAACCCCCGCCGCCCCGTCGAGCGGCGGCGGGCCGGCCGCCAGCGCCCAGTCGGCCGCGCCGTCCGCCGACGGCTGCACCCTCACCAAGACCGGTTACCCCAAGGTCGACCTCAAGACGGCGGTGGTGGGTTTCTCCCAGTCCGAAAAGGAGGCCAACCCCTTCCGGATCGCCGAGACGCAGTCCATTCGCGACGAAGCCGCCAAGCTCGGCATCGCGCAGGACAAGCTGCTCGTCACCAACGCCCAGAGCGACCTGAACCGCCAGATCAGCGACATCAAGTCGATGCTCGACCGCGGCGCCCAGCTGCTGGTCGTCGCGCCGCTGAACTCCGACGGCCTCCAGCCCGCGCTCGACGCGGCGAAGGCCAAGAAGGTCCCGGTCGTCACCATCGACCGCAAGGTGACGTCCCAGGCGTGCACCGACTACCTGACCTTCATCGGCTCCAACTTCGTCGAGCAGGGCAAGCGCGCCGCCCAGGCGATGGCGAAGGCGACCGGCGGCACCGGCAAGGTCGTCATCCTGCTCGGCTCGTCCGGCAACAACGTGACCACCGACCGCACCCAGGGCTTCAAGGACGAGCTCGCCAAGACGCCCGGCCTGTCCGTGGTCGCCGAGCAGACCGGCGAGTTCGACCGCTCCAAGGGCCAGTCGGTGATGGAGCAGCTGATCCAGAGCCACCCCGACGTCACCGCGGTCTACGCCGAGAACGACGAGATGGGCGTCGGCGCGGTCAACGCGCTCAAGACGGCCGGCAAGACGCCGGGCAAGGACGTCAAGGTCGTCTCCATCGACGGCACCCGCAACGCCGTGCAGCTCATCGCCGACGGCAGCTACAACGCCGTCATCGAGTCCAACCCGCGCTTCGGCCCGCTGGCCTTCCAGACGCTGCAGAAGTTCGAGAACGGCGAGGCCATCCCGGCGAGCATCGTGATCAGCGACGACCAGTACGACGAGTCCAACGCGGCCCAGAAGGTCGGGAACGCGTACTGATGACGGCCGCCACCGAGGAGGACGTCGCCATGACGACCGCACCGGTGCTCGAGGTGGCCGGGGTGACCAAGCGGTTCCCCGGCACCCTCGCGCTCGACGACGTCGGCTTCGCGCTGCGGCCGGGCGAGGTGCACGCGCTGGTCGGCGAGAACGGCGCGGGCAAGTCCACGCTGATCAAGGTGCTCACCGGCGTCTACCAGCCCGACGAGGGCGAGGTCCGCCACCTCGGCGCGCCGGTGACGTTCAAGCGGCCGATCGACGCGCAGCGCGCCGGGATCTCCACGATCTACCAGGAGGTCAACCTCGTCCCGCTGATGAGCATCGCCGGCAACGTCTTCCTCGGCCGCGAGCCGCGCACCCGCGCGGGTCTCGTCGACTGGTCGAAGATGTACGCCGACGCCCGCGAGCTGCTCAAGGGCTACGGCATCACCGACGACGTCAAGCGGCCGCTGCACACCCTCGGTGTCGGCGCGCAGCAGATGGTCGCGCTCGCCCGCGCGGTCTCGACCGACGCGAAGGTCGTCATCATGGACGAGCCGACGTCGTCGCTCGAGCCGCGCGAGGTCGAGACGCTCTTCGAGGTGCTGAACCGGCTGCACGCCGAGGGCATCGCGATCGTCTACGTCAGCCACCGGATGGACGAGCTGTACCGGGTCTGCGACAGCGTCACCGTGCTGCGCGACGGCCGCGTCGTCCACAGTGGACCGTTGAAGGACCTGCCGCGGATCGAGCTGGTGTCCAAGATGCTCGGCCGGGAGATCAAGCAGATCCGCGAGGAAGGCGTCACGGCGTTCGGCGAGGAACACGACGTCGAGCGCGAACCGCTGCTCAAGGCCGAGAACCTGTCCGGCATGCGAAGGCTGCACGACGTCTCGGTGAGCATCCGGCCCGGCGAGGTCGTCGGCCTCGCCGGCCTGCTCGGCTCCGGCCGCAGCGAGACCGCGCGGGCCATCGTCGGTGCGTTCCCGCTCGACGGCGGAAGCGTGCTGCTGGCCGGGAAACCGCTCAAGAAGGGCAGAATCAAGGCCGCCATGCGGGCCGGGATCGCGCTGCTGGCCGAGGACCGCAAGACCGACGGGATCATCCCCAACCTGTCGGTCCGCGAAAACATCGTCCTCGCCGCGCTGCCGACGCTCTCGCCGTTCGGCCTGGTCAGCAAGGCCAAGCAGGACAAGATCGTCAAGATCTTCATGGACCGCCTGCGGATCAAGGCCGCGAGCCCGGAACAGAAGGTGTCGGAGCTCTCCGGCGGCAACCAGCAGAAGGTGCTGCTCGCCCGCTGGCTCGCCACCGGCCCGAAGATCCTGCTGCTCGACGAGCCGACGCGCGGCATCGACGTCGGCGCCAAGGCCGAAGTCCAGGCGCTGATCGACGAACTCGCGCAGGAAGGGCTCGGCGTGCTGCTCATCTCGTCCGAACTGGAGGAACTGATCGACGGGTCCGACCGCGTGGTCGTCCTGCGCGACGGCTCGGTCGTCGGCGAGCTGACCGGCGACCGCATCACCGAGGAGAACGTCCTGACGGCGATCGCAGCGGAGGGTGACAACGATGTCCACCGCCACCCTTGAGCGCGCGAAGGTCACCGCGTGGCTGCAGAACTACGGCGTCTACCTGGCCGTCGTCGTGCTGCTGCTGTTCAACGTGGTGTTCACCGCCAACTTCCTGTCCGCGGCCAACTTCCGCACCCAGCTGGTGCAGGCGGCGCCGGTCTGCATCGTCGCGCTCGGCATGGCGCTGGTGATCGGCACCGAGGGCATCGACCTGTCGGTCGGTTCGGTGATGTCGATCGCCGCCGCGCTCATCCCGCTCTACCTGGGCGCCGGGCCCTTGATGGCGATCATCGTCGCCGTCATCGCCGGCGTGCTCTCCGGCCTGTTCAGCGGGTACCTGGTGGCGTACCTGGGGATCCAGCCGATCATCGCGACCCTCGCGCTGCTGGTCGGCGGGCGGGGACTCGCCCTGGTGATCGCCCACGGCCAGCTCGTCCAGCTGCGCAACCAGGACTTCCTGGAGCTGGGCACCGGTGACCTGCTCGGCGTCCCGATCATGGTGATCGTCGCGGGCGTGCTGGCGGTGCTGACCGGGCTGGTCGTCCAGCGCACGACGTTCGGGCGGCACCTGGTCGCGGTCGGCGGCAACCGCGCCGCGAGCACCCTGGCCGGCCTGCCGGTGAAGCGCGTGCTCATCAGCGTCTACGTGATTTCCGGGGCGCTGGCGGCGATCGCCGGCGTGCTGGCGACGTCGCGGCTGGCCGCGAGCGACCCGAGCGACGTCGGCCTGCTCATGGAGCTGTCCGCGATCACCGCGGTCGTCGTCGGCGGCACGCCGCTGACCGGCGGCCGGGTCCGCGTGCTCGGCACCGTGTTCGGCGCCCTGCTCATGCAGCTCGTCCAGGCGACCCTGATCAAGCACAACCTGCCGGACTCCACCGCGCAGATGGTCCAGGCGGCCATCATCGTCGTCGCGGTCTACGTCGCGCGCGAGCGGAGCAGCCGATGACCGCCGTCCAGACCACCGCCCGCAACGCCGCGTTCGCCGGCGTGCTGCAGCGCCAGGGCGCGGCCGTCGTGCTCGTGCTCGGCATCTTCGCGTCGTGGTTCGCCTTCCCGCACTTCGGCACCGCGGACAACCTGCGCAGCCTCGTGCTGCAGGGCTCGTTCCTCGCGGTGATCGCGCTGGGCATGACGTTCGTGATCATCTCCGGCGGCATCGACCTGTCGGTCGGGTCGAACTACGCGCTCGGCGGCGTCCTCGCCGCCTGGGGCGCGCAGTACGGCCTGGTCGTCGCGATCCTGTTGCCGCTGGCCGTGTGTTCGCTGATCGGCTTCGTCAACGGCCTGCTCATCGCCCGCACCGGGATGGCGCCGTTCATCGTGACGCTCGCGTCGCTCTTGTTCGCCCGCGGACTCCTGCTGGCGCTGACGTCCGAAGGCGCGACGACGTACAAAGTGGACCCGGGCTCGGCGTTCCTCTGGCTCGGCCAGGGCACGATCTTCGGCGTCGGCGTCCCGGTGTACCTCACGCTCGTGCTGTTCGCGCTCGGCGGGCTCCTCCTGCGCCGCACGCGGTTCGGCCAGTCCGTGTTCGCCATCGGCGGTGCCGAGCAGTCCGCGCTGCTGATGGGCCTCCCGGTGGCCCGCACCAAGATCAGCCTCTACACGCTGAGCGGCGGCTTGGCCGGGTTCGCCGGCGTCCTCACCGCCGCGTACCTGCAGTCCGGCGTCACGGTGATCGGCGTCGGCACCGAACTGGACGCGATCTCGGTCGTCGTCATCGGCGGCACGCTGCTCACCGGCGGCGCCGGGACGATCATCGGCACCCTCGTCGGCGTGCTGCTGCGCACGCTGATCCAGAACGTCATCAACCAGATCGGCACCCTCGACTCCAACTACCAGACCGTGGTGAGCGGGGCCTTCCTGCTCGTCGTCGTGGTGATCCAGCGCCTGCTCGCGCGCTCCCGTACCCGCTGAACCCTGTCCCCTACCAGGAGGTTCAACGATGTTCCGCCCCGCCCGACTGGCTGCCGTGCTGGCACTGGTCCTCACCGGCCTCGCGGTCCCCGCCGCGCACGCCGAGTCCCCACCGCAGTGGCAGCGGCTCACCCCGCCGCTGTCCACGCCGTGGACCAAGGACGTCTCCCCCACCAACGCGCTGCCGGACTACCCGAGACCGCAGCTGACCCGCGACAAGTGGCAGAACCTCAACGGCGTCTGGGAGTTCGCCAAGGCGACCCCGGGTGAGGCCGCGCCGGTCGGCAAGACACTGGGAGAGCGCATTCTCGTGCCCTACCCGGTCGAGTCCGCGCTGTCCGGGATCATGCGCCACGAAACGAACATGTGGTACCGGCGCACCTTCGAGGTGCCGAAGAACTGGCAGGTCGGCAAGGGCGGGCAGCGGCTGCTGCTGCACTTCCAGGCCGTCGACTACGACAGCACGGTGATCGTCAACGGCAGGACCGTCGGCCGCCACACCGGCGGCTACGACGCCTGGTCCGTGGACGTCACCGACGCGCTCACCACGGGCAGGACCCAGGAGGTCGTGGTCGGGGTCGCCGACCCGAACGACCAGGGCGGGCAGCCGATCGGCAAGCAGCGCCAACCCGGTGACGGCATCTTCTACACGCCGTCGTCGGGCATCTGGCAGACCGTCTGGATGGAACCGGTCGCGTCCGCGCGCATCGACCGCCTGGACGTCACGCCGGACCTCGGTTCGGTGACGGTGACCGCCGTCGTCGGCGGGCCGGTGAAGCAGCGCGTCGAAGCCGTCGCCTACGACCACGGCCGCCCGGTCGGGCGCGTGTCCGGCGACGCGAACAAGCCGTTGAAGCTCAAGGTGGACCGGCCGCACCTGTGGTCGCCGGACGACCCGTTCCTCTACGACCTGCGGGTGAAGCTCGTCCCGTCGGGCGACGAGGCCGGCTCGTACTTCGGGCTGCGCACGATCGGCCTCGGCAAGACCGCCGACGGCAAGCAGCGGATGCTGCTCAACGGCAAGTTCGTGATGCAGGTCGGCCCGCTCGACCAGGGTTTCTGGCCGGACGGCATCTACACCGCGCCCACCGACGCGGCCCTGAAGTTCGACCTCGAGCAGGAGAAGGCGCTCGGCTTCAACATGGTGCGCAAGCACATCAAGGTCGAGCCGGACCGCTGGTACTACTACGCCGACAAGCTCGGGCTCATGGTCTGGCAGGACATGCCGGCGATGAAGGACGACGTCGAGCCGTCCGCGGCCTCGCGCGTCAACTACGAGTCCGAAATGCACCGGATGATCGACCAGCACCGCAGCTTCCCGTCGATCGTCACGTGGGTGCCGTTCAACGAGGGCTGGGGCGACTACGAGGTCGGCCGGATCGCCGACGAGGTCAAGTCGTGGGATCCCTCCCGGCTGGTGAACGCCGAGTCCGGCGTCAACTGCTGCCGGTCCGAACCGGACAGCGGCAAGGGTGACATCTACGACGACCACACCTACACGGGCCCGGGCACGCCGGCGCAGAGCGGCACGCGCGCGGCGGTCGACGGCGAGTACGGCGGTCTCGGCCTGAAGGTCGACGGCCACCAGTTCGACCCGGCGGGCAGCTTCGCGTACGAAATGGAGCCCGACAGCGCGACGCTGACCCGGCGCTACGGCGAGCTGCAGCAGCGCCTGCTGCTGGTCGCCCAGAAGTGCGGCGTCTCGGCGGGTGTCTACACGCAGACCACCGACGTCGAGAAGGAGGTCAACGGCTTCTTCACCTACGACCGGCAGGTGAAGAAGATGGACTTCGCGGCGGTCCGCGCGGCGAACCTCGCGGTGATCAAGGGCGCCACCGGTGCCCCGGTGTCCGGCCCGTCCGTGCCCGCCGGCACGCCCGGGATCGACGGCATCGCCGCGTACCCGTTCGACGAAAACGCGGGCACGGTGGCGAAGGACGTCGCCGGCAGCCACGACGCCACGCTCGTCGGCGGCGCGTCCTGGACCGCGGGCAAGAGCGGTTCGGCGTTGGCGGTCAACGGTTCCGGCCAGTTCGCCGACACCGGCGCCGCCCTGCTGAACACCGAAGGCAGCTACAGCGCGGCGGCGTGGGTGAAGTTCAACGCCGTCGGCGACGGCTTCCAGACCGTGGTGAGCCAGGACGGCGACGACCACAGCGCGTTCTTCCTGCAGTACTCGGGCGCGGACCACCGGCTGGCGATGAGCTTCGTGGGCACGCGGGCCCTGGCGCCCACGGCGCCGGAAGCGAACCGCTGGTACCACGTGGTCGGCGTCCGCGACGCCGCGGCGGGAACGCTCAAGCTCTACGTGGACGGCCAGCCGGCCGCGACGAAGAGCGTGTGCCTCGGCGAGGCGTCCACCGGGCACACGGTGATCGGCCGCGGCAAGTACGGCGGCGGCCCGGTCGACTTCCTGAACGGGGCGGTCGACCAGGTCCACGTCTACGACCGGGCATTGTCCGATTCGGACGTGAATGCCCTGTTCACCAGCGGTAAGTAAGCGAGGCAACCGGTAACGCCCCCTGTGCGTGTGCGATAGCGGTATGGCCGTACTCCACGGCCATCGGGTGCACACGCACAGGGGGTGAGCCGTTTTGGGCTCCGGAAGATCCAAGCTGCCCGCGAGAGCGGGCGTTCTCACACTCGTCACGGCCGTGGTCGCGACCGGCACCGCGGTCCTCACCGCGGCCCCGGCCGCGGCGGAATCGAGCACCGAGATCACGGCCGCTTCGTGGGCCTACGTCGACTCGGCGGCACCGAAGGCCAGCTTCGTCGACCAGGCCGGGAACGCGCCGGTCGGCGCGCACACCTACGCCGGCGGCACGAACCACGTGTCCAAGTCCTACGTCACCTTCGACCTCTCGGCGCTGCGCGGGAACCGCTTGCGGTCGGCGTACGTCAGCACGGGCGAAACCGCCGTCACCGACTGTTCCACCACACGCTCGACGGAGCTCTGGCTGACCGCTCCGGCGAAGAAGCCGACGTGGAACACCCAGCCGGCCGAGCTGCTCAAGGTCAACGGCCCGTTCCTCGACTCGTCGTGCCCGTCGGACCGGCTGACCTGGACGGCCACCGCGGCGATCCAGAACGCGCTCGACGCCGGGCGCACGACGGCGTCGTTCGTCCTGCGGCTGCCGGACAACCAGCTGAACGACCCGCAGTTCGGCCGCGAGTACGACCCGAAGGCGAAGCTCTTCCTCGACTACGACAAGCCGCCGGCCAAGCCGACCGGGCTGAAGGTCACCTACCAGGCGTGCACGGCGAAGCCGCTCGTGGTGCCCCGGCAGGTGGTGCTGGGCGTCGACGTCACGGACCCCGACGACGCCTACCCCGGTACGGAGTTCGCGTTCTGGCCCGTCGACCACCCCGACCAGCGCACGACCCTGCCCGGCGCCGCCCTCACGTGGGTCGAGATCACCTCGCGCGTCAGCGAAGGTGTCACCTACGCCTGGCAGGCGCGGGGCAAGGACGACAGCGGTCTCTTCGGACCGTGGAGCGCGACCTGCAAGTTCACCACGGACTTCACCCCGCCCGCGGCGGCGCCGGTGATCACGTCCCCCGACTACCACGCCGAAGCGCCGCCCGGATCCGGCGGCACCGGCATCCCGGGGACGTTCGTCTTCGACGCCAAGGGTGACACGGACGTCGTCGGCTTCAAGTGGGACGGCGGCTACGCGGCGGCCGACCGCCGCGGCGGCAAGGCGACCGTGCGGTACGCGCCGGATCGGAACGGTCCGGTGAGCCTCAGCGCGACGGCCGTCGACGCGGCGGGCAACCAGGGGCCGACCGCCTCCTACCGGTACTGGGTCGCGGACAACCAGCCCCTCGTGACCTGCACGCCGTTCGACGCCTACGTCGGCACCGAGCGGACGTGCGTGTTCGCGCCGGGCAGCAGCACCCCGGTCACCGAGTACGTCTACCACCTGTCCGGCCAGGACGACCGCATCGTGGCGGCCGGGCCGGACGGTAAGGCGACCGTGACCGTCACGCCGGCCGATCCGGAGCAGTACACGATCCAGGTGTCCGTCCGGTCCCGGCTCGCGACGGGGTACCTGACCGCGGCGACCGACGAGCAGATGCTGAGCGAAGCGGGCGAGCCCGAGGTCGAGACGCTCACCGCGAACCCCGTCCAGGGCCTGCCGCTGCAGTTCCGGGTGCACGCCACGCTGCCCGGCTCGGTGACGGCGACCTACCGCCTCGAGTCGGGCGACCCGGTCACCGTGCCGCTCGAGGCGGACGGCACCGCGACCATCACGGTCACGCCGACGACGTCGTCGTGGAACTCGCTGTACGTGTACACGAGCCTCGCCTCGGGCGTCCGCTCCGGCTGGGGCCAGGGCAGCGCCATGGTCGCGTCGAACAAGCCGAAGGTGACGAGCGCGGAGTACCCGGAGGGCCAGACCAGCGGCGCGGTGGGCACGCCCGGCACGTTCGTGTTCTCGTCGCCGGTCCCGGGCGCGGTCAGCTACACCTACCAGTTCGGCAGCGGACCGCAGACCACCGTCCCGGCCGGCCCGGACGGCACGGCGAGCGTGGTGTTCACCCCGACGCAGAGCTACACCAACAGCATCTGGGTGACGACGAAGCTCGCCGACGGCACGGTGTCCGAGCAGGGCGGTTACTACTTCTACGTGGCGTACTCCTCGCCGCGTCTGACGTGTGACGCGACCGGCTGGTCGGTGGCGCCGGGGCAGCACATCCAGTGCACCCTGTCGCCGGTCCAGGCGAACCTGGCGGCGTACGGCTACCAGGTGGACTCCGGCCCGGAGACGACGCTGGCCCCGGGTCCGGACGGCACGGCGACGTTCGGCTTCGACGTACCGGCGGACCGCCAGAGCGGCTCGTACGTCCAGCTGCGGGCGTGGAGCACGAACACGGCGGGCACGAAGTCGGACGAAGCAGGGACGAGCTTCTACGTGTACGTGAACTCGGGCGCTTCGGCCCGCGGCACGGCGCTGGCGGTCTGAGTCCCGGTGACGGCCACCGCGGCGGAGTGCCGTGGTGGCCGTCACGTTTGACCTGGAGCGCGCTCCAGCCCCTAGCGTCGGTTCCGGACGCACTGGGGAAAGGACCCGACATGACCGACGAACGCTTCGAACGTGGCCTGCAGACCCTGACCGGAATCGACAGCGACGGCGGCCGCGTGCTCGACAGCCTCGCCGACGTCTCGCCCGCGCTGGCCGAAGCGGTCGTCTCGTGGGGCTACGGCGACGTCTACGCCCGGCCCGGCCTGCCGCCGCGCGACCGCCAGCTCGTCACCCTGGGCATGCTCACCGCCCTCGGCGGGTGCGAGCCGCAGCTGGAGTGGCACGTCAACGCGTCGCTGAACGTCGGGCTGACGCCGGCGGAGATCGTCGAGGCGCTGCTGCACTCGGCTGTCTACTGTGGATTCCCGAAGGCGCTCAACGCGACCTTCGCGGCCAAGAAGGTCTTCGGTGAACGCGGGCTGCTCCCCGTCACGGCCGACGCGCCGGCGAGCTCCTGACGCGGCTCACCGGTCCGTCGGAGCCTTCGTCTTCCGGCGCGCCTTGACCCGCCGATAGCTCCAGATCAGCAGCGCGAACAGGATCACCGACGACAGGATCAGGCTCGACCCGGTGCTCCACCCGCTGAACGGCAGCGACTTCACCGTGCCCCACACGATCCCCGCCGCCAGCAGCGCCAGCCCGGCCAGCACCGAGCCGGCGATGCGCAACGGGGACGACACGCTGTCCTCGGCCGCCTTCATCGCGCGGTCGCGCACCGGGTCGACGTACCGCTCGAGCGCCGGGAACTCCGACGCCAGCAGCAGCAACCCGGCGAGCACCAGCAGCAGCCCGGGGCCGGGCAGGACGAGCAGCAGCACCCCGACCACCAGCAGGATGGCCCCGGCCACCGTGATCAGGATCCGCTTCGCCTGTTTGCCGAGACCCACCGGTCGTCTCCCCTCGTTTCGCCCGATTCTTCCTGGTGACGGCCTCGCGTGCCACTCACGAGGGCCCGCACCCTGGCCGCGGCCACGAGCAGCCCCGCCAGCGTGGCCACGCCGAGCGCGATCACGAGCCCCGGCCAGACGTGGAGCACCTGGGCGTAGGTACCCCGCCGTCCGGCGAATACCCACCCGAGCAGCTGCGGCAGGAACACCAGCGGGACGAGCGGCAGCAGCGGCGGCCCGATCCGCCACCACCGCGGTTTCCGCCCGGCTCGCCGGACGCCGAGGACCGCGAGCCCCACGGCGATCAGCGCCAGTGCCCCGAGCACCCGGTCGGCGATCACCCCGGCGGGCAGGGCGGGCTCCGGCGTGCCGCCCGCCAGCAGGCTCGCCAGGCCCTGGGCCAGCAGCTCGGCGTCGTTGTCCAGCGCCATCCCGGTGTTCGCGATCACGGCGACGCCGTACCCGCCGGGCAGCAGGACCTGCGCCGCGGTGTGGGAGAACCAGTCGCCGGTGTGCGAGACGCGGCCGTCCCGGACGGTCCAGCCCAGCGCGTAGTCACGGCCGGGGGCGGGCGTGTGGGCGAGCGCGGCGCTCGCCGGCGAAACGACGCCACCGCCGTTCCGCTGGGCGATCAGCCACTTCGCCAGGTCGTCCGCGGTGCTCAGCACGCCGTGGCTGCCGCCGGTGAACCAGTCCGGTTCGGACACCGGGACCTCGATCCCGAAGGCCCGGACGTACCCCTCGGTCCCGGCCGGCGGCGCGTCCACGGTGGCGCTGCCGGTCATGCCGAGCGGGACGAACAGCTTCGTCCTCAGGTACTCGGCGAACGGCTGCCCGGACACGACCTCGACGATCCGGGCGGCGACCTCGTAGTTCGGGTTGTGGTAGTGGAACTGCGCACCGGGCTCGCTCGCCAGCGGCGCGTCCGCCAGCCGGGTGACGGCCTCGGCGAGGGTGTGCGGCTGCGGCAGCTTCAGGTCGGGGAACGCCGAGTCGGCCATCCCGGACGTCTGGTCCAGCAGCATCCGGACGGTGATCCGGCCGCCGCGTGGATCGGCGAGCCGGAAGTCCGGCAGGTACCGCGTCACCGGCTCGTCGAGCCCGGCTCGCCCGGCCTCGACCAGCTGGAGCACGGCGAACGCGGTCATGGACTTGCCGAGCGACGCGATCGGCAGCCGGGTCGACGCGCCGATGGGCGCGCCCGCCGCGTCGTGGCCGTAGCCGGCGACGCGGACGACGTCGGAGCCGTGGGTGACGGCGACCGCCGCGCCGGGCAGGCCGGTGTGGTCGAGGTAGGCGCGGACGTAGCCGTCGATGTCCCGCGGGGCCGCCGCGCCCGCCGGGGTGGCGGTGGCGAGCAGCAGGGCCGCGAGCAGGAGGAAAAGCCTGGTCATGGGGGTGAAATTAGGGGGCGGACACCCGTGGCAGCCGCTGCCGGACGGCAGGCACCACCCCCTGCTTTCGGCAGGCTTCTCGACCGGCAGCCCGGGTTCGGCTACCCGCTACTGCGCCAGCAGCTGCTCGAACGGCACGAACGCCGGCTCCCCCGAAGGCGCAACTCGACCCTCGGCCGCCGAAGCCAGCTCCGCGCCGGCCTTCTCGATCCGCCGCTGCAACGCCCCCGAAGCCTCGCCACTGCCCCAGTCCGACGAAGCCGCGTACACGCCCGTGGCGACCGGATCCGCCTTCAGGTAACCGAACAACGGCCGCAGCTGGTAGTCGAGGACCAGCGAGTGCCGCTCGGTCCCACCCGTCGCGGCCAGCAGCACCGGCTTGCCCACCAGGGAATCCGTGTCGAGGACGTCGAAGAAGGACTTGAACAGCCCGCTGTAGCCGGCCGTGAACACCGGCGTCACCGCGATCAGCGCGTCCGCGCCGGTAACCGTCTCGATGGCCGCGCGCAGCTCCGGGCCCGGAAAGCCGGTCAGCAGGTTCTTCGTGATGTCCAGGGCGATGTCCCGCAGCTCCACCACGGACACCTCGACCGGTTCCCCGGCCGCGGCGGCGGTCGCCGCGGCCAGGCGGTCGGCCAGCAGGCGGGTCGACGAAGGCACCGACAGACCCGCCGTCACCACTGCGAGCTTCATACCGTCACCTCCGCCGAAGCCGCCTTGAGGGATTCGTGGGTCGGCGCGTCCGGCACGTGGGCCGGACGCATCGCGTCGAGTTCCTTGCGCAGCACCGGGACGACCTCCGAGCCGAGCAGGTCGAGCTGCTCCAGCACGGTCTTCAGCGGCAGGCCGGCGTGGTCCATCAGGAACAGCTGGCGCTGGTAGTCGCCGAAGTGCTCGCGGAAGGTCAGCGTCTTGTCGATGACCTCCTGCGGGCTGCCGACGGTCAGCGGCGTCTGGTCGGTGAGCTCCTCCAGCGACGGGCCGTGCCCGTACACCGGCGCGTTGTCGAAGTACGGCCGGAACTCGTTCCACGCGTCCTGCGACTTCGGCCGGATGAACGCCTGCCCGCCGAGGCCGACGATCGCCTGGTCGGCCGAGCCGTGGCCGTAGTGCTCGAACCGCTGCCGGTAGAACGAGATCAGCTGCTGGAAGTGCTCCTTCGGCCAGAAGATGTGGTTGGCGAAGAAGCCGTCGCCGTAGTAGGCGGCCTGCTCGGCGATCTCCGGGCTGCGGATCGAACCGTGCCAGACGAACGGCGGGACGCCGTCCAGCGGCCGCGGGGTGGACGTGAAGCCCTGCAGCGGCGTGCGGAACCTGCCCTCCCAGTCGACCACGTCCTCGCGCCACAACCGGCGCAGGAGGGCGTAGTTCTCGATGGCGAGCGGGATGCCCTGCCGGATGTCCTGGCCGAACCACGGGTAGACCGGGCCGGTGTTGCCGCGGCCCATCATCAGGTCGACGCGGCCGTCGGCGAGGTGCTGCAGCATCGCGAAGTCCTCGGCGATCTTCACCGGGTCGTTCGTGGTGATCAGCGTCGTCGACGTCGACAGGACGATCTTGGACGTCTGCGCCGCGATGTGCCCCAGCATCGTCGTCGGCGAGGACGGGACGAACGGCGGGTTGTGGTGCTCACCGGTCGCGAAGACGTCGAGGCCGACCTCTTCGGCCTTGAGGGCGATCCGGACCATCGCCTTGATCCGCTCGTGCTCCGTCGGCGTGCTGCCGTTCGTGGGATCGGTCGTGACGTCGCCCACCGTGAAGATTCCGAACTGCATGACCTGCTCCCTTCGCGAGCACCATCTTACATGCGCGTTCAACTACTTCCAAGCAAGAGATATTCCGGCCGTCAACACTCCGGAGGGCACCCAGTAAGGTCAGGGGCATGGACGCGGAGCTCGCTCGGCTGGGTCTGGCAGAACGTTCGGTACGACTTCTCTCGGGCCGGGACATCTGGGGCTCGATCACTCCCCTGCTCGCCCCGCGCCGGAACCTGGTGGCCGCCTTCGGCCACGTCGGTCCCGGCGCGGCTGCCTTGCTGCCACTGGAACCCGGCGACACCCTGATCACGGACGCGAGCCTGGACACCGTGCTGTCCGGGGCGACGAGCCCGCACGCCCTGCTGCACTGGGTGAAGGCCGGCGTGATCGTGCACTCGCTGCGCGGCCTGAACGCGAAGCTGGTGATCGCGGAGGACGACCCGTCGTTCGTGGTGGTCGGCTCGGCCGACGTCACCGCGGCCGGCCCGCGGCAGCTGTTCGAGGCGGTCACGCTGTCCCACGAGCGGCAGACCGTCGAGGAGGCCCAGGAGGCCTGGCTCGAGTGGTGCGACCTCGCGGGCCCGTCGCTGACCGCCGGTGACCTGGAGCCACTGCTGGAGCAGTACGGCGCCGGCAAGCCGGTCACCGCCCGCCCGGCCGCGGCCCGGCCCGCCGCCGCGCCCGCCCGGCCGGTGGTGACCAGCCGCCCGGCGACCCCGGTCCGGCCCGCGGCCGCGGCGCCGCCGCCCTCGCCGGTCCGGCCGGCTCCGAGATCGGCAGAGCGTCGGGGAGGGAAACAGGGTGGAGGTGCGTGTGTAGAT
>NZ_JBEXKX010000050.1:0-69785 GCF_040609695.1 Amycolatopsis sp. NPDC004625
TCCGTTGGCCCTTGGGTTCCCGGGGGGGGTGATCCGGGCCCCCCACCCCCCTAATTTATTTCGCCGCCCGGGTGTTGGGGCCCCTGCGGTCACAACCCCCCCCCCCCCCCCCACGACCCGTGGGCGGTAACGTCGCTAGAGCGATCTATCAAATCGGGGGCGTTGATGGACAAGGGACTGGTACCGCTTCGCGTGATCCTCGGCTTTTCGCTGCTCAGCACGACACTGCACTACGCGCACAACGCCGTCCGCGTTGCGGACTACCCGCAGCTGCCGGGCATTCCGGCGGTCGCGGCGGGCCTCGCGGTCGCGGTCGCCTGGGTGCTGCTGACGACCTTCGGCTGGCTCGGCTACCGCGCGTACACCCAAGGCCGGTACGAGAAGGCGTTGGCGTTCCTGCTGGTCTACTCCCTGACCGGCATCGTCACGCTCGGTCATTTCCTGACCGGTGTCCCGCAGATCCCCGCCTTCTGGTTCGCGACGATTTTCACCGACGCCGCCGCCGGGCTCGCCCTCTGGGTGTTCCTCACCTGGGCCTGGGCCACGCTCAACCGGGTGACCGCGCGAGATCAAGTTTCTACACAACATTGACCTCCGTCTGACTCGTGTAGACAATCGGGTGAGTGACCACCACCACACCGGTTGCCTTCGACCGCCGTCCCGACGAGTACCGCCACTGGCGCCTCCGGCTCGACGGGGAGGTGGCCTGGCTGGAGCTGGACGTCGACGAGCAGGGCGGCCTGGTCCCGGGGTACGAGCTCAAGCTCAACTCCTACGACCTCGGCGTCGACATCGAGCTGTACGACGCCACCCAGCGGCTGCGGTTCGAGCACCCCGAGGTCCGCGTGGTCATCGTGACCAGCGCGAAGGACAAGGTGTTCTGCGCCGGCGCGAACATCCGGATGCTCGCCGCGTCGGAGCACCACTGGAAGGTCAACTTCTGCAAGTTCACCAACGAGACCCGCAACGGCATGGAGGACGCCACCGAGCACTCCGGCCAGGTCTACGTGGCCGCGGTGAACGGCACCTGCGCCGGCGGTGGCTACGAAATCGCGCTGGCCTGCGAAAAGATCTTCCTGATCGACGACAACTCCTCGACGGTCGCGCTGCCGGAGGTCCCCCTGCTCGGCGTGCTGCCCGGCACCGGCGGCCTCACCCGGGTCGTCGACAAGCGGCGCGTGCGCCGGGACCTCGCCGACGTCTTCGCCACGCGCCCGGACGGCGTCAAGGGCCGGACGGCGGTCGACTGGCGGCTGGTCGACGAACTGGTGCCGCGCCAGGACTTCCGCGAAAAAGTCCTGGAGAAGGCCCGGGAACTTGCCCGGCGATCGGAAAAGCAAGCGGAAAAAGGCATCGAGCTGACGCCCCTCGAACATCGCCATGTCGACATCGAGGTCGCCAAGGACCAGGTCACCATCACCATCAAGGGCCCTGAAACCGACCCCGGTGACCTGCACGAGGAAGGCGCGGGCGGCTGGTTCCTCGCCATGACCCGCGAGCTCGACGACGCCATCCTGCGGCTGCGCACCAACGAGGTCGAGGCCGGCACGTGGATCCTCCGGACCCAGGGCGATCCCGCCAAGGTCGAAGCGCACGAGCAGGCCGTGCTGGGGCAGAAGGACTGGCTGGCCAACGAGATCACGCACTACTTCAAGCGGACGCTCAAGCGCCTCGACGTCACCAGCCGCAGCCTGGTCGCGCTCATCGAACCCGGCAGCTGCTTCACCGGCGCGCTGCTGGAGATCGCGCTGGCCGCGGACCGCCAGTACATCCTGGACGGCCCGCCGATCGACGACGAAGACAGCGACGCCCGCGCGTCGATCCAGCTGACCGACGCCAACTTCGGCGCGTTCCCGATGGGCAACGGCCTGACCCGCCTGCAGACTCGGTTCTACGGCGACGACGACCACCTCACCTGGCTGGCGCGCGAGAAGAACCGCGCGTTGAGCGCCGCCGAAGCCGTCGAACTCGGCCTGGTCACCGACGCCCCGGACGACCTCGACTGGGAGGACGAGATCCGGCTCGCCCTCGAAGGCCGCGCGTCGCTCTCCCCGGACGCCCTCACCGGGATGGAGGCCAACCACCGGTTCGTCGGTCCCGAGACCATCGAGACCAAGATCTTCGGCCGGCTGGCGGCTTGGCAGAACTGGATTTTCACCCGCCCGAACGCATCCGGGCCGGAAGGCGCGCTGCGCCGATACGGTACGGGGCAGAAGGCCGTCTTCGACAGGAAGCGGGTCTAGCGCAGATGCCCGAGAAGATCGACTACGACGCCAAGATCCCCAACAACGTCAACCTTTCCGAAGACCGCAGGCTGCAGCGCGCGCTCGAAGGCTGGCAGCCGAAGTTCCTGCACTGGTGGGGCGAAATGGGCCCGACGCTGGAGACGCAGGGGGTGTACCTGCGCACCGCCGTCAGCGTGGGCCGCGAAGGCTGGGCGCACTTCGACCACGTCAACGTCCCCGACTACCGCTGGGGCATCTTCCTGGCCGAGCGCGAGCCGGACCGCCGGATCGCCTTCGGGGAGCACCAGGGCGAGCCGGTGTGGCAGCAGGTGCCCGGCGAATACCGCGCCGACCTGCAGCGGCTGATCGTCATCCAGGGCGACACCGAGCCGGCCTCGGTCGAGCAGCAGAAACTCCTCGGCCTCACCGCGCCGAGCCTGTACGACCTGCGGAACCTGTTCCAGGTCAACGTCGAAGAAGGCCGTCACCTGTGGGCGATGGTGTACCTGCTGCACGCCTACTTCGGCCGCGAAGGGCGTGACGAGGCCGAAGGGCTGCTGCTGCGCAACTCGGGTAGTCCCGACGCGCCGCGGATCCTGGGCGCGTTCAACGAGGAAACCGCCGACTGGCTGGCGTTCTACATGTTCACCTACTTCACCGACCGCGACGGGAAGTACCAGCTCGGCACGCTCAAGGAGTCCTCCTTCGACCCGCTGTCGCGCACCTGCGAGTTCATGCTCAAGGAAGAAGCGCACCACATGATGGTCGGCACCACCGGTGTCGACCGCGTGGTGATCCGCAGCGCCGAGCTGATCCGCGAGCACGACACGCTCGACATCGGCCCGCACGGCGGCATCCCGCTGGAGGTCATCCAGCGGTACATCAACTTCCACTACACCGTCTCGCTCGACCTGTTCGGCAGCGAGACGTCGACGAACGCGGCGAACTACTACACCGCCGGGCTCAAGGGCCGCTGGCAGGAAACGCGCCGCAAGGACGACCACAAGCTCACCGAGGACGCCCGCACGCTGGAGCGGCCGAACGGCGACGGCACCTGGACGACCGAGGAGCAGCAGGCGATCCTGCTGCTCAACCTCGACCTGCGCAGCGAGTACATGGCCGACTGCCAGACCGGCGTGAAGCGCTGGAACAAGATCCTCGCCGACGCCGGCATCGGCTTCGCGTTCCGGTTGCCGCACCCTGGCTTCAACCGCGAAGTGGGCATAAACTCCGGCCACCACGTCACTCCCGACGGCACCATCGTCGACGAGGCGACCTGGGAGGCGGGCAAACGCAAGTGGCTGCCCACGACCGAGGACCTCACGTTCGTCCGCTCGCTGATGCGCCCGGTGTACGAGCGGGGGAAGATCGCGAGCTGGGTGGCGCCGCCGCGGCAGGGCATCAACGGCAAGCCCATCGACTACGAGTACGTGTACCTCACGTAGGAGGCCTGGTGGCGACAGGGTTCAATGCCGCGGAGTACCTGCTGCGGGCCGGGCACCCGGACGCGACCGCGGTCGCGTCGCCCCGCCGCACCCTGACCTACGCCGAGCTCGCCGCCGAGTCCCGGCGCGTCGCCGGCGGGCTCACCGCGCTCGGCGTGCGGCCCGAAGAGCGGGTCATGTTCTGCATGGTCGACGACGTCGAGCTGCTCACCGGCATCCTCGGCGCGATGCTGGCCGGCGCGGTCGCCGTCCCGGTGTCGACCATGGTCACCGGGCTGGAGCTGGGCAAGGTGCTGGCCGACTCGCGGGCGCGGGTGCTGTGCGTGTCCGGGGAGTTCGCCGAGCAGGCGGTGACCGCGCTCGGGCTGGCCCCCGAGGTCACGGACGTGCTGCTCGACCGGTCCGACGCGGCGGGCGTCCCGGACGGCGTCCGCACGCACCGCTGGTCCGAACTGGACGGCGAGTTCCGCGACGGCCGGACGTGGGAGGACTCGCCCGCGCTGTGGCTGTACACCTCGGGCACGACCGGGCAGCCGAAGGGCGCGATGCACCGGCACGCGAGCGTCCGCGCGGTCTGCGAGACCTACGCCCGCGGCGTGCTGGCGACGTCGGCGGCGGACCGGTTCCTGTCGGTGCCCAAGCTGTTCTTCGCCTACGGGCTGGGAAATTCGTGCTTCTTCCCGCTCGGCGCGGGCGGCACGACCCTGCTGGAGCCTTCGCGTCCGACACCCGCGTTGTTCGCGAGACGCGCTCGCGAGGAGCAGCCGTCACTGTTCTTCGCGGTCCCGACGTTCTACGCGGCGCTGCTCGCCAGCGACGTCCCGGACGACTCGTTCGCTTCGGTGCGGTACGCGGTTTCGGCCGGTGAGCCGCTGCCCGCGTCGCTGTTCGAACGGTTCCGCGCACGCTTCGGGCTGGAGATCCTCGACGGCATCGGGTCGACCGAGGCCCTGCACATCTTCCTGTCCAACCAGCCCGGCCGGGTGCGGCCGGGCACCACCGGCGTCGCCGTGCCCGGGTACTCCCTGCAGATCCGCGACGAAGCCGGCGCGGTGATCGACGCGCCGGGGCAGCCGGGCGAGCTGTTCGTGGCCGGGCCGTCGACGGCGACCGGGTACTGGGCCCGCTACGACGCGACGAAGCTCGTGTTCCAGGGCGAATGGCTGCGGACCGGCGACAGCTACGTGCGCAACGAGGACGGCACGTACAGCTGTCTCGGCCGGTTCGGGGACATGCTGAAGGCGGGCGGGATCTGGGTCTCACCGTCCGAAGTGGAGGAACGGCTGCGGCAGCACCCGGCGGTGGCGGAGGTCGCGGTCGTCGCCGCGCCGGACGCCGACGGGCTCGACAAGCCGGTGGCGTGCGTGGTGCCCGCCCCCGGGTTCGCCGTCGACCCGGACGAGCTGATCGAGTTCTGCCGCGAGGGGCTGGCGGCGTTCAAGCGCCCGCGCGGGGTGGTCGAGCTGGCCGAGCTGCCGAAGACGGCGACCGGCAAGATCCGCCGCAACGTGATCCGCGAGCAGGTCCGCGACGTCCTGCGGGCGGTGGCACCGCACCCATGATCGACGGGCACTTCGTGGTCGACGCGCACGTCCACGTGCCGCGGCTGCCGACGCTCAAACCCGCGTGGCTGCAGTGGGCCCACGACTTCGCGGGCTCGTACCCGTGGCGCTCGGTGTACGACGCCGAAGGCACGGTGGTCCCGGCGGCGATGGACGAGCTGATGGAGTCCGAAGGCGTCGACCGGGTCCTGCTGTTCTGCGAGTACAGCCCGCGGGCGACCGGGATCCAGCCGATCGAGGACAACCTGCCGCTGGTTTCCTGCAATCCCCGGCGGTTCCGGCTGGTGGCGAACGTCAACCCGTACCTGCACCACCCGGCGGCGGCGGAGGTCGAACGGCAGCTCGACCTGGGCGCGGTCGCGCTGAAGATCCACCCCGTGCACGGCGCGTTCTCCCCGGCGGACAAGGAGCTGTACCCGGTCTACCAGCTGTGCCTGGACCGCGGGGTGCCGGTGATCCTCCACTCCGGAACGTCGAGCTTTCCCGGCTCCCGAACCAGTTTCGGCAACCCCGAGCTGCTGTCCGACGTCGTCGAGGACTTCCCGGCGCTGCCGTTCGTCTTCGCCCACGGCGGCCGCGGGTGGTGGTACGACGTGGCGGCGTTCCTCGCGCTGGCGCGGGACAACGTCTGGCTCGACCTCGCCGGGCTGCCGCCGAAGAAGCTGAAGGAGTACTACCAGCGCTTCGACTTCACCCGGCTGGCCGGGAAGTTCGTCTTCGGGACGGACTGGCCCGGCGTGCCGTCGGTGGCCGCGAACGTCCGGACGCTCGCCGGGCTGGGGCTGCCGGCGGAGGTGCTGAGCGGGGTGCTGTCGGGCAACGCCGTCAAGCTGATGCCCTCGCTCGCCCAGGTCGTGAGTGAGAAACAGGGTTAGAACACTGTTTCTCACTCACGACAAGCCGCGGCAGACCCCGCACTGGCGGGTCAGGTCAGCAGCTGGTGCAGGCAGAGGACGTTGCCTTCGGAGTCGTTGAACCACGCCGCCCGCTCCTTGCCCAGCTCGGCGATGTGGGCGACCGTCTTCAGGCCCTCCATCTCGAAGTCCTGGAACCGCACACCGCGGTTCTCCAGGGCCGTGACCTCGGTTTCGAGGTCGCTGACCTCGAAGCTCAGTGCCGTGTTTTCGCTCTGCGCACCGGCCGGCATCGGGCGGAGGCCGATCGCGCCCGCGCCCGCCGCGAAGTAGAGGGTGCCGTCTTCGCCCTTCCCCACCTGCTTCAGGCCGAGCGAGTCCGCGTAGAAGTGGCCGGCGCGTTCACTGTCGGTCACCGGAAGCATCGTCGTGATGGTCGATTCGGTCAGCATGGTTCCCATGGTGCGCCGTCACCCGCACCGCAGTGACCTCGACTTTTTCAACGAGCTTCGTTGAACGCCCGGAGTGTCCGCATGGCTTCGGCGAGTGCGGGCGCGTCGTCACCCAGCGGCGTCAGCACGATGCGGCGCAGGATGTCCGCCGCCGCCGCGCGGGCCTGGTTCGCCACCTCGAGGCCGTGCTCGGTCAGCGACGCGAACGTGACGCGGCGGTCGTCGGGGCTCGGGATCCGGCAGATCAGGTCGGCGGCCACCAGCCGGTCCGCCACCTTCGTGAACCCGCCGCTGGACAGCGCGGCCTCGGTGGCCAGGCGGGTCATCGGCATCCGGTGCTCGGGCGAGCGGACCAGCCGCAGCAGGATGTCGAACGACGCCGGCGCGAGCCCGAAGCGGTCGGCGATCTCGCCCATCAGCTTGTCCTGGGTGGCCAGGTACCCCTCGATGACCAGGCCCCACCAGGTGACGATCTCGTCGTCGTCGGTGTCCACGGACCGCACTTTACCGCAACACCTCGCCGGATTACTTCTTTCGCGGAAGATGTCAGGACGTTTGTACGAACCGTATACCGGCCGTCCCTACGATCGGGCGATGACTAACGAGGCACTACAGCGTGCTACCAAACTGCTGGACGCGGTCATCCTCGCCGACGGGCACAACGACCTGCCGTGGGAGCTGCGGCAGCACGGTGGCCCGAACCCGGTGGAGGCGGCCGCGTCGCTGGACCTGACCGTCCGGCAGCCCGCCCTGCACACCGACTTCCCGAAGCTCGCCGACGGGAAGCTCGGCATGCAGTTCTGGTCCGTGTACGTGCCCTGCGAGTTCGAGGGCCACAGCGCCGTGACCGCCGTCCTGGAGCAGATCGAGGTCGTCCACCAGCTGGCCGAGCGCTACCCCGACCGGCTGCGCCTGGTCACCACGGCCGACGAGGCCGAGGCTGCCTTCGCCGACGGCCGGATCGCGTCGCTGCTCGGCGCCGAGGGCGGGCACAGCATCGCCGAGTCGCTCGGCGTGCTGCGGATCCTGCGCCGGCTCGGCGTCCGCTACATGACGCTGACGCACAACTTCAACACCACCTGGGCCGACTCCGGCACCGACGAGCCGGCCCACGGCGGGCTCACCGAGTTCGGCCGCGACGTCGTCCGCGAGATGAACAAGATCGGGATGATGGTCGACCTGTCGCACGTCGCGCCGTCGACCATGCGGGCGGCGATCGAGATCAGCTCGGTGCCGGTGATCTTCAGCCACTCGTCCTGCACCGCCGTGAACGACCACCCCCGCAACGTCCCCGACGACGTGCTGGCGAAGCTGCCCGGCAACGGCGGCGTCGCGATGATCACCTTCGTGCCCGCGTTCGTCTCGCCGAAGGTCGCCGCCTGGAACGAGCGCCTGGAGGCCGCGATGGCCGACGCCGGGCAGGAGTACCGGAACCTCTCGCAGCGCGGGGTGTTCGTGAAGGAGTGGGACGGCCCGCCCAAGCCGACGGCGACCGTGGAGGACGTCGTCGCGCACGTGGAGCACGCCCGCGAGGTCGCCGGCGTCGACCACATCGGCCTCGGCGGCGACTACGACGGCGTCGCCTCGCTGCCGGAAGGACTGGAGGACACGTCCAAGTACCCGGTGTTGTTCGCCGCCCTGCTCGAGCGCGGGTGGAGTGAGGACGACTGCGCGAAACTGGCCGGCAAGAACACCCTCCGCGTCCTGCGGGAGGTCGACGGCTTCGCCCGTTAGGGGGTTTGAGGCGGCGCTCCCCGCACGCCGGACGGACACTGGTCGCATGACGCACGCGCGCGGGGGCGCGGCCGACCGCCCCACCGGTCCCGCACACCACGACCTGCCCGGCACCGACGTGCCCGAGGGCGCACTGGAACCCGCGGAGCTGCGGGCCGGCGACGTCCGCCCGGGCGCCGAGGAGGTGACGCCGGTGCGGCCGGCGCCCACCAGGCCGGCGCCGTCCAAACCCGCGTCCCCGAAGATCAAGCGGACCCGGATCAGCGGCACCTGGGTCGCGGTGATCGCCGGCCTGGTCGTGCTGGTTCTGCTGCTGATCTTCATCCTGCAGAACCTGGACTCGGTGACCGTGCACTTCTTCGGCGGCGAGGGCAGCCTGCCGCTGGCCATCGCCATGCTGTTCTCGGCCATCGGCGGCGCGGCGCTGGTCGCCCTGATCGGCGGCGCCCGGATCCTGCAGCTGCGGAAGCAGGCCCGCCGCCGCTGAGCCTCAGACGATGATCGACGTCATCGTCAGTACCTGCGCGCAAACGTTTTCGTCCCCGGTCGTCCGGACGCGGGAAACGTCGGTCGGGTTGCGGGTGCAGAGCCGCCAGAACGTGTCCGGGTCCGTCGTCACCGTGGCCAGCGGGGTGCGCGACGGCGGCGCGCCGCGATCCAGCGTCCAGCCGTCGCGCTCGCGGCGCGCGTACCACCTGCCCTGGCCGGTCACGGTGTAGCCGACCTGCTTGCCGACGCGGGCGTCGACGTCACGCAGGGTGTACGGCAGCGCGCGGACGAACGTGTCGGCGATCGGTTCGGCGTACTCGGCCTCCAGGGGCGTGTGCTCCAGGGCCTCGCGGATCTGCACGTGGTGGACCCAGAATTCGGAGTAGTCGCGGGCCGCGTCCAGCCAGCGCGGCGCGGGCTCTTCGCCGGCCCAGCTCACCGGGATGCCGGGGCCGTCGAGGTCGAGCTGCGCCCAGTACTCGGTCGTCTGGCCCATGAACTCGTACAGCATCGTCAGCAGGACGTCGGTCGAGAGCCGGCGGCAGGCGACGACCCACTCCTCGTTGATCCGGTCGATGAACCGCGGGAACGCCTCACCCGGCCGGGGGGAATCCGCGGAGTGCCCGTCGCGGCCGCGGGACAGCCGACCGACCTTGTCGCCCAGCAGGTGGGCGGCGACGTCCTTGACCGTCCAGCCCGTGCACATGGTCGGCCGCGTCCAGTCCTCCTCGGTCAGTGCGCCGAGCAGCGTCATCAGCGCCTGTTCTTCCTTCGAGAAGTACGGGAGGACGTCGATCGGCGGACCCCAGCGCGTCGGACTCATGTGGGCATCCAAACACCTCCGAACGGCCTACCCGCAGGTAGCATCACCCGCGTACGCAGAGGGGAGTTAACGGGTGAACGCAGAGCGACCGAACGGCCGGGGCACCACCGACGAGGTGGCCGACCTGGCCCGCCGCGCCGGTCAGCTGGCGGGCTGGGCCGCGCGGACCGGCTTCGCGCTCGGCCGCAGGCTCCCCGGCGTCGAGACGGCCGAACGCGGTGTCCGGCAGGTCGAGCGGCAGCTGCTGACCGAGCTGCGCCGCCGGCTGGACGAGGTCGACGACCCGTACCACGCGGCGCTGACCGCGGCGTCGGCGATGAACCGCGCCGTGACCGACAAGGTCGAAGCCACGGTCACGCTGGTGCCGGTGCGCGACAACCACGCCGAGCCGCTGCGGGCGGCGATGGCCGAGCTGCTCAACCACTCGATCGGCTTCGGCCGCGAGCGCGCCCGCGAGTACTTCTACGCGATCATCCTGCGCCAGCTGACGCCGGACGAGGCCCGGATCCTGTCCGCGCTGTCCGACGGCTCGCCGTTCCCCGCCGTCGACGTCGTCGAGCGGACCGGCCTGGGCGGCCACGGCCGCGTGGTGCTGCGCAACGCCTCGACGGTCGGCAAGGCGGCCGGGGTGTCGCTGCCCGACCAGGTGCCCGGCTACGTCACCCGGCTGATCGGGCTCGGCCTGGTCGACCTCGACGAAGAGGTGCCGTCGCTGGAGACGCAGTACGAGATCCTGCTGACCGACGAGACCGTGCGCGAGGCGGAGAAGCACGTCCGCCGCGCGAAGTTCGTCCGGCGCACGATCCACGTCTCGCGCCTCGGCGCGCAGTTCTGGCAGGCCTGCGACCCGAGTCTCGGGTAGCGCCGATGGGGGCCTTCCTCAGCGGCATCGTCGCCGACTTCGCGCAGCACTGGCCCCTCTACGTCTCGATCCCGGTCGTCGCGGCGCTGATCGGCTACGGCACCAAGCTGGTCGCGATCCGGATGATGTTCCAGCCGGTGGAGTTCATCGGGGTCAAGCCGTTCCTCGGCTGGCAGGGCATCGTGCCGAAGCGCGCGGCGCGGATGGCGAGCATCGCCTGCGACACGATGACCGAGCAGCTGATCAAACCGGCCGAGGTGGTCGCGCGGCTCGACGCGTCCCGGATCGCCCAGGAGATCGAGAAACCGCTGCTGGCCGGGGTCGAGGACATCGTCCGCGAGGTGGCGGCGCACTACCAGCCGGGGCTGTGGGAGTCGCTGCCGGAACGGGTGCAGCGGCTGGTGATCCAGCGCGTCCAGCACGAGGCGCCGCGGATGGTCGCCGCCGTGCTCGACCTGATCAAGTCCGATGTGGACAGCGTGTTCGACCTCAAGGGCATGGTGGTCACCAGCCTGGTCAAGGACAAGCGGCTGCTCAACCGGATCTTCCAGGAGGCGGGCGCCAAGGAGTTCAAGTTCATCGCCCGCTCGGGCCTGGTGTTCGGCGGCGCGATCGGCGTCATCCAGATGGTGGCGTGGGTGCTGTTCAAGTTCCCGCCGATCATGCCGGTGTTCGGCCTGTTCACCGGCTGGTTCACGGACTGGCTGGCGCTGCGGATGATCTTCTACCCGATCGAGCCGCGCCGGTACTTCGGCGTGCAGTGGCAGGGGTTGTTCCTGAAGCGGCGGGCGGAGGTCGCGGAGGCGTACGGCTCGTTGATCGCGAAGGAGATCATCACGCCGCACAACGTGATCGAGGCGATCCTGCACGGACCGTTGTCGGACCGGGTGCTGGCGTTGATCCAGCGTCAGCTCGACCGGGAGCTGGGGAGTGTGGCGAAGCCGTTGCTGGTGTTCGCGGTCGGCAGCCGGAAGTACCAGGACGTGAAGCTGGCGATCGCTTCGCAGATCATGTCCCGGTTGCCGGAGACGATGCGGTACATCGAGGACTACGCGACGGACGCGATGGACATCCGGAACGTGCTCGTGTCGAAGATGAAGGAGCTGTCGCCGCAGGAGTTCGAGCGGCTGCTGCGGCCGGCTTTCGAGCAGGACGAGTGGATTCTGATCGCCACGGGGGCCGTGCTGGGGTTTGCCGTCGGTGAGGCTCAGGTGCTTCTCCTGGAGCACCTGGCGGCTTAGCGAGCCGCCGTGGGCGGCCGAGCGGGCGAACTATCCCACCCGAACGGCTGTACTCCCGGATGTATCCCGGTCGTCACCTTTCGCCTCTACTCTGCGTCAGGACGACCGACCGCCGGGAGAACTCCATGGCCGAGACCGCGGAACCGTGGCAGCAGGAAATCCGGCTCGCCGTGACCATGGTCGGCGGGGCCAGCCTGGCCATCTGGATGGGTGGGGTGGCCACCGAGACCTCGCAGCTGCTGCGGGAGTCGCGGCGTGACTCCCGGACCGAACCCGGGCTCTACCGCGGGCTGCTCGACGTGCTGCGGGCCAGTGTCTCCATCGACGTCCTGACCGGGACCAGCGCCGGTGGGATCAACGCCGCCTGTCTGGGGCTGGCCGAAGCCTTCGGCTCCACGCCGCAGGTGCTCCGTGACACCTGGATCGGCACCGGGTCGCTGGAGAACCTCGTGCGGGACCCGCGGGAAGCGCAGCCGCGGTCGGTGCTGGACGGCGATCGCGTGCTGCTCGGTGACGTCGAACGGGCGCTGCGGCAGATCACCGCCGAGGGCACGCCGCCGTCCGACGAGCCCGACATCACCGTGCTGCTCACCGGCACCATGATCGACGGGGAGACCACCCGGTTCGACGATGCGCTGGGGAACCTGGTGCGGGACACCGAACACCGGATGCTCTTCCGGTTCTGTGGTCCACTGTGGACCGTCGGGGTGGAGGGGCCGCTCGCGCTGGCGGCCCGGTCCACCGCGTCCTTCCCCGGTGCCTTCGAGCTGTCGCGGATGCCGATCGGCACCCGGGGCACCGACCGTCTGCACCCCGACATGACGCCGTACACGGAGCTGACCCGGTCGCACTGGCTGACCGACGGGGGCGTGCTGCTCAACAAGCCGCTGCGGCCGGCGCTGCGCGAGATCTTCGAACGAACGTCGAACGTGGACGTGCGGCGGCTGCTGCTCTACGTCGTCCCGACCGGCGAAGGCGAGACCGACGCCGTCGAATGCGATCCGGCGAACCCGCCGCTGCTGTCCGGGGCGATGGCCAAGGTCGTCAACACCGTGATGAGCCAGTCGATCAGCGCCGAGCTCGACGACCTGACCCGGCACAACGACGCCGTGCTCCGCGCGCGTGACACCCGGGTCTCGCTCGCCGCGCTCGGCCTGCGCGGCGGGGCCGACCACCTGGTCGACGCGCGGATCGCCGCCGCCTACCTCGAGCGCCGGACCGCCGAGGACGCCGCCGAGCTGGTGCGGGCCGCCGCCCGGCGGTACGCGCTGTCCGACGCCGACACCCCGGACCGCGAGTGGGCGTCCGGGATGTCGCAGCAGCTGCGCGCGATCGCGGTGACCGGGCTGAGCACCGGCGTCCCGGCCGGGCCGCCGGCCGCCAGCCTGCCGGTGGCCGACCTGGTCGGCTACCGGACGACCGCGCTCGACGACGCCGTCGCCACCGGCCTGCAGCTGGTCAACGCCGGTTTCCGGCTCCGGCCGGACGGTGCGCAGGCGCAGACCCTCAACCAGGCGCGCGCCGAGCTGCACGAGGCACGACGGACCGCCGGCCGCGGGGTGCGGCTCGCGCAGTGGGTCGCCGCGCACACCGCGCCCGGCGCGAGCAGCACCCTGGAGGTGTGGATCGGCGAGCTCGCCGAGGAGTGGGCCGGGCTCGGCCGCTCGGCCGCCGTCGCCGAGGCGTGGCCGAAGGTGGTCGCGGGCCTGCGTGACGCGGCGCCGACGTTGCGCGCGCTGGCGGCCGGGGACGACGCCGATACGGTCACCACCCTCCTGGACTGGCTCGCCCTCGCGCCCGACGGGCCCGACGACGTCGTCCAGTCCCGGCTGCTCACCCTGCACGTGGCGACGCGCGGGCTGCTCGCGCAGGCGCCTTCGGTCGACCAGCGGGTCGACCTCGTGCAGGTCAGCGCCGATTCGCGGACGCTGCTGGACATGACGCGCCGCCGGTCGTGGGACAAGCTGACCGGCATGCAGGCGAGCTACTTCGGCGCCTTCTACAAGGCGTCGTGGCGGGCCAGCGACTGGATGTGGGGCCGCATCGACGGCGCCGGCTGGCTGGTCCAGTGCCTGCTCGACCCGGTCCGCCTCGAAACGCTGCGTGACGTCGTCGGCCGGGACCGGTTCCGCGAAGAGCTCCTCGCGGTGCTGAAGCCGGGCTGGCGCAAACCGGACGAGCGCGACCGCTGCACGCCGGCGGAGGTGGGGCAGCTGGGCGACCAGCTCACGGCCGAACTCGCCTTCCTCGGCCTCGACGCCGACCTCAACCCGGTGGACGAACCGGCCGCCGAACGCCCGCTCAGCATGCCGGTGACGGCCATGGTGCTGGCCCGGCGGCGGCAGGAAGCGATCGCCGCGGAGGAACTCCCGGTCGTCACCCTCGCGGCGCGCTACGACGCCGAAGACCGCCCGGGCGTCGAGAAGGCATTGGCGGAGGAGCAGCCCCGGGTCGACGTGGCCGCCGCGCAGGCCCAGTTCCAGGCGTGCCGCGTCTCGGCCGAGAAGCTCGCCGGGGAGCAGGGCACCGCGCGGCTGACCCGGACCCTGGTCGCGCTCGGCGCCGCCACGGTCAACGCCGGCACGGTCGCGTTCCGGCTGCCCGGCGGCTGGCCGCGGACCGTCGCGGGCATGCTGCGGACGGTCGCCCGGAGCACCGCGAGGGTCACGCAGGGGGCGTCCCGGCTCGGCACGGCGGGCTCGCTCGTGGCCGGTGCGCTGGCGCTGCTGGCCGGGCTGGTGATCGGCAGCAACGGCGGCGCGGTCCTGCAGTGGGTCGGCCTGCCCGTCCTCGCGGGCGCGGTCGTCTACCTGGCCACGGCGCTGCTCACGACGGGCCACAAGGTGCGGTCGCTGTTCGCGGCGCTGGGGGCGCTGGTCGTGGCGGCGCTGCTGCTGGCCGCGTTCCTGCCCCCGCTCGCCCGCCCGTTCTTCGGCTGGCTCGGTGACGTCGTGGCCGGCTGGCGCCGCGGCGAGGGCGCGGTGTGGTGGCTGGTGGTTTCCGGGCTGCTGATCCTGCCCGCCGTCGTGATGCCGGTGAGCGCGGTCGTGCGCCGGATCGGCCACCGCCTGCAGTCGCGGAAGGCGAAGGCCGTTGCCCTCAACGTCTCCGGCGGCGGCAGCGGTAGCGGCGGTTCTTCTCGCCGCGGTGCGACCAAGCCCCCGGCGTTGACGGCCCCGGACAACGTCGCCGAACGCTCACGCTGAGCGACTCGCCGGCGGCGTTTCCGGCCCGTCGCCTTGCGATCATCCCGGTTTGGGTTCATGGTGCGGATAGGTCGCGGGCCACGGGTCCGCGCTCCAGCCGCGCGTGTGCCCAGGCACCGTCCACTTCAAACATGTTTGTGTGACTGCTCACCGGGTACTCGGCGTCCTCGCAGGTCATGGCGGGGGTCGTGACCTGCGTCGCTGGCACGCGGAAAATTCTCTGTTACGTTTCCTGAGTATGTCCGTAACGCACTTGATCGAAAGCCCGACCAAGGCGGACGGCGCGGAGCTGTGGCGAATCGCGCGTGATTCCGCCAAGCTCGATCTCAACTCGCCGTACGCATACATGCTGTGGTGCCGCGATTTCGCCGAGTCTTCGGTGGTTGCGCGTGAGGATGGCAAGGCGGTCGGTTTCGTCATCGCCTACCGCAGGCCGGACGCGCCCGAGGCGGCGCTCGTCTGGCAGGTCGCGGTCGATGCGTCCCAGCGCGGAAAGGGCCTGGCCGGAGCCCTGCTCGACGCGCTGTACACGCGCCTGGTCGGCGAAGGCGTGCGTTACCTCGAGACCACCATCACCCCGGACAACGAGGCGTCCATCCGGCTGTTCGCATCGTTTGCGAAGCGGTGGAACGCCGCCGTGGAAACCAGTGTGCTGTTCGGTGGCGAGGATTTCCCCGAAGCCGGGCACCTACCCGAAGAGCTTTACCGCATCGGTCCGCTGACGGCACGGTCGAATCCGGGCGATTAGGAGAGAAAGAAACACATGAGCATCTTCGAAGAGCTCGAATCCGAAGTACGCAGCTACAGCCGCGGCTGGCCGGTCGTGTTCGACCGCGCGCGGGGCAGCCACCTCTACGACGAAAGCGGGAAGCCCTACCTGGACTTCTTCGCCGGGGCCGGCGCGCTGAACTACGGGCACAACAACCCGCAGCTGAAGCAGGCGCTGATCGACTACATCCAGCGCGACGGCGTCACCCACGCGCTGGACATGTTCACCGTGGCCAAGCGGGACTTCCTGCAGGCCTTCCGGGACAAGGTCCTCGACCCCCGCAACCTGAACTACAAGGTCGTGTTCCCGGGGCCGGGCGGCGCGAACGCCGTCGAGGCCGCGCTGAAGCTGGCGCGCAAGGTCACCGGCCGCGAGTCGGTCATCAACTTCACCAACGCCTTCCACGGCATGACGCTGGGCGCGTTGTCGGTCACCGGCAACTCGATGAAGCGCGGTGGCGCCGGCGTTCCGCTGGTGCACGCCACCCCGATGCCGTACGACAAGTACTTCGACGGCGCCATGCCGGACTTCCTGTACTTCGAGAAGCTCCTCGAAGACTCCGGCAGCGGGCTCAACGAGCCGGCCGCGGTGATCGTCGAAGGCGTGCAGGGCGAAGGCGGCATCAACGCCGCGCGCCTGGAGTGGCTGAAGGGCCTCGACGACCTCTGCAAGCGCCACAACATCCTGCTGATCCTCGACGACGTCCAGATGGGCTGCGGCCGCACCGGCCCGTTCTTCTCCTTCGAGGACGCCGGGATCACGCCGGACATCGTCTGCCTGTCGAAGTCCATCAGCGGCTACGGCATCCCGATGGCGCTGACGCTCATCAAGCCGGAACTCGACGTCTGGGAGCCGGGCGAGCACAACGGCACCTTCCGCGGGATCAGCCCGGCGTTCGTCACCGCGAAGGAAGCCATCGACCTGTACTGGAGCGACGACGCGCTCGAGAAGTCGACCAAGGCCAAGGGTGAACGCATCGCCGCCGCGTTCTCCGGCATCGTCGAGGCCTACCCCGAGGCGGAGCTGCTCGCCAAGGGCCGCGGTCTCGCCCGGGGCATCGAGTTCCAGAGCGGCGACCTGGCCGGCCGGGTGTGCGCGGAAGCGTTTGCGCGCGGCCTGCTGATGGAAACCTCCGGTCCCGACGGCGAAGTCATGAAACTGCTGCCGCCGCTGACACTGACCGACGACGAGCTGACGCAGGGCCTGTCGATCATCGACGAGTCCGTGAAGGCCGTCCTGAAGAAGTAAGGGAGTTCGCCCGTGCTCGTCCGCACGCTCGACGAGATCACCGACACCGACGCCGACATCAAGACCGAGAACTGGCGCAGCAAGCGGATCATCCTCGCCAAGGAAGGCGTCGGCTTCTCGGTGCACGAGACCACGCTCTACGCGGGGACGGTCAACGACTTCTGGTACGCCAACCACATCGAGGCGGTGTTCATCACCTCCGGTGAGGGCGAGATCGAAGACCTGGCCACCGGCAAGGTCTACGAGCTCAAGCCCGGCACGCTCTACCTGCTCAACGACCACGACAAGCACCAGGTCCGGCCGAAGACCGAGATCAAGTGCGTGTGCGTGTTCAACCCCCCGGTGACCGGCCGCGAGGTGCACGACGAGAACGGCGTGTACCCGCTGATCACCGAGGACGCGTAAACACCGGAGAGGAAACAGGAGGCGAAGCCCGTGACGCTGACGGACACCCGGGTCGACGACGGTTACCCGACCCGGATCACCGGTGCGCCGGCGCACCTGCCGCGCGTGCACCCCACGGTGTGGGGTACCGAAGCCGACGGTCCGATCGACGCCGCCACGCTGGCGAACCACGAGACCAAGGGCTACACCGTGGTCGACGACATGCTGTCGGTCGGGGAGGTGCAGACGTACTGGCAGGAGCTGGTGCGGCTGTCCGCCGACCGGGAGCTCGCCCGGGACGAGCGGGTGATCGCCGAGGCGAAGACCGGTGAGGTCCGGTCGATCTTCGACGTCCACGAGATTTCGGACCTGATCGCCGAGCTGGTGCGCGACCCGCGCGTGCTGGACCGGGCCCGGCAGCTGCTCGGCTCCGAGGTGTACGTCCACCAGAGCCGCGTCAACTACATGCCGGGGTTCAAGGGCACCGGGTTCTACTGGCACTCGGACTTCGAAACCTGGCACGCGGAGGACGGCATGCCGTCGCCGCGCGCGGTCAGCTGCTCGATCGCGCTGACCGACAACTACCCGTTCAACGGCGGCCTGATGATCATGCCGGGGTCGCACCGGACGTTCGTCCAGTGCGCCGGCGAGACGCCGGACGAGAACTACAAGAGCTCGCTCAAGGACCAGCGGGTGGGCGTGCCGAGCGAGGACGACATCACGAAGATGGCGGCCGAGCACGGCATCGACCAGTTCACCGGCCAGGCGGGCTCGGCGCTGTGGTTCGACTCGAACATCATGCACGGCTCCGGGAACAACATCACCCCGTACCCGCGCTCGAACATCTTCCTGGTGTTCAACAGCGTGGACAACGCCCTGCAGGAGCCGTTCGCGGCGAGCTCGCCGCGGCCCGCGTTCATCGCCGGCCGCGACGCCACGCCGATCAGCAGGTGAGTTTCACCCCGCCCCGCCGGTGACCGACCCGGTGCGCTTTGTTACCGTGTCGACCACCGCGCGGGCGTGTGGTCCGCGCAACACGTCTTCGCGGACGATCGGCGGCGGGTGCTTCGCTCGGGGTGAGCACACCCGCCCGGACGGCCACGGTGACGGACGGGCGGACCGGCCCCCTGGCGGCCCGGCCGGAAGTTTCAGCACGACCCCGTACCACCGGATCGGGACCGGTGGTACGGGGTCGTGTCATGTCGGTACCCCGGCGGCCGGCACGCGTACCCACGTGGCCGACACGGGTACCCGGATGGACGACACGCGCGGCCCGGCCGGGTGCAGGGTGTCGTCCGCCCGGGTACGCGTGTCGTCCGGTCGGGTAGGCCGGAGGAAGCCGTACGGCCCGGACGCCGGGGCAGCGGAATCCGCAGCGCTACGAAACGTCCTGGTCCCGGCCCGGCCGGGTGGTATTCGCCGTCCCCCGGGCACGGTAGGTTGACTTTTCCGGCGGGGGCGACGCCGGCACACCGTGGAACCGGGGAGGTGGGCGCGCGCATGGCCCGGACCCGCCTCCAGCTGCTCGGGCCGGTCCAGCTGTTCCACGGCGACGACCCCGTTCCGATCGGCGGACCCGGCGTCCGCGGTCTGCTCGCGCTGCTGGCGCTCAAGCCCGGCAAGGTCGTCGGGCTCGACGAGATCATCGACGCGCTGTGGGGCCACGACCCGCCCGCAACCGCCCGCACCATCGTCCACGGCAACGTCTCGCACCTGCGCCGGGTCCTGCGCGAGCTCGACGGGCCGAGCATCCTCACCACCCCGCCGGGCTACCGGCTGGACGTCGAGCCCGACCGGATCGACGTCCACCGCGCACGCTCGCTGCTGGACCGTGCGGCCGTGGCCACGCCGGAGATCGCGGCCGCCCTGCTCGCCGAAGCGCTCGCGCTCTGGCAGGGCCCCGCCCTGGGCGGGGTGCCCGACTCGCTGCGGGCCCCCGAGCTGGAGGACCTGCGCCTCGCCGTGCACGGCGCCCGCGTCGACGCCGACCTCGAACTCGGCCGGCACGCAGAGCTGATCGTCGAGCTCAGCCCGATCGTCCGGGCCGACCCGCTGGCCGAGCGGACGGCGGGCCAGCTGATGCGGGCGCTCTACCACGCCGGCCGCCGCGGGGACGCGCTCGAGCTGTACCGGACCGTCTCCCGCGCGACGCTGCGCACCCTCGGCGTCGAACCCGGCGCCGAGCTGCGCTGGCTGCACGAGCGGGTGCTCAACGACGACCTCCCGGCGCGTGACGTCGTCGCCCCGGCCACCGGCAGCGAGCCGGCGAAAGCGATTTCGCAGCTGCCCGCGGCGGTGCCCAGCCTGGCCGGGCGCGGCGACGAACTGGCCTGGCTCGACGGCCTGGTCGCCCGGGTCGAAGCCGGGGAGACGACCATCGCCGTGGTCACCGGCACCGCCGGCGTCGGCAAGAGCACGCTGGTCGTGTGGTGGGCGCACCGGGCCGCGTCGCGGTTCCCGGACGGGGTGCTGTTCGCGTCGCTGCGCGGCTTCGACCCGCACCACCCGCCGCTGGAGCCGGCCGACCTGCTCACCCAGTTCCTGCTCGGCCTCGGCGTCGACACCGCGAAGATCCCGGAGCTGCTGCACGAACGCGTCGCGCTCTACCGGTCGCTGATCGCCGGGCGGCGGATGCTGGTGCTGCTCGACGACGCCCGCACCGCCGAGCAGGTGCGCCCGCTGCTGCCGCCGAGCGCGCGGACGATGACCGTGGTGACCAGCCGGTTGCGCCTCGACGGGCTCACCGTGTCGAACGCGGCCAAGCAGCGCGTCCTCGGCACCCTCGCACCCGACGACGCCGTGCAGCTCATCGAGGAGCTGGCCGGCCCGGCCAGCCTCAACCACGCGCTCGCCCGGCTGTGCGGCTACCTCCCGCTGGCGCTGCGGATCGCGGGCGCGCGGCTCTCGGCGAGCTCCCAGCGGACCGCCGAAGAGCTCGTCGACGAGCTCGGCAACGAACGCACCCGGCTGGCGGGCCTGCAGGTCGACGGCGCCGACGACAGCGTGCGCGCGGCGTTCGACGTCTCCTTCCGCGGGCTGCCCGGCGAGATCGCCGAGACGTTCCTGCAGCTGGGCGCGATCCCCGGGGTGCTGGTCGGGCCGCACCTGATGGCCGCGGTCGCGCAGATCCCGGTGGCCGAGGCCCGTCGGCGGCTGCGCGCGCTGGCCGCGCACAACCTGATCGCCGAGACCGAGCGGGACGTCTTCGTGCCGCACGACCTCGTCTGGCTGTACCTGCGCGAGCTCGTGGAGCAGGAGCTCGGGGAGAAGGACCGCGACGAGGCGCTGGGCTGGACGATCCGCTACTACCAGGCGGTGGCCGACCGGGCGCGGCGCCGGCTGGGCCGGGTCGCCGACCCGCTCGACTTCTCGAACGTGCTCGCCGACGACGCGATGCCGCCGCTGCGCGGCTTCGACGAGGCGCACGACTGGTTCGCGGCCGAGTGGCCGAACCTCCTGGCCGTCCTCGACGCCGCGTACGCCGCGGGCCGCCACGACGATGTCTGGCGGCTGGCCCGGCTCGGGCACACCTACCGGGTCGCCTGCCCGCTGCTCGACGAGTGGACGCGGACGGCCGACCTCGGGGTCGCCGCCGCCGAAGCCGCGGGCGACGTCGCCGGGCAGTGCTGGCTGCGGCTCGCGCGGTGCGAGATCGCGCTGACCTTCGAGCTGCCGGGGTTCGGGCTCGCCGACGCCGAACGGGCCGCGGAGCTGGCCGGGGCCGTGGCCGACCGGCGGCTGCGCACGTCGGTGGACCTGCACCTCGGGCGCGCGCTGAGCCGGCTCGGTGAGCACGAGAGCGCCATCGAACGACTCGCGAAGGCCGTGGCGGAGGCACCCGACGTCACCCTGCGGGGACAGGCGCTCAGCAGCTGCGCGCAGGCGGAGAAGCGGGCGGGCCGGCTCACCGACGCGATCGCCCACCAGCGCGCCGGCCTGTGGATCGACCGCGAACTCGGCGACGACGACCGGGTCGTCGTCGCGCTGGACCGGCTGGCCGAGCTCAGCCTGCGGGCGGGCGACACCGAGGCGGCCGAGCGGGACGTCTGGGAGGGGATCGACCTCGCGATCAGCCGCGGGTTCGTCGCGCGCGAGGGCGCCCTGCGGCTGACGCTGGGCCGGGTGCTGCGCGCCCGCGGCGACATCGACGGCGCGCGGGAACAACTGGCGTTGTGCGTGCGCATTTACGAGCGGGTGCACCCGAAGCTCGTCGGTGAAGTCCGTGCCGAACTGGCCGATCTGCAGTGAGGCCTTTCCCGGTTTTCCGGGTTCGGTTGCGAATGGGTTACGGCCCGGGCCCGCACGCTGAATCCTTAGTGGATTCTTAGTGGGTCGGGGCGGGGTCCGCGTAGGTTCGGCGGTGCCGGCTGAGCCCTAGGGGAGGGGCAGGCTGAGACGCCGGTGCCGGGCCCCGCGCGGGAAACCGCGGCGGGGCCGGGAGCCGCCAGGAGCGGCTCGTGGCGGCCCGGCCGGCCGAGGTGGGGGTAGGCCGGCCGGTCGCCAGGCGCTCAGCTCACGTTCGCCGTGCAGAGCGCGATCGTCGTCCCGCTGTTTTCCGCGACCTTCTTGCCGTCGACCAGAATGGCGCACTTGATTTCGTTGCTGACATCCGCATTTCGCGTGTCCGCGGTGAGCGTCAACAGGTAGGAGCCATTGTTGTACGACGCCTGACCCTGCCAGGCGTCGGTGCTCGCGGGCGCGTTTTCGGTGCGCTGGTCGTTGAGGCTGCCGTAGCGGACCGTCGCGCCGCCGGCCGAGGTGACCTGGAAGGTGACGGCGTGCTTGTCGCCGGCCACCAGGGGCAGGTGCAGGCCGGACTCCCCGCCGCCGAAGAAGGTCGAGTACAGCAGCATCCCGGCCGTCGTGAGCAGCGCCGCGGCCGAGACGCCGGTGGCGGTGATCGCCAGCCCACGGTCGCCCATGACGCCCTTCTTGGCCTGGACCAGCCCGGCGATGGCCAGGACCAGCCCGAGCCCGCCCAGCGGCCACGCCACGAACCCGATATCCGGGACGAACGTGACGACCAGGGCGGCGACGGCGAGCAGCAGACCCACGATCGCGAGGATGTTCCGCCCGGGCTTCGCGTTGGCGCGACGACGCTCCGTGGCCGTCACCGGCGGCGCGGGTCTGCCGTGACGCGCGGTGGTCGGCGGGTACTGCGGGTCGGTCATCATGCGGGCCCCTTCGGGTGGGAGTGCGACGACGTTAACCCATAAGTGTGGCCCCGGACGAAAATGTTACATTCTGGAAAAAGTCATTGTCCCACCATTTCGGGTCAGGTATCGGTATTTCCTGACATCGTGGGCAGGGTGTGACCCGGTGATCAATGGGAAGAATATCGGAGCTCCCACTGTTCGACGCGGCCTTTTGCGACCTCGCAGCGGGTATCGTAAATACCGTACGGGCATCCCGGCACCACTGTGAGGCCTACGACGACCGTAGGTACCAGCGTTCAAGACGAAAGTCTCATACCGGACTTCTCAGTCGAAAAGGCTTACTTCCGGGGTGATTTCGAGCAGCTCGAAGACGGGCCGGCCGCGGCGGCCGTCGATCGTCGTCGTGCGCACGACGCGTAGCCGGGCGGTCACCGGCCGGTCGAGGTTCTCCTTGATCTGGTCGAGCAGGTCCGGCGCCACCGCGCCCTGGATCGTGCCGCCCGACTCGCGGTCGAGGTAGAAGATCCGCCGCCGGGTGCGGACGCCGTCGAGCCGCCCGCGGACGGTCTCGTAGCCGACCTCTTCGCGGGACTCGCGGAGGCTGCCCTGCAGGATCCGGGCCTGCTCGGTGGTCATGCTGCGGGTGACCTGCTCGCCCGCGGTCGGGGTCAGCGCCATCCCGATGCCCGCGTTCTTCGCGACGGCGTTGACGATGTCGCTGACCGCGTTGCGGACGGTGTCGCGCTGCAGCAGCACGGCGTCGAGCGCGCCGTCGTCCGAGCCGTTCGCCGGCAGGAAGTCGCACAGCTCCTTGACCGCGCGTTCGGACAGCGTCTCGATGCCGTCGACGATCAGGGCGTCGTCGGCCACCGGCTCGGGGAAGCCGAAGAAGATCGCGTTGCCCGCCTGGCCGCGCTGGATCAGCGGTGCCTTGTCCCGGTCGGTCTGCTGGACCTGGGTGACCTCGCCGGAGGGGTTCCGGATGATGTGCCCGATCTTCGCCGTCGCGTCCTGCAGGGCGCGGCTGATGTCGGAGAAGGTGTAGGCGTCGATGGTCTGCTCGCCGATCACCGAGACGTGCAGCAGGGGCGAGCGGGACGTCCGCTCGAACTTCGCGTTGGCCGCCATCGCCGAGGCGCGGGCCAGGTCGTCGAGCCACGTGCCGCCGGGGATTTCGTCGGCGATGCGCCGGAACTCGTTCCTCACCAGATCATCTCCGGGTAGCCCCTGCCGCCTTCGGCCCAGACCTCGGCCCACACGTCCTCGTCGCCGGGGCGGCACAGGAAGCCGTCCAGCATGCCGCCGACCGGCTGCACCTGGTCGAGGTACATCGCCGGCTGCCCGACGATCACGCCGCGCAGCGTGAGCAGGCCGTAGAGCGCGGACCGGCCGTCGTCGTCGAGCCGCTTGAGCGCGCCCCACTCGTCCGGGATGAGGACGACGTCGAGGCCGCGCGGCGGGTGCGCGGTGCGCGTGACGAGCTCGCCGCCGACCCAGGCGCGGCCGGACGGCATGATCCGCCGGGCGACGCCGAGGTAGCTGTTGAGCGCGCTGAAGAGGATCTCGCGCTCGTTCTGGTGCGGGGCGTCGAAGACCAGGCGTTCGTAGACGTCGGCGAGGTCGCACGCGTGCCGGCCCGGCGGCAGGACCTGCTGCGACGTCCAATGGGGGAGCGCCACGCCACCCCCTTCTCAGCCCTTCGCGCTCACAGTGCGTAGCCGAACTTACCAGGATGGGTGTCAGCCACCGCGCCCAGGTTGGTGCGGCCACTGCGGGGTGGCCTCTTCGGACTCGGGCCAGGCCGGTTCGTCCTCGGTGGGCCAGTCTTCGGCCTCGGCCCCGCGCTGCGGCGGAAGCGGAAGGTGCCCTTCGCGGTGCCCGACGGGCTCGGGCTCGTCGGTGGCGGGCGGCCGCTGTTCCGGCGGGTGCTGCGCCCAGGCGGCGGGGATGAACTGCGTCTGCTCGGCCGACCCCGGCGGCGGCACCGGTTCGTAGTCGGGTTCGGGTTCGGGCTCACGTTCGGGAGCCGGCTGCGGCCGCGGCCGCTGGACGGCGCGCTGGAGCAGCCACGAGGTGAGCGCACCGAGGGCGAAGGCGACGACCAGCCACAGCCAGATCTGCCCGAACAGCCACACCATCTGCCATCACCCCTTAGACGACTGTGATTTCGACGCGCCGGTCTTCCTCGCCGCCGGTGGCCGGCCGGGTGTCGCCCAGCCCCCGGTAGGTGACGCGGCTGACCGCCAGCCCGTTGGTGGTGAGGATCCGCGCGACGGCCCGCGCGCGGTCCCGGGAGAGCTTGAGGGCGGCGCTCTCCCCGCCGGGGCCCCGGGCGACGTGCCCGGTGACGCGGTACCGGAAACCCGCGGGCGCCTTCGCGAGGGCGATGGCGATGCTGCGCGCGGCCTGGGTCCCGTCGGCGGTGAGGCGCGCGGAGTCCGGTTCGAAGCTGACGGGAGCCTCGGTGAGCATCCGATCGATCTCGGCCTGCACCCCGGCCTTGTCGGTCGGCGGCGGCGCGGTGGTGGTCGTGGTCGGCGGCGGGCTGCTGCTCGCGACCGGCGGCGGACTCGCGGTGGTGCTGGTGTTCGGGTCCGGGTTCGGCGCCACGGGGGTCACGTCACCGTCGACCTTGGCGGCCCGCACACCATCGACACCCTGCACGACTTCGAGGGCTCGCAGGGCTTGCTCGGGCGGAAAGCCGCTGAGGGTGGCATCCCGCCCGTCGAACCGGACGTCCCCGGTGGGCAACCCGGCTTCGAAGAGGGCGGTCTGGGCGCGCGCGGTGAGGTCGCGTTCCATGCTCCCGCCCTGAGTCCAGGTGGCAACCCCCGCGAGCAGTGCTGTGACCAGCACCGCGATCGCGCCCCCGAGGATCCACCGCCGACCACCGGACATAAGGGGACTGTAAGCCGGGCGAGACGGGTTGGCGACCTGAATCCGGATGGCGATCCACAAGTTGTCCCCAGGCAAGTCGACATGTGGACAACTCGGGGGTGGGTGATCGCGTGAATACTTTCTGTCGGAGGCGGCGGATAGGCTGGATACCGGGGGCGCAGCCCGAGCCCCGGCGGTGGGCTTCGGGGCGCCGGCCGGGCGCGGCCCGGATGGAGAGCCATGCCGAGCGGGAGCTCTTGCCGGACCGAAGCTCGCCGAGCCGAGGGGCCGCGGGGCGGATGCCTACCGGTGCGGAGTTCTGCCGGGCAGCCGCTCAGCCAGGCGGGAGCTCGCCCGCCGCGGAGCGCCTGCAGGGCCCGGAGCTCACCGAGCGCAAGCCCGCCAAGCGAAACCCGCCGCGCGGGAAACCCGCCGCGCGGGAAACCCGCCGCGCGGGAAACCCGCCGCGCGGGAAACCCGCCGCGCGCGAAACCCGCCGCAGAGCGCCTACCGGACGCGGAGCTCACCGAGCGCAAGCCCGCCAAGCGAATCCCGCCGCGCCGGAAACCAGCGCGCCGACCCCGCCGCAGCCGCGGTCAGAACCTCAACTCGCCTGCTGCTGCGCCTTGTCCGGCACCTCGAGCACATCCAGCGGCACCAACGGCACCAGCTTCGGCCGCTTCGGGGACAGCCCGTCCCCCATCGACTCCCCCCGGATCTGCCGCCGGATCCACGGCAGCAGGTGCACCTTCGTCCACGTCAGATCCGACCGCCGCGAGTCGATCCACCGCGAAGGCGCCACCTCCGACGGCCACGGCTCGCGCCAGTCGCTCTCGACCGGGATCCCCAGCACCTCCGCCGCCTTCAACGCGATCCGCTCGTGTGCCTCCGGCGAGAAGTGCAACCGGTCGTCGCTCCAGGCGCGGCGGTCGTGGAGGGGTCCCATCGTCCACAGGTCGACCATCCGGGCTCCGTAGCGCTCCGCGATCGCCCACAGGTGCGTGTTGTAGATCGCCACCTTGCCGCGCAGCACCGACATCACCGAAAGGACCTTCGTGTCCGGGCCGTTGAACATCAGCACCGGGATGCCCGCCTCGCGCAGCTTCGCGACGCCCTCCTCCAGGCGCTGCGCGACCGCGTCGACGTCGGCGCCCGGCACGATGATGTCGTTGCCGCCCGCACACAGCGTGACCAGGTCGGGCTTCAGCTCCAGGGCGATCGGCAGCTGCTCGTCCAGGATCTCGTCGAGCATCTTGCCGCGCAGGGACAGGTTCGCGTACCGGAAGTCCGGCCTGCCGCCCGCCAGCAGCTCCGCGAGCCGGTCCGCCCAGCCGCGGAAGGACCCGTCCGGCAGGGCGTCGTTGAGCCCCTCGGTGAAACTGTCACCGAGGGCTACATAGCTGTCGAATCCGAACACGTGGGTCCCCTTCCCATCCTGCGAGATCCTGCGACCGACACACCCCGACATGTAGTTGTACACCTCAACTAAGCATCGGGGTGCCACCCCCGCCGCCACCGCGGCCGTTCAGCCAGCGGTAACAGTGTCTTATCTTGTCGGCCTTCTCCGCCTCTCTATTACGTAGTCTTCACCTCCGGCATGCCGTGAAACAGCACACTCGGACACAAACAGGGGCCCCGATGTGGCGAAAATCTCCCTGCCCGGGGCGTCCCGGACCGGATCCGGCAGGCTGGAGACGTGTCCGGAGAACCCCGTGAGTCGCTCGCGCAGATCCTCGGTGGCCGCCGGGGCGCCCTCGACGCCAGCATCCCGCCGGTCGGCTTCGTCGCCGGCTGGCTCGCGGCCGGGCAGTCCGTCGCCTGGGGGGCCGGCGCCGCCATCGCCGTCGCCGTCGGGCTCGGGATCTACCGGATCGTCCGCGGCGGCAAGGTGCGCGCGCTGGTCGTCAGCCTGGCCGCGGTCGTCGCGGCCGCGCTGATCGCGCTGCACACCGGCCGCGCGCAGGACTTCTTCCTGCTGCAGCTGATGTCCAATGTGGCCAGCGCGCTGCTGTGGGCGGCCAGCATCGTCGTGCGGTGGCCGCTGCTCGGCGTGGTCGTCGGCCTGGTGCTGGGCCAGAAGACGCGCTGGCGCCGCGACCCGGCGCTGTTGAAGGCGTACTCGCGGGCCAGCTGGGTCTGGGTGTTCGGCCAGTACACGCTGCGCGTGGTCGTCTACGGCCTGCTGTGGTGGTCCGGCCAGGTGATCGCCCTCGGCGTGGCCCGCACGGTGCTCTCGTGGCCGCTGGTCGCGTTAACCGTCGCGGTGAGTGGCTGGGTGCTCTACCGCGCGTTGCCGCCGGAGCATCCCGGGCTGCGCTTGGCCCCCGAAACCCGTTCGGACGACGTACCCGGGGCATAAGGCGGCCCCCGGCGAGGGGGGAGGGTCCGGGGGCCACTGCCTACGGTACCCGGACTACCCGGGTTCAGTCGACGTTTTCGCGGCTTTGCGCCGCGTTTTGCCCGAGATCCTTACGCCGGGGGGCGCGGTGTGCCCTCGCCGAAGGCGTCCACCGCGGCCAGCCAGGCCGCGCCGAGCACGCCATCGGAGCTGGTCAGCACCTCGAGATCGGCCAGACGGCGGCGCACGAGTGCGCCGACCGGGCTCGCGCCGGTGAGCACCGAGCCGACGAGCACGACCGGGGTCGACTCGCCGGGCTCGCGCGCCGCGAGCGCGTTCGCGACCAGAAGCTCGGCCGCGCGGGCGACGATCTCGCGCGCCACGGGCTCGCCGGCGTCGTGCGCCGCGCTCACCAACGGGGCGAAGCGGGCCAGCCGCACCGGCGCCTCGGCGTTGGCCGCCGTGATCAACGCCCGGGCCGCGGCGAGCCGGCCGGCGTCGGTCCGGACGTCCAAACCGGACGGTCCGAGGGCCGCGGCCAGCACCGCCGACGGGAGGCCGTCGAGCGGCCGCCCGCGGCCGAGTGCCTCCAAAGTGGAGCGAACGGCCTCGCGGCCGAGCCAGAACGCGGATCCCTCGTCGCCGAGCAGCCAGCCGTAGCCGCCGGTCGTGCCGGCCAGCCGCCGTTTCCGGATCCGGCCGGCGATCGAACCGGTGCCGGCGACGAGCACCGTCCCGTCCGGCGCCGAGGTCGCCGAGGCGTACGCCACCTCGGCGTCGGCGACGGTCCGGACGGCACACGTGAGACCGATTCGCGTCCACGCCGCGTCGAAGACGGCGGCCACGGCCGGATCGCTCAGCTTGCTGACCCCGGCCATGCCGACGACGCACGCCCGCACGGCCCCGGGGTCGTGGGCGCCGAGGGCCGCGGCGATCGCGCCGGCGATCCGGTCCGCGGCGACTTCCGGCGCGTGCGCGTTGGGGTTGGCGCCTTCGCCGCGCCCGGCGCCCAGCACCGCGCCGGCGGCGTCGACCAGGGCGGCCCTGGTCGACGTCCCGCCGGCGTCGACGCCCACCGCGAAGCTCACCGGGTCTTGGTCACCTTCAGCAGGCCGCGCGGGTTGTCCGGGTCGCCGCCGCGGGCCAGCGACAGGCCGAGCGCGATCCGCTGGATCGGCAGGATCTCCAGGATCGGCGCCAGCTCCTCGACCGTCTGCGGCACGTCGATGCGCAGCGCCGCCGGGGTCTCGGCCGAAGCCGAGCCGACCGCGACGACGTCCGCGCCGCGCTTGCCGACGGCGTCGATGACCTCGCGCATCGCCTCGGCGCCGTGCCCGGCGCTGGTCACGGCGAGGACCGCGGTCTGGTCGTCGACCGCGGCGACCGGGCCGTGCAGGAGGTCGGCGCCGCTGTACGCGCGGGCCGCGAGGTAGCTCGTCTCGGCGAGCTTGAGCGACGCCTCCAGCGCGGTCGCGTACGAGTAGCCGCGGGCGGCGGTGAGGACCCGGTTCACGAACCGGTACCGGTCGACCGCGCGCTGCACGCCCTCGGTCGCGCCGTCCAGGGTCTGCTGCGCCAGCTCGCCGATCTTCTCGGCGTCGGCCGCCCTGCCGCCGCGCACCGCGTCGATCAGCAGGTAGAGCGCCATCAGCGTCGCGGAGTACGTCTTGGTCGCCGCGACGGCCTTCTCGACGCCCGCGCCGATGTCGACACCGAGTTCGGACGCCGCCCGCAGCGGCGAGTCCGGCGTGTTGGTCACCGACACCGTCAGCGCGCCCTGGCGCCGCGCCGTTTCGGTGACCTCGATCAGGTCGGGCGAGCCGCCGCTCTGGCTCACCGTGACGAACAGCACGTCCCGCAGATCCGGTCGCGCGCCGTACAGCGTGGCGGTCGACGGGGAAACCAGACCGGCCGGAAGGCCGAGCAGTACCTCGATCAGGTACTTCGCATACAACGCTGCGTGGTCGCTCGATCCACGCGCGGCGAGCAAAGCGAACCGCGGCGGGCGTTGTGAGATCTTTTCCGCCACTTCGGCGATTTCCGCCTGACGCGCCACCAGTCCGGCCAGGACGTCCGGCTGCTGGGCGATCTCCGCGGCCATGTGCTCGCCGGGCCGTTGTTCGGTCATCATTTTCCTCTCCACCTCCGGCATTATGTACCGGACTCAGGCGGCGTCGGTCAGGTCTAGACCAATGTTATAGGGGCGGCGCGTTTGGGGAAAAGGGTACGTTTCTTACGGGGACGTGGCGTGCGATGAGGGAAGGCATAGGGAGCCGGGCATGTTGGAGACCACCACCACGGGCGAGGCTGGGGCCGTCGCCGGGATGCGCGGGCAGCGCGAGCCCAAGTACTGGGCGTTGAAACAGCACCTCCTCGATCTCCTGGACGTGCTGCCGCCGGGGTCGCCGATCCCGACCGAACGCGCGCTCGCCGGGGAGTTCACGGTCTCCCGCACCACCGTGCGCCAGGCGCTGGCCGACCTGACCGCCGAGGGCCGCCTGCACCGTGTGCAGGGCAAAGGCACCTTCGCGGCCGAGCCGAAGCTCGCCCAGCGGCTGCAGCTGTCCTCCTACACCGAGGACATGCGCAAGCAGGGCCTGAAGCCGTCGTCGAAACTGCTGGAAGTCGAGGAACTGCCGGTCGAGGGCGATCTCGCGAAGCTGCTCGGAATCCGCACCGGTGCGAAAATCCTTCGTCTTCGACGACTTCGACTGGCGGACTCGCAGCCGATGGCGCTCGAGACGACGCACCTCCCGCTCGGCCGGTTCCGCGGGCTGCGCAAGCACGTCTCCGCCGGCGGTTCGTTGTACGCCGTTCTACGCGAGCACTACGGCGTCGAACTCGAACGCGCGGAAGAAACGATCGAGACGTCGCTGGCGGGCCCGCAGGAAGCGGAGATGCTCGGCGCCGACGTCGGCATGCCGGTGCTGATGCTGACCCGGCACTCGTTCGCCACCGACGGCAAGCCGGTCGAGTTCGCCCGCTCGGTCTACCGCGGCGACCGCTACAAGTTCGTGACGACGCTGCTGCCGTAGGGGCGCGGTTGACGGGGGTCCCCGGTCACTGTGAAGTTGACCGGGTGACTGCCACCGAAGACACCGGGATCCGCTGGGGGACCGGTGCCGCCCGCGGCCTGCTGGCCACCACCATCCTCGGGTCCGGCATGGCGATGCTCGACGGCACGATCGTCAACGTCGCCCTGCCCCGCATCGGCGCCGAACTCGGCGCCTCCGTCGCCGGGCTCCAGTGGATCCTCGACGGCTACATGCTGGCCCTCGCCGCGCTCATCCTGGTCGCGGGTTCGCTCGGCGACCGGTACGGCCGGCGCCGGATGTACCTGGTCGGCGTCGTCTGGTTCGGTGTCGCCTCCGGGCTGTGCGCCGCGGCGCAGTCCACCGAGATGCTCGTCGCGACCCGGATCCTGCAGGGCATCGGCGGCGCGCTCCTGACGCCCGGGTCGCTCGCGATCCTCCAGGCGTCCTTCGCGCACGACGCCCGCGCCCGCGCGATCGGCGCCTGGTCGGGCCTCGGCGGCATCGCGGCCGCCGCCGGGCCGCTGCTCGGCGGCTTCCTCGTGCAGGTGTGGTCGTGGCGGCTGGCGTTCCTGATCAACGTGCCGATCGCGGTGGCCGTGGTGCTGATGGCGCGCCGGTTCGTCCCGGAATCCCGGGACCCGGACGCCACCGGACACCCGGACTTCGGCGCCGCCGCGCTCGGCGCCGTCGGCCTCGCCGGGGTGACCGGCGCGCTGGTGGAGGCGCCCGCCCGCGGCATCGGCGACCCGATCGTGCTGGTCGCGGGCCTGGTGGGGATCGCGGGGCTGGCCGCGTTCGTCTTCGTCCAGCACCGCTCGCGCGAGCCGCTCGTGCCGCCGTCGCTGTTCCGCGACCGCACGTTCACGCTCTCGAACGCGCTGACGTTCGTCGTCTACGCGGCCCTCGGCGGCGTGATGATGCTGCTGGTCATGCAGCTGCAGGTGTCGCTCGGCTACTCGCCGACGGCGTCCGGGCTGGCCGGGCTGCCGCTGACGGTGATCATGCTGCTGCTCTCCGGCCGCTCCGGCGCGCTCGCGCAGCGCATCGGCCCGCGGACGCAGCTGGTGGTCGGGCCGATCGTGGTCGGCATCGGGATGCTGCTGATGCTGCGGATCGCGCCCGGCGCGTCCTACCTCGGCACGGTGCTGCCCGCGGTCGCGGTGTTCGGCCTCGGCCTGGCGACGGTGGTGGCCCCGGTGACCGCGACGGTGCTCGCCGCGGCCCCGGACCGCTACGCCGGTGTCGCGTCCGGCGTCAACAACGCCATCGCCCGCTCGGGCGGTCTGCTGGCGGTGGCGGTGCTGCCGGCGGCGGCCGGGCTGACCGGCGAGGCGTACGCGGACCCGGTCGCGCTGACGGCGGGCTGGCGGACGGCGCTGGTCATCTGCGCGGCCCTGGCCATCGCGGGCGGCCTGATCGCGCTGGGCATCCACAACGGCGTCCTGGCGCCCCCGTCGACGACGTCGGACGCCAAGCCCGACGACGAGTGCCCCCACCTGGGCGAGTGCTACCACTGCGGCGTCGAGGGCCCGCCGACGCACATCCGCGGCGGCGGGACCCCGGTCGCCGGCTCCTAGCCCGCGAGGATCTCGGCGAACAGCGCCGGGTCGGCGTTGCCGCCCGAGACGAGCACGACCGTCTTGCCCGCCGGCAGCTCGTCGGCGTGGGACAGGTACGCCGCCATCGTCACCGCGCCGCTGGGCTCGGCGACCAGCCGGGCCTTGCGGGCGAGGACGCGGACGGCGTCGCGGATTTCGTCCTCGGAGACCGTGACCATCTGGTCCACGACTTCCCGCAGGTGGGCGAAGGTCAGCTCGGACGGCTGGGAGCGAAGGCCGTCGGCGATCGTGCGGGCGCGGTCGGCCTGCGGCCACCGGACCAGCTCGCCCCGCCGGAGGCTGTCGGCGACGTCCGCGGCCAGCGCGGGCTCGACGCCGATCACGCGCGCCCGCGGGCAGCGCGCCCGGATCGCGGTGCCGACGCCGGCCGCCAGCCCGCCGCCGCTGATCGGCACCAGCACGACGTCGACGTCCGGCAGGTCCTCGGCGATCTCCAGGCCCGCCGTGCCCTGCCCGGCGATGATGGCCGCGTGGTCGAAGGGCGGGACGAGGGTCAGCCCGCGTTCGACGGCCAGTTCGCGCGCTTTGCCCTCGTGTTCGCCGATCGGCACCTCGATCACCTCGGCGCCGTAGCCGCGGGTGGCCTCGACCTTGATCCGCGGTGCGACGTCCGGCACGACGATCACCGCGGGCACGCCGTACCGCTGCGCGGCGTACGCGACTGCCTGCGCGTGGTTGCCACTCGAGTACGCGATGACGCCGCGGGCGCGGGCCGCGTCGTCCAGGCCGGCGATGGCGTTGAACGCGCCGCGCACCTTGAACGCCCCGACGGGTTGCAGGTTTTCGGGTTTGAGCCACAGGGTTCCGCGGGGATCCCAGGTCTGGAGCAGCAGGGGCGTGCGCACGGCGACACCTTCGACGCGCTTCGCGGCGGCCTCGATGTCAGAGATCGTCACCAGTTCCATGTGCCGAGTATGTCAAGAAAGTGTTCGAAGCGGAGTGTCTACTGTGGACAGATGGAGTGGTCCTCCTCACGTCGTGGCAACGAGGGGAGTCACTCGCGCGCCTCAATCGTTGGACAGGGGAGAACACGGACTACCTAGATCGGGATCATGAGCGAGGAGAAAGTAGCGGCTCCGGAGGAGAAGGAACAGAAGCCGGGCCTGCGGATCGCGCAGGTGCTGGCGGCGGCTTTGGCGGCGGTGACCGCGGCCCTGCTGGGCTCGACACTGGGCGTCGCGGGCACGGTGATCGGCGCCGGCGTGGCGAGCGTGGTGTCGACGGTGGGCAGTGAGCTGTACCTGCGCTCGCTGGAGCGCACCCGCGCGGCGGCGCTTCGGGCGCGTCAGCTGGCGACGTCGGGGATCCGGCGGCGCGGGCCCGCCGTGGACATCACCGAGCAGCCGACGGTCCAGCTTGAGCGGCCCTCGACGGCGCCCGGGCTGTCCGCGCGGCTGCGGAAGCTGCGCTGGCCGTTGATCATCGGCACCAGCCTGGCGGCGTTCGCGGTGGCGATCCTGTCGATGGTGGGGGTGGACGCGGCCACGGGCGGCAAGGTGGCGGGCGGCACGGGTGCGAGCGTCGGCAAGATCTTCGGCGGCAGCCCCGGCCACGAGGACAGGACCCCGTCGACCACCCCGCCGACCTCGACGAACGACACCCAGGTGTCCCCGACGGAGACTACGCCGACGGCACCTTCGACCCCGCCGACGACGTCGTCCCAGACGCCGTCGACCACCCCGAGCACGACGACCGAACAGCCGTCGACCTCGGCCCCGGCCACCACGGCAACCCCGCCGACCAGCAAGGGCGCCGCGGCGACGCCGACCCCGTGACTCAGGCCAGCGCGGCTCGCAGTTCGCGGGCCGCGGCCTCGGGGTCTTCGGCCTCGGTGATCGCCCGGACCACCACGATCCGGGACGCGCCCGCGTCGAGGACCTCGCCGAGCCGTGGCTCGTCGATGCCGCCGATGGCGAACCACGGCCGGTCCGGGGCCCAGGCCGCCGTTGCGCGCACCAGGTCCAGGCCGGGTGCCGGGCGGCCCGGCTTGGTCGGGGTCGGCCAGCACGGGCCCGTGCAGAAGTAGTCGACGCCGGGTTCCGCGGCCGCGGCGAGGGCCTGGTCGAGCGAGTGCGTCGAACGGCCGATCACCACGTCGTCGCCCAGGATGCGGCGGGCCAGGGGGACCGGGATGTCGTCCTGGCCCAGGTGCAGCACGTCGGCACCGACCGCGAGGGCCACGTCGGCCCGGTCGTTCACCGACAGCAGGGCGCCGTGGCGGGCGCACGCCTCCGCCAGCACCTCCAGCGCCGCGATCTCGCCGGCCGCCTCCAGGGCGCCGGTCTTGTCGCGCAGCTGGACGATGTCGACTCCCCCGGCGAGGGCCGCGTCGGCGAAGGCCGCCAGGTCCCCGCGCGAAGTGCGGGCGTCCGTGCAGAGGTACAGGCGCGCCGAGTTGAGGCGGGCGCGGATCTTGTCACCGGAGAGGGCGGGCATAGCGGCGACCGTACATCGCGCGTTAGGGTGAGGGTGTCCGCACGGGAGCCCGAGGCACGGGCTGAGAGGGAGCTGCCGCTCCGACCGTGGAACCTGATCCGGGTCATGCCGGCGCAGGGAGCGTGATTCCATGACGAACCTGGCAGTGGTGGGCGGCGGCGTGATCGGCCTGTCCGCGGCGTGGCGTGCGGCCGCGAACAACCACCGGGTCACCCTTTACGACCCCGAGCCCGTCCGCGGCGGCGCGTCCTGGCTGGCCGGCGGCATGCTCGCGCCCGTCACGGAGGCGTGGCCGGGCGAGGAGGACGTCCTCCGCCTCGGCGAAGAATCGCTCAAGCGCTGGCCGGATTTCGCACGTGACCTGCAAAGGGCGGGCCTGGACCCCGGTCTGGCCGGGCACGGCACGCTCGTCGTCGCCTTCGACAGCGCCGACGCCGGCCACCTCGACATCCTCGCCGGCCACCTGCACGCCCTCGGTCGCACCGCCGAGCGCCTCACCGGCCGCGAAGCCAAGCGGCTCGAACCCGGCCTCGGGTCCGTCCGAAGTGGACTCCACGTCCCCGGCGACCTGGCCGTGGACAACCGGAAACTGCTCGACGCGCTGTACGCGGCCTGCGTCAGCCACCGAGTCGACTTCCGGCGGGAGCGCGTCGAAGAACTCCCGGACGCCGAAGCCGTCGTGCTCGCCGCGGGTGCCTGGACCGGGCGGCTGCACCCGCTGCTCGCCGGCGCCGTCCGGCCGCTCAAGGGCGAAATCCTCCGGCTCCGGCCCAGACGTGGCTGCCTGCCGCCGCCCGCGCACACCGTCCGGGCCGTCGTCGAAGGCCGCCCGATCTACCTCGTGCCGCGCGGTGACCAGGAGCTCGTCCTCGGCGCCACCCAGTACGAAGCCGGCTTCGACCAGGCCGTCACCGCCCGCGGCGTGCGCGAGCTGCTCGAAGGTGCCGAACGCGTCTTCCCCGCGATCACCGAGTACGAGCTCACCGAGACCGCCGCCGGCCTGCGGGCCGGTAGCCGGGACGCGCTGCCGTACCTCGGCGCCCTGGACGGCCGGGTTTTTGCCGCGACCGGGCACCACCGCAACGGCCTGCTGATGGCCCCGGTGACCGCGGACGCCGTGGTCGCCTGGCTCGAGGGGGACGAGCCGCCGGACGGCACCGCGGCCGCGTCCCCCGCCCGCCTGCACCAGAAGGAGCACGTGTGATGGAGATCAAGCTCAACGGCGAGTGGACGGCGTTCCCGGACGGCGCCACCGTCGCCGACGTCCTCGACGCCACCGGCGGGCAGCGGCCCGGGATCGCCGTCGCGGTCGACGGCGTCGTCGTCCGGCGCGCCGACTGGGCCACCACGGCTGTGCCCAAGGGCGCGGTCTTCGACGTGCTCACCGCGGTCCAGGGAGGCTGACGTGGACGCAGAACCGCTGGTCATCGGCACCACCAAGCTGACGTCCCGGCTGATCATCGGCACCGGCGGCGCGGCCAACCTCGCCGTGCTGGAACGCGCGCTGGTGGCGTCCGGCACCGAGCTGACCACCGTCGCCATGCGCCGCGCCGACGCCGAGGGCGGCTCCGGCGTCCTCGAACTCCTCAAGCGGCTCGGCATCGAGTTGCTGCCGAACACCGCGGGCTGCCGGACGGCCGCCGAAGCGGTGCTCACCGCGCAGCTCGCCCGCGAGGCCCTGGAAACCGATCTGGTCAAGCTCGAGGTGCACGCGGACGACCGGACGCTGCTGCCGGACCCGTTCGAAACCCTCGACGCCGCCGAGCGGCTGGCCGCCGACGGGTTCACCGTGTTCGCCTACACGAACGACGACCCGGTGCTCGCGCTGCGCCTGGAGGAGGCCGGCTGCGCCGCGGTGATGCCACTGGGCGCGCCGATCGGCACCGGCCTCGGCATCCGGAATCCGCACAACATCGAGCTGATCGTCGCGCGGGCGGGTGTCCCGGTCATCCTGGACGCCGGAATCGGCACGGCGTCGGACGCGACGCTGGCGATGGAGCTCGGCTGCGCCGCGGTCCTGCTGTCCACGGCGGTCACCCGGGCCGCCGACCCCGAGCGGATGGCCGCGGCGATGCGGGCGGGCGTCGTCGCCGGGCGGCTGGCCCGCGAAGCCGGGCGCGTGCCGCAGCGCTTCTGGGCGCAAGCTTCGAGTCCGCCTCGGTGAACACCGCGCCTTAACGCCGAGTGTGCACCGGGAGCCCGTAAGGTGGACGGCATTTCCGGCGCACAGGGCAGAAGGAGCCAGCCGTGACGACATCGGTTCAGGACACCTCGGGCAGGTTGTACCTCGCCGTCGGCAGGCTTTCCCGGTCGCTGCGGCAGGCCGGTGTGCCGGGGCCGGGCCACGGCGCCATCTCGGCGCTGGCGACGCTGGTGCACGCGGGCCAGCTCCGGCTCGGTGACCTCGCCGCCAAGGAGGGCGTGGCCGCGGCGACGATGTCGCGGATCATCGCGTCCCTGGTCGAAGCCGGGTACGTCAGCCGGGAGTCCGACCCGGTCGACCGCCGGGCGTGGCTGGCGAAGGCGACCGAAGAGGGCGAGCGGCTCGTCTCCGGCGTCCGGTCGACGCGCGTCCAGGAGCTGAACCGCCGGCTCGACCGGCTCTCGCCCGAGCACCGCGAAGCCCTGACGGCGGCGATCCCGGCCCTCGAAGCCCTGATCGCGGACGACTAAGCCGCCCGCTGCCGCAGTTCGGCCAGCTCCGCGCGCAGGGCGCGGAGCTCGTCGAGGATCTCCTGGTTGGCGGCGGCCTGCGCTTCGGCCTGCTTCGCCTCTTCCTCGCGGATGTCCTGGCGCAGCTCGTCCTCCATGCCGCTGACCACGACGGCGATGAAGAGGTTCAGCACCGCGAAGCTGGACACCAGGATGTAGACGACGAAGAAGATCCAGGCCATCGGCGCCTGCTCCATGATCGTCTTCGCGATGTCCGGCCACGCCTCGCCGGTCATCACCTGGAACAGCGTGAACAGCGACGTGCCGAGGTCGCCGAAGTCGCCGGGGTCGATGGTGCCGAAGAGCTTCGTCGCCATCACCCCGGCCACGAAGATGATCAGCCCGAGCAGCGCGGCGATCGACGCCATGCCGGGAATCGCGGCGAGCAGCCCCGAGACGACCTTCCGCATCGACGGCACGACCGAGATCAGCCGCAGGACACGCAGCACCCGCAGCGATCGCAGCACGGCGAACGGCCCGGTCGCCGGGATCACCGCGATGCCGACCACCAGCAGGTCGAAGATGTTCCAGTGGTCGCGGAAGAAGGCGCCGCGGTAGGCGTAGAACTTCGCCAGCAGCTCGGCGACGAAGATGCCCAGCGCGACGTGGTCCAGGGCGTGCAGCAGGCCGCCGTAGCCGTCCATCAGGGACGTCGACGTCTCCATGCCGAGGGTGACGGCGTTGAAGACGATGACGGCGATGATGAAGTTCTGGAAGCGGCGGTCTTCGAGGACCTTCGCCACGCGCTCGCGTCCGGTCAAGGCCGCCCCCTGCGTTGGTCAAGGATCAGTAAACGCAGGGATGGTAACGGGCCGAGTGCTCAGCGCTCCTCGGGAGCCAGCCGCCAGAAGGCCGAGACCGGGCCGACCTTCGCGCCCATCGGGTACGCGTGCTCGACCGCGTGCGAGACGAACCACTTGCCGTAGCGGGCCGCCTCGACCACGGACATGCCCTTGGCCAGGCCCGCGGTCAGCGCCGAGGCCATCGTGTCGCCCGCGCCGTGCGTGTGCGGCGTCGAGTAGCGCTTGCCCGGGAGCTCCACGAACGTCGAGCCGTCGAACAGCAGGTCCACGCACTCCGGGTCGGCCTGCAGGTGGCCGCTCTTGACCAGGACGTACCGCGGGCCCATCCGGTGCAGCACGACGGCCGCGGTGTGCATGCCCTCGCGGTCGGTCACGGTCATCCCGGTCAGCAGCCGGACCTCGTCCAGGTTCGGGGTGAGCACCGTGGCGCGCGGCAGCAGCTCGTCGCGCAGGGCGTGCAGGCCGGCTTCGTCGAACAGCGGGTGGCCGTGCATCGACGCCGCCACCGGGTCGACGACGAACGGGATCTCCTCGTCCCGGCCGATCCCCGCCTGGTCGCACGCGGCCGCGACGGCGTGGATGATCTCGGCCGAAGCCAGCATGCCGGTCTTGGCCGCGCCGACGCCCATGTCCGCCGCCACGGCCTCGATCTGCCCGGCCACGATGTGCGGCGGCAGGTCGGCGCGGTCGTGCACGCCCAGGGTGTTCTGCACGGTGACGGCCGTGACCGCGACCAGGCCGTGCACGCCGCAGGTCAGGAACGTGCGCAGGTCCGCCTGGAGTCCCGCGGCGCCGCCGGAGTCCGAGCCGGCGATGGTCAACGCGGTCGGAAGGCTCGTCGTCATGGTGGTTTCCCGACTTCTGGTCTAGGCCAATCAGCCTCTTTTGCTTCATCAACAGTCAACCACGGTGAGACATTGTGAACGTTACTCACGTTCGAAGGAGCCTGGATGAAGCTCTTCTCGGTGGCACTCCTCGCGGCCGCGCTCACGCTCTCCGGAGCGACCGCCGCCAACGCCGACAGTCCCAAGCTTTCCCACGTCACCACGGTCGGCGTGCACAACACCTACGACCCGGCGGCCTACGGCTACCTCGCCCAGGCGCTCGACGCCGGTTCGTCGCTGATCGAGCTCGACGTCTGGCCGGACTTCTTCACCCACGAGTGGAAGGTCAGCCACTCGAACCCGTTGGGGAACAACAACAACTGCGTCGCGGCGACCTCGGCGGCGCAGCTGTACAGCGGCGGCAAGAACAAGAACCTCGAGTACTGCCTCGACGACATCCGGATCTGGCTGGCCGCCCACCCCGGGCACACGCCGATCACGCTCAAGATCGAGATGAAGACCGGCTTCTCGGACAACACCGGCCTGGGCCCGGACGAGCTGGACGCCACGTTCCGCGCGCACCTCGGCAGCGTCGCGTTCCGCCCGGCCGAGCTGCTCGGGAGCTACGCCACGCTCGACGACGCGGCCACGGCGGACAACTGGCCGTCCGTGGACGCGCTGCGGGGGCGGGTGATCACCGAGATCATCCCGGGCACGGTCGAGGAGGGGAACCCGACCGACACGCTGCACACCGACGTCGAATACGCGCGGTACCTGGTCGGCCTGAAGAACGCGGGCAAGCTCGGCGACGCGAACATCTTCCCGACCGTGCACGGCGCGGCCGGCGGTGACCCGCGGGACAAGTACACCGCCGACCTCAAGCCGTGGTTCGTGGTGTTCGACGGCGACGCGAACGCGTGGGTGACCCAGACCGGGCCGTGGTGGTACGACGCCAACCACTACTACGTCGTGATGACCGACGGCCAGAACGTCGCTCCGGCCATCGACGCCCACAACCCCACGGTCGACCAGGCCAACCAGCGCGTCGCCGACCTGGCGAAGCAGCACGCGTCGGTGGTCACGTCGGACTGGACCGGGTTGACGACGGTGCTGCCCCAGGTGCTCGCGCGGGGTTAGACGGTCAGCACGAGCTTGCCGGAGACCCGGCCCGATTCACCCAGCTCGTGCGCCTCGGCGACGTCCTCCAGCGGGAAGGTCCGTTCGACGCGGACCTTGAGCCGGCCGGCCTCGATCAGCTCGACGAGGCCGGTCAGGCCGCCGCGGTCCGGTTCGACGAGAATCCGCCTGGTCCGGACGTTCCTTTCGGCGGCCTTCTGCGCCACCCGGTCCGCGACGCCGCTGGGCACGCCGATCAGCAGGCCGCCCTCCTTGACGGCGGGCAGCCAGCGCAGGTCGCTCTCCTCGCCGACGAGTCCGAAGTAGACGTCCACATCGGACGTCGTGGCTCCGGCGTCGTGGTAGTCGATCGGCTCGTCGACGCCGAGCTCACGCAGGAAGTCGTGCTTCTTCGCGCTGGCCGTGCCGATGACGTGCGCACCGCGCGCCTTGGCGATCTGCACGGCGAGGTGCCCGACCCCGCCCGCGGCGGCGTCGACGAACACGCGCTGTCCCTTGTGGACACCGGCCACGTCGACCAGGCCCTGCCAGGCGGTGAGCCCGGCGAGCGGGAGCGCGGCGGCCTCGGCGAACGACAGCCCGGCGGGCTTGCGCACGAAGTGGCGCGAGGGCGCGGTGACGTACTCGGCGTAGGCGTTGGCCGGCCGCGGGAACCACGGCATGCCGAGCACTTCGTCGCCTTCCTCGAGGCCGGTCGCGCCGAAGCCGGCCTGTTCGACGACACCGGCGACGTCCCAGCCGACGGTGAACGGCGGCTCACCGAGGAACCCACCGCCCTGCCGCACCTTCCAGTCGACCGGGTTGATCCCGGCGGCCCGCACCCGCACCAGGACCTCCGTCGGCCCGGGTTCGGGGCGCGGTGCCTCGGTGATGCGGAGCACCTCCGGCCCGCCGAGGGTCTCCTGGGTCACGATGCGCATCGGTCTTCTCCTTGTCGTTCGGGGTCGCCTCCATCCTCGGGGTGCCGGTCACTTTTCGCCAGAAGGCACTTGTCTGTATTGTAGGTACCTGATGGATACCACCTGTGACCAGGGCGGACCCTGGGACGTGTACCTCCGCAGCTGCCCGTGCCGGGATGTGCTGGACCTGCTGGCCAACAAGTGGACGGCGTTGGTCCTGGGCGCACTGGCCCGCGGCCCGCACCGCTTCGGCGAGTTGCGCCGGGCGGTGGACGGAATCAGCCAGAAGATGCTGACGCAGAACCTGCGCCAGCTGGAGCGCGACGGCTTCGTGACGCGCACGGTCTACCCGACGACACCGCCGACGGTGGAGTACGCGCTGACGGAGATGGGCGCGGAGGTGGGGGCGCACCTGATCGCGTTGAGCAACTGGTCGCAGGCGAACTTCGGCCGCATCCGCTCGGCGCGCGAGGAGTACGACGGCCGGGAGCTGCAGCCGGTCCGCTGATGGCTTGCCGGGTTTGGCCCGGCGTTCACCTCGTGGCCGTTCAGGCTCCCTAACCTCCGGATAACTCATCCGAGCGCCGCCAAAACGCCCAAGGTGCTGGCGATCGGGCTCGACGGCACGCGGTTCGACAAGCTCATGGCGGCCGATACGCCGAACGTGCACGCGCTGGCGCAGCGCGGGTATTCGTCGCGGAGTTCGCTGTACGGCAGCGGTATGGCGCCGACGTCAGCGGGCCCGGCTGAGTTCTCCTTCACCAGGTGCTTGTCCGGCCAGAACCCTCGCTGGACACCTACGCCGCGGTGGACTGGAAGCCGATCGGGGACAGGATCCTGCGCACCGGGCAGGACCGCACGTACGTCCCCGACGGTGACACCGCCGGCTACGAGAACACCGACCCGCAGCTCGCCGCGGACGCGGAGAAACACCTGAAGCAGGACAAGGCCGATGCGTCGTTCGTCTACTTCGGACAGACCGACGAGGCCGGGCACGCGCACGGCGCCGAATCCCCGGAGTACGCGGCGACACTCCGCACCGACGACGCGCTGATCGGCCGCCTGCTCTCGGCGATCGACGCGCGTGCCTCGTACGCGGCGGAAGACTGGCTGATCGTGCTGACGACCGACCACGGGCACACCGGCCCGGGCGGTCACGGCGGCGACAGCCCCGAAGAGCGGATGACGTTCGTGATCGCCGCGGGTGGTGCGGTTCCGGCGGGAACGCCCGCGGTGGAACCGAAGATCGTCGACATCGCGCCGACGGTGTGGCGTCACCTGGGGCTGTCGTCCTCTTCGGACGGTTATGCGCTGGGTGCGGTTCCGGCCGATGCGTTCGATTCGGCGACGGTGAAGTCCCGGGTGGACGAAACCGGCGTTCCGGCCTCGGTGCTGGGCTGGACGCACGACGCGCCCGCGGGCTGGACCGTCCGGAACGCCGCGGGCATGCCGGCGGGGGTCACCGAGTGGCAGGGCTGGGCGTTCACCACGGACGACTTCTGGACGCGCACGGCGCCGGGCCAGGAGCGGGAGGCGAACGTGCGCTCGCGCGGTGTGTTCGCGGTGGCCGACCCCGACGAGTGGGACGACAAGGGCTCGCCGTCTTCGCGGGGGACGTTCGACTCCTCGCTGATTTCGCCCGCGCTCGCGGTGTCCGGGAAGTCCGCTGTGGACATCGGGTTCGTCTCGCACTACCGCCAGGACGGCACCCAGCGCGGCGCGCTGACGGTCTCGTTCGACGGTGGCGCCGAGCGCCCGGTGCTGTCCTACGGCCCGGAGAGCTCGACGGCGAACAAGGGCGGTGACGTGCTGGCCCAGCCGACGTCGGCGTCGGTGGCGATCCCGGCCGGCGCGACCTCGGCCCGGTTCACCTGGCGCCTGTACGCGGCGGGCAACAACTGGTACTGGGCGGTCGACGCCCCGCACTTCACGACCCGCTGACGTCTCGTGAGTGGTAAGGCGAGTTCTAACTCGCCTTACCACTCACGACGAGCCGAGCACCCAGAAGGGCGAGACCGGGCCCACTCCCGCGCCCAGCGAGTAGGCCTCCGCCACGCAGCGTTCGATGAACTTCTTCCCCGCCGTCACGGCGTCCGGCACCGAAGCGCCCTTGGCCAGCGATGCCGTGATCGCCGAGGCCAGCGTGTCCCCGCCGCCGTGGGTGTTCTCCGTGATGTACCGGGGTCCGCTGAGCTCGATGTACTCGCGGCCGTCCGACAACAGGTCCACGCAGTCGACCGTGCCCTGCATGTGGCCGCCCTTCACCAGGACCCACCGCGAACCGAACTCCAGCAGAGCCTCGGCCGCGACTCGCTGTGATCCCGCGTCCACCACGGAAACGCCCGTCAGCAGCCGGACCTCGTCCAGGTTCGGCGTGATCAGCGTCGCCCGCGGGAACAGCTCCGTGCGGATCGCTTCCAGCGCGTCCTCGCGAAGGAGCGCGTGCCCGGTCATCGACGCCGCCACCGGGTCGACCACGAACGGGAACGGCCCGACCTCGTCCAGGGTCTTCGCCACCGATCGGATGATCTCCGCCGTGGCCAGCATGCCCGTCTTCGCCGCGTTCACGCCCATGTCCGACGCCACCGCCTTGATCTGCGCGGTGACGACGTCGGCCGGGATCTCCGTGAAACCCTGCACGCCCAGCGAGTTCTGCACGGTGACCGCCGTCAACGCGACCAGCCCGTGGACGCCGTGGGCGAAGAACGTCCGCAGGTCCGCCTGGATGCCCGCACCACCGCCGGAGTCCGATCCGGCGATGGTGAGGGCGGTGGGCGGTGTCACGGCTGGACCAACGGCAGGTAGACCTGGCCGCCGGACTCGGTGAACTCCGCCGACTTCGACGCCATGCCGGCCTCGATCGCCTCCACAGTGGACAGACCGTGCTCCTCCGCGTACTTGCGGACGTCCTGCGTGATCCGCATCGAGCAGAACTTCGGCCCGCACATCGAGCAGAAGTGCGCGGTCTTGGCCGGCTCGGCGGGCAGCGTCTCGTCGTGGAACGAGCGCGCGGTGTCCGGGTCCAGCGACAGGTTGAACTGGTCGTTCCAGCGGAACTCGAACCGCGCCTTCGACAGCTCGTCGTCCCACTCCTGCGCGTACTGGTGCCCCTTGGCCAGGTCCGCCGCGTGCGCGGCGATCTTGTACGTGATCACGCCGGTCTTGACGTCGTCGCGGTTGGGCAGGCCGAGGTGCTCCTTCGGCGTGACGTAACACAGCATCGCCGTGCCGTACCAGCCGATCTGGGCCGCGCCGATGGCCGACGTGATGTGGTCGTACGCCGGCGCGATGTCCGTCGCGAGTGGACCGAGGGTGTAGAACGGCGCTTCGCCGCAGAGCTTTTCCTCCAGCTCCACGTTCTCCTTGATCTTGTGCATCGGCACGTGGCCGGGGCCCTCGATCATCACCTGGACGTCGTGCGAGCGCGCGATGTGCGTCAGCTCGCCCAGAGTCTCCAGCTCGGCGAACTGGGCACGGTCGTTGGCGTCCGCAATGGACCCCGGACGCAGGCCGTCGCCGAGGGAGAACGTGACGTCGTACTGCCGGAGGATCTCGCAGAGCTCCTCGAAATGCGTGTACAGAAAGGACTCCTGGTGGTGCGCCAGGCACCAGGCGGCCATGATCGACCCGCCGCGGCTGACGATCCCGGTGACCCGGCGCGCGGTCAGCGGGATGTACCGCAGCAGCACGCCGGCGTGCACGGTGACGTAGTCGACACCCTGTTCGCACTGCTCGACGATCGTGTCGCGGTAGATCTCCCACGACAGCTTTTCCGGTTCGCCGTCGACCTTTTCCAGCGCCTGGTAGATCGGCACGGTGCCGACCGGCACCGGCGAGTTGCGGATGATCCACTCGCGCGTCTCGTGGATCCGCTTGCCGGTGGAGAGGTCCATGATCGTGTCGGCGCCCCAGCGGGTCGCCCACACCATCTTGTCGACCTCTTCCTCGACCGACGACCAGACGGCCGAGTTGCCCATGTTGGCGTTGATCTTCACCAGGAAGTTCTTGCCGATGATCATCGGCTCGGACTCGGGGTGGCGGCGGTTGACCGGGATCACCGCGCGCCCGCGGGCCACCTCGTCGCGCACGAACTCCGGCGAAACCCGTTCGCGCGCCGCGATGTACTCCATTTCGCGGGTGATGACGCCCTGTTTGGCCCAGCCGAGCTGCGTGTTGTGCTCCCGCCCGTCGGCCCAGCCGGCCCGCAGCCGGTGCAGTCCACTGTGGACGTCGATGGCCACGTCGGGATCCGTGTACGGGCCCGAAGTGTCGTAGACGTCGAAGTGTTCACCGTTCGAGAGGTCGATCCGCCGGGCGGGGACGCGGAGCCCGGATTCCGTCTGGTTGTACGCCTTGTGCGAGCCCGTGATCGGCCCGGTCGTGACGTTCAGCGCAGCATTGCTTTCCAAAGCCGTCAACGACTTTCACTCCCTACGCCGGCATTACCCGGTCAGGTTCATGCGGTCGGTGACGCCTGCGAAACGCAAGTCACCCTCTCAGCCCGCCATGGCGCGAGCTCCCGCGTTGGTGTTGTGCCACCGACCATGCCACGCCGGAGCGCGATACTCAAGTCACCCGACCAACTCGGCCGGAGTGGCGTAGACGTCGACCATGGCCCCGTTGCGCAGCACGGTGATCGGCAGTGCGGTGCCGATCACCTCCGCGAACAGCTGCCGCTGGATGCCTTGGGCGTCCGAGACGCGGGTGCGCCCGACGGTCAGCACGAGATCGCCGGCCCGCAGCCCGGCCCGGTCCGCGGGACCGCCGGACACGACTTCGTGCACCCGCAGCCCGGCGCGCTGCCCGGTGCGCTCGGCGACGTCGTCCGGCAGCGGCGCGGGCACGCCGACGACGCCGAGGTACGCGCGCCGCACCCGGCCTTCGACGACGAGCGTGTCGATGATCCGCCGCGTGGTCGCGTTGATCGGCACGGCGAGCCCGAGCCCGACCCCGGCGACCGCGGTGTTGACGCCGACGACCCGGCCGGCGGAGTCGGCGAGCGCCCCGCCGGAGTTGCCCGGGTTGAGGGCGGCGTCGGTCTGGATGACGTCCTCGATGACCCGCCCGGCGCGGCCGTGGCGCACCGGCAGCGCCCGGCCGAGCGCGCTGACGACCCCGGCGGTGACGGTGCCGGAGAACCCGAGCGGGCTGCCGATGGCCACGACGAGCTGCCCGACGACGAGCCCGTCGGCATCGCCGAGCGTGGCGGACGACGGAGTTTCACCGCGCGCCCGCAGCACGGCGAGGTCGGACAGCGGATCGGCGCCGACGACGTCGAAGGGCACCTCGCTCCCGTCGGCGAAGGTGGCGACGCCGCGCCGGTGCTCGGCGACGACGTGGGCGTTGGTGAGCAGGTGGCCGTCGTCGGCGAAGACGACCGCCGAGCCGCTGCCGCGCGCGAGCTGCACCCCGGCGACGTGCGGGGCGACGGTCGCGGCGACCGTGCTGACCACCCGCGAGTAGGCGTCCATGGCCTCGTCCATGCGTACCTCGATTACAGCGTTGCAGGTACTACAATTCTGCGCCCGTAAATCGGTCGGGGGCGTTCGCTGTCCGTGAACCGGTTCACCGGACCAGTGACGGTCAGTGGTTCACCGGATCGGACCATGCGCCGGTGAAGGATCGGCGGCAGACTCCCAAGTCGCTTCTGTAACGGTGCAGAAGCGATCTTCTGTGGGGTTGATATGCGCAAACTCATGTTCGGCGCCCTCGCCGGGCTGCTGGTCACCGGCCTGATCCCGGCGACCGCGGTGGCCCAGGGCGAGGCGCCCGGCGCCCCGGGCGCCCATCCCAGCTGGCTGCCCGCTAACAAGACCGGCTTCGGGACCGCCCACGACCGGTCCAGCAACGTCTGGTTCACCCTCCAGGGCGGGCAGATGTCCGAGGTCTACTACCCGGACCTGTCGACGCCCAGCGTCCGCTCGATGAACTTCGTCGTCACCGACGGCCGCAGCTTCGCCGTCACCGACTACTCGGCGAAGTCGCAGCAGGTCCGGCGCACCGACGACGACAGCCTGGTCTACGAACAGACCGTCACCGACGACCAGCACCGCTGGCGCCTCCGCAAGACCTACGTCACCGACCCGGCCGCCACGACCGTGCTGGTGGACGTCGACTTCCAGTCCCTGACCGGGCGGCCCTACCAGCTCTACGCGGTCGCCGACCCGGACCTGACCAACGACGGCTCCGACGACTCGGCCGCCCGCCAGGGCGACGCCGTCACCGCGCAGGACGCCACGAACGCGGCCGCGCTCACCGCGAAGCCCGCGTTCACGAAGACGAGCGTCGGCTACGCGGGTGCGTCCGACGGGAACACGCAGCTCTCCAAGACCTTCCGGCTCAACCAGTACGACACCGCGACCAAGGGCAACGTCGTGCTGACCGGGCAGACGAGCGCCGACGGCGTCCGGAACCGGCACGTCACCCTCGCCCTCGGCATGGGCGCGAAGGCCGCCGACGCGCTCGGCAGCGCGCAGGCGTCGCAGCGACGCGGCGTCCGCGACATCACGCGCGCGTACGACCGCGGGTGGGAGCAGTACCTGCGAGGGGTCAGCAAGCCGCCGTCGTCCCTGAAGACCGACGCCGAGCGCGACCTCTACAAGGCGTCGATGCTGACGCTCGCCGCCAGCGAGGACAAGCACCACCCGGGCGCCTTCATCGCGTCGCCGAGCATGCCGTGGCGGTTCGGGAACAACGACCCCGAATGGTCGCCGTCGGGCACCTACCACCTCGTCTGGCCGCGTGACCTCTACCAGATCGCCACCGGCCTGGCCGCCGGCGGCGACACGGCCGCGGCGAACCGGGCCGTGTCCTTCATGTTCGGCACGCAGCAGCAGGCCGACGGGCACATGCCGCAGAACAGCCGCGTCGACGGCGTCCCGTACTGGACGTCGATCCAGCTCGACGAGACCGCGTTCCCGATCGTGCTGGCCCAGCAGCTCGGCCGGACCGACCTGTGGCCCGGCGTCCGCAAGGCCGCCGACTTCATCCTCGGCTATCGCGGTCCCAACGGGCAGGCGTCGCCGTACACCCAGCAGGAACGCTGGGAGGAGCAGGACGGCTGGTCCCCGTCGACGATCGCCTCGGTGATCGCCGGGCTCGTCTGTGCGGCCGACCTCGCGTCGCACAACGGCGCTTCGGCGGACGCGGCTCGCTACCTCGCCGCGGCGGACAAGATGAAGGCCGACCTGCCGAAGCAGACGATCACCACCAACGGGCCGCTGTCGAAGGACCCGTACTTCGTCCGGCTGACCAAGGACGCCAACGCGAACAACGCGACGACGTACAACCTCGGCAACTCGAGCGTGACGATGGACCAGCGCGCGGTCACCGACGCGGGCTTCCTCGACCTGGTCCGGCTCGGCATCTACCGCGCGGACGACCCGGTGATCCGCAACAGCGTCCGCGTCACCGACAAGGACATCGCGTTCACCACGCCGACCGGGCAGTTCTGGCACCGCTACACGAAGGACGGCTACGGCGAGCAGGCCGACGGTTCGCCGTGGGACTACACGTTCCCGGCGGAGAGCCGCACGACGTTCGGCCGGCTGTGGCCGCTGCTCGCCGGCGAGCGCGGCGAGTACGAGCTGACGCTCGGCGACCCGTCGTCGGCCGCGCGGCGGCTGCGTGACCTCGGCCGGGTGAGCAGCTCGGGGGAGACCATGCCGGAGCAGGTGTGGGACGAAAACCCGCCGTCGGGGCAGACCGGCTTCCCGGCCGGCACGCCGAACACGTCGGCGACCCCGCTGGCCTGGACGCACGCCCAGTACGTCCGGCTCGCGCAGGACGTCAAGGCGGGCTCGGTGCTGGAGACGCCGAAGGTGGTCCGCTGCCACTTCCTCGGCTGCTGAGGTCTGCCGCGGCTTGTCGTGAGTGGTAAGGCGGGTTAGAACCCGCCTTACCACTCACGACCGTGGGCGGTCAGATGACGGCGCCGTCGTCCTCGGGGGTGCGGGGCGGCAGCCACGAGTTGCCCGGGACGCCCCATTTGTTGTGCTTCAGCATCTTCTTCGCCGCACGCGCGTGCCGGCCGACCAGACGGTCCAGGTAGATGTACCCGTCCAGGTGGTCGGTCTCGTGCTGCAGGCAGCGCGCGAAGTAGCCGGTGCCCTCGACCTCGATCGGGTTGCCGTCGAGGTCGGCGCCGGTCACCTTCGCCCACTTCGCGCGGCCCGTCGGGTACGACTCGCCGGGCGCCGACAGGCAGCCCTCCCAGTCGTCGTCCGGGTCCGGCATGGTCTCCGGGATCTCCGACGTCTCCAGCTTCGGGTTGACGACGACGCCCTTGTGGCGCACGCCCTCGTCGTCCGGGCAGTCGTAGACGAACACCCGCAGGTCGAGGCCGATCTGGTTGGCCGCGAGGCCGACGCCCTCGGCGGCGTACATCGTCTCGAACATGTCGTCCACGAGCGTGCGCAGCTTCTCGTCGAACTCGGTGATCTCCCGAGTCGGCTGGTGCAGCACGGGTTCGCCGGCGATCACGATGGGGTGGATGGTCACGGCGAGCCAGTTTAGTCGGACCCCTCTGGTAGACCTGCATCAGACCGTGACGCGCCGACGTCGATGCCCACGTCGGTGCGTGCTTCCGTGGTTGAATGGCGCCCGCGGAAGAGCTAGGTCTGAATCGCCAGGACGCCCGATTGAGAGGGACTCGGATGGACGCCGCGGAGTCGATGGCTGAGCCGCAGCCGTCGCCGCCGAAGCCCGTGCCCGGCCTGACCGAACGCGAGGTCGAGATCCTCGCCTTCGAGCGTCAGTGGTGGCGGCACGCCGGGGCGAAGGAGAACGCCATCCGCGAACGCTTCGACCTGTCCGCCACGCGCTACTACCAGCTGCTCAACAAGCTGCTGGAGAAGCCGGAGGCGATCGAAGCGGACCCGATGCTGGTGAAGCGGCTGCGCAAGACGCGTGCCGCCCGCCAGCGCAAGCGAGGCGCCCGGCGACTGGGGATCGAACTGAAATGAGTGTGTTTTCGGGCATGTCCCGGCCGATGAAGGCCGCGGGCGTCGCGCTGGTCGGCGTGGCGATCATCGCCGCCGTCATCGGCGGGATCACCGCGCTGGGCGGGGGCAACGGGTCGAACGAAGCCGGGCCGAGCGGAACCCCGACGCAGCCGGGCTCGTCCTCGGCGCCGCCGTCGGCCTCCTCTTCGGCGACCCCGCCGTCGACCTCGACCACGGCCGGCTCTTCGTCGTCCACGCCGCCGTCGCCGACCTCGCCCGCGCCCGGCGGCCCGGGCTCGACCGCCCCCGGCCAGCCCGGCCAGCCGGGTGGTGACCAGCAGGCGTCCAACAAGTGGGTGACCGTCCGGGTGTTCAACAACTCGACGATCAAGGGCCTGGCCGACCGCGCGGCGGAGGACTTCCGCGGCGGCGGCTGGAACGTCAACGAGGTCAGCAACTACTCCCAGGGCATCATCCCGACGACGACGGCGTTCTTCCGCCCGGGCACCGACGAGGAGGCCGCGGCCAAGCAGCTCGCGCAGGAGTTCGGCATCAAGGCCGAGCCCCGCTTCGAAGGCATCCAGAGCGCGAGCCCCGGCGTGATAGTGATCGTGACGAAGGAATACCAGAGCGGCCACAAGGGCAGCTGACAGGCTTTTCGCGTGATTGGGCGGGCATCACGCTGATGCCCGCCCAATCACGTGTCATGCCCCGCTAGTCACCGGACTGGGTCTTCGCGTACGCCTCCAGTGCGGCCAGCTGGGCCGGGTCGAGGCTCGGCCGGACCGTTTTCCTCGCCGTCTCCAGGTGGGCCGCGGTGACTTCGCGGGCCTCCAGGGACTCGCGCATCGCCGTCAACGCCGCTTCGCGGATCAGGGCCGCGCAATCGGCGGCCGAGTAACCGTCCAGAGTGGACGCCACCGCGGCCAGGTCGACGTCCTCGGCCAGCGGGGTGTTCTTCGAGCTGGCCGCGAGGATCGCCGCGCGGGCCTCGGCGTCCGGCGGCGGCACGTAGACGCGGCGCTCGAGCCGGCCCGGCCGCAGCAGCGCCGGGTCGACCAGTTCCGGCCGGTTCGTCGCGCCCAGGACGACGACCTCGCGCATCGGCTCGACGCCGTCGAGCTCGGTGAGCAGGGCGGCGACCACGCGGTCGGCGACACCCGAGTCGGACGACTGGCCGCGGCGCGGGGCGAGCGCGTCGATCTCGTCCAGGAAGATCAGCGCGGGCGCGGCCTCCGCGGCGCGGCGGAACAGCTCGCGCACCGCCCGCTCGGACTCGCCGACCCACTTGTCCATCAGCTCGGCGCCCTTGACCGCGAAGACGTTCAGCGCGCCGGTGCCGGCCAGGGCCCGGACCAGGAACGTCTTGCCGCCGCCGGGCGGCCCGTACAGCAGCACCCCGCGCGGCGGTTCGACGCCGAGCCGCGCGAACGAGTCCGGGTACCGCAGCGGCCAGAGGACGGCTTCGGTGAGGGACTGCTTGACGTCGACCATGTTCCCGACGTCGTCCAGGGTCAGCCCGCCGGTGGCCAGGTTGTCCGAAGTGGACATCGAGACCGGCCGGACGGTGGCCAGCGCGTCCAGCAGGTCCTGCTGCGAGATGCGCGGCTCGTCGGTTTCGCGCTGGCGCAGCGCTGCCCGCAGCGCGGCGTCCCGGCGCAGCGCGATGAGGTCCGCCGCGACGAAGCCCGGCGTCCGCTCGGCGAGGACGCCGCAGTCGATCCCGGTGTCGAGCGGGACGTCGCGGAGCAGGACGTTCAGCAGCTCACGGCGGGTTTTCGCGTCCGGGAGAGCCAGGCCGAGCTCGCGGTCCAGCAGATCCGCGGCGCGCAGCCGCGGGTCGGCGGACTCCGCACGGGCCGTCGTCGCGACGACCGCGAAGCGCTCGCGCTTGAGGGCCGTCCTCAGCTCCTCCAGCACGACCGTGGCGACCGGCGGCGGGCTCGTCGCGGGCAGCAGGGCGTCGACGTCGGTGAGGAGCAGGACCGTGGGGCCTTCGGCCGCGCGGACGGCCTCGCGCAGGCGCGCGACGGCGACGTTCGGGTCCAGCACCGCGAGGTTCGGCGCGGCCAGGGGGATGACTTTGATCTCGGCTTCGTGGGCGACCGACCGCACGAGCGTCGCCTTGCCGACGCCCTCGGGGCCGGACAGCAGGACGCCGAGGTGGGCGGGCGCGCCCAGCCGGGCCAGCAGCTCGGGCCGGTGGAAGGCCAGGTCGAACCACTCGCCGAGCTTGCGCGCGGCGGGTTCGGTGCCGATCAGGTCGGCCAGCGGCACGGCCGGTTCGGTGACGTCGCTCGCCACGACCTCGTCCTCGACGATTTCGGCGTCGATCCACTCCTCGGCCGCGGTGACGGCGGAGGTGCGGACCAGCGCGGTCGCCGTCCGGGGCGCGGCCGGCTCCTTCGCCGGCTGAGCGCCGTCCCGCCAGGTGACCACTGTGGACGGTCCAACCGCGACGGTGCCGGCGGGCTCGGTGGCGGTGACGGTGAGCAGCTCGTTCGTCCAGGTGGCGCCGATCGCGCGGGACAGCTGGCCGCGCAGGCCGGCCGGGTCCGACCCCGGCGACGGCGCGAGGTCCTGCGGCAGCAGCGAAACGGCGTCGCCGACGGTGAGCACCTTGCCGATCAGCGCGAGCCGCAGCATGTGCGGGCTGACCGAGACGCTGGCCAGCCGCGACCCGGCGACGGTCACCGTCTTCGCCGCCGCGACGGCCGCGGGCGCGACCACGACCTCCGCGCCCTCGGTGACGCCCAGGTTCGACATCGTGACGTCGTCGGTCAGCAGGATCCCGGGCACGCCGGTCTCGTCGGCGGGCGCGGCGAGCGCGGCGCTGACCCGGGCCCCGGTGAGGTGCACGGCGTCCCAGGCCCGCAGGCCGAGCGCGTCGAGGACTTCGGGATGCAGCCGGACGACGCCCCGGCGCGTGTCCAGCGCGGACGGCGTGTGCCGGACGGTCAGCGTGATCTGCGGGTGGCTCACGCCGTTCACCCTAGCGAGCCCCGCCCCCGTGCCGCCCCGGCAATCACGGGTGATGCCCCTCGGATCACGGGTGATGCCCGTACCGGAACGGACGACTCGCGTACCGGAACGGCGAACTCGCGTACCTGGACGGACGACTCGCGTACCCGGACGGACGACTCGCGTACCTGGACGGACGGCTCGCGTGACTGGAGGGGCATCTCGCGTGATTGGGCGGGCATCACGTGTGATTGGCGGGGACTTACTTGCGGCGGAGGCCGATGCGGCGCCAGGAGCGGCGGCGCTGGCCGTTTTCCGAGGTGACGCGGGGGGTGCGAACCGTCTCGCGGGGGAGGCGGACCGCGCGCATCGCCGCGCCCGCGACGCGGCGGCGCAGCGGGGGACGCAGGCCGAGGCGGCGCGGGGACCGGGCCCGGCGGATCGCTCGGCGCTCGCTCGGCGGGACCGTCCAGGCCTCCGGGTGCGCCGCCAGCCAGCGGTGCCGGTAGACCGAGTACGGGATGTGCGCCAGGTACAGGATCATCGCCACGATCAGCGCGACCAGCGGGAACTGGATGATCGCCGCGGCCAGCAGGGCGACGCCGATCAGCAGCGGCGCGATCGCCTTCGCCGGTGCCTTGACCGTCTTCAGCGACAGCGTCGGGATGCGGCTGATCAGCAGCGCCGCGATGGCGATCGTCCACGCCCACACGACGTACTGCGACGACCACCACCCCGAGCCCCACTGCAGGTAGGCGACCAGCGGCAGCATCGCCAGCAGGCCGCCCGCCGGCGCCGGGACGCCGACGAAGAACTCGCTCGCGTACGGCGGCTGTTCGGTGTCGTCGAGCAGCGTGTTGAACCGGGCCAGCCGCAGGATCATGCAGACGGCGAAGATCAGCGACGCCACCCAGCCGATCCGGTCCGCGCCGGTCTGCCACACGTAGATCACCAGCGCCGGCGCGACACCGAACGAGATGCCGTCGGACAGCGAGTCCAGCTCGGCGCCCATCTTCGACGTCGCGTCCAGGAGCCGCGCGATCCGGCCGTCGAGGCTGTCGAGCACCGCCGCGATGCCGATCGAGGCGATCGCCATCCCGTAGTTCCTGGTCAGCGCGAACTGCACGGCCGAGAGGCCCGCGCACAGCGCCAGCACGGTGATGGCGTTCGGGAGCAGCCGGACGCCCGGGGTGGTCACGCGGACCATCGATCAGCCTTCCGAAGGCGTGGCGGGGAGTTCGGCGATCACCGTCTCGCCGCCGACCGTGCGCTGGCCCTTGGCCACGAGCACGCGCGAACCCGGCGGCAGGTAGAGGTCGACCCGCGAACCGAAGCGGATGATGCCGTAGGTCGCGCCGGCGCCGACCTTGTCACCCTCGCGGATCTCGCACAGGATGCGGCGCGCGACCAGCCCGGCGATCTGCACGACGACGAGCTCGTGGCCGTCTTCGGTGCGCATCAGCACGGAGTTGCGCTCGTTGTCGTCGCTCGCCTTGTCCAGGTCCGCGGACAGGAACTTTCCGGGCCGGTAGGCCACGCGCTCGATCACGCCGTTCGCCGGCACGCGCTGGACGTGCACGTCGAACACCGAGAGGAACACCGAAACGCGCATCCGCGGCTCGGCGGGCAGGCCGAGCTCGGCGGGCGGCACGGCCTCCTCGATCAGGGACACGAGACCGTCGGCCGAGGCGAGCGCGACGCCGTCCCGCGGCGGCGGGACGCGCTTCGGCTCGCGGAAGAACGCGGCCGTCGCCACCGTCGCCAGCGCCCCGACGAGGCCGAGGCGCTTGGAGAACCGGCGGGCCAGCAGCGTCGCGGCGACGCCGCCCGCCACGAACGGGCGACCCGCGGGGTGCATCGGCGGCAGCGTCTCGCGGGCGAGCTGGAGGGCGTGCGCGACTGGGTTGCCGGCGGGCTCCGGCCGGGTGCCGCTCATGGTCGGGTCCCCTGGTTTCGTGTCGGAAGAATGGTGGGTGCCGGAGGTCCGGCGGGCGCCTTCACGCTACCGCTGCCCCAGGTGAGCGTGTCCGTGCGCCCCACCCGGCTCCTCCGCGAGGGGGTCACCGCGGCGGGTGGGAATGATCGCCCGGTCGTAACACAAAGTCGATTTCACCGATGACACTGAGTAGTTGCCGCCGTTCGGGGCGCTGCCCCCACCTGACCTGTGAGGACCGATGACCCACCGCCGCGATCTTGCCGAAGCCCGGCTTCGCGAGCTCCTGGGCGCGTGGCGTCAGGAGATCGAGGAGGTGCCGGTGCCGCCGCTCGTCGACCCCGTGCGCGCGGTCGACGTCGTCATCGAAGCGGGGAAACGGGGCCGGGTGCATCCGCCCCCCGACGGCGCACGCACCCGGCCACCGGGAGATGCGCGTGAGGGAGCAGTCTAGCGGCCGGTGGCCGCTTGATCACCGTTCAGCGGAAAAGTCACCGGCGATCACTCGGCCGCCGGGTGCGCCCGCTGACCAGCCGCAGGATCGCCAGCAGCACGACGGCGCCGAGGATGGCCACGCCGAAGCTGGGGAAGTCGAAGTCGAACGTCTTCGCCTGGCCGGTCGCGAGCCGGTAGAGCAGCCCGCCCAGTGCCGCGCCGACGACCCCGACGAGCACGCTGACCAGGCAGCCCTGCCGCTGCCGCGCCCGCCCGCCGACGACCAGGTTCGCGGCCCAGCCGACGATCGCGCCGAAGATCACCCATGCGACGAAACCCATGGCGGAAGCTTACGCGAGCAGCGAACAAGAGTCATTGCACAATAGCTCTTGTACAACTACTCTTGTGCACCATGAGCGACGACGTCCGGGAGATCCGGGATTCGAAGGTGCTGGCCGCCATGTCCCACCAGCTGCGGCGCCGGCTCCTGGAGCTGCTCCACCTCGACGGCCCGGCGACGGCGTCGATGCTCGCCGCGAAGACCGGCCAGGCGGTCGGCAACGTCAGCCACCACATGAAGGTGCTGGCCGCCGCGAAACTGGTCGAGGAAGCCCCGGAACTGGCCCGCGACCAGCGAGAACGCTGGTGGAAGCGCAGTGCGAAAACGCTGCGGTGGGCGGCGGCGGACTTCCCCGGAGACCCGGTCGCCGAAGCCGCCGAGGTCCTCGTGCTCGATCACCAGACGGCGGTCGCCCGCGAGTGGATCGCCGGTCGCGAGACCTACCCCGAGGAGTGGCGCGGCGCACCCTTCAGCATCGACACGTGGGTGCGGCTGTCGCGCGAGGAGCTCGACGAGCTGAACGAGCGCGTCTTCCTGCTGATCCGCGAGTTCGAGAACCGCACCGAGCCCGGTGACGGGGTCGAGCGCCGTCCCGTCTTCTTCGCCGCGCGAGCGTCGCTGGGCAAGCCGTGAAGGGGCTCTGGGGGAACAGGGACTTCCGGCTGCTCTGGACCGGCGAGACCACCAGCATGCTCGGCAGCATGGTCGCGACCACGGCGTTGCCGCTGGTCGCGGTGGTCACGCTGCAGGCGAGCACCTTCGAAGTCGCCCTGCTGACGGCGGTGGCCTGGCTGCCGTGGCTGGTGATCGGCCTGCCGGCGGGTGCCTGGGTCGACCGGCTGCCGAAGCGCCCGGTCATGCTCCTCTGCAACGCGGTGTCCATGGCGGTGTTCGGCTGCATCCCGGTCGTCGCCGCCCTCGGCGACCTGACCATGCCGTACCTGCTGGCCGCCGCCCTGCTCGGCGGGATCGCCAAGGTGTTCTTCACCCTCGCCTACCGCGCGTACCTCCCGGCGCTCGTCAGCGGCGGCGAACTCCTCGACGCCAACGCGAAGCTGCAGGGCAGCGAATCGGCGACCCAGGTCGCCGGGCCCGGCCTGGCCGGGTTGCTGGCCCAGGCGTTCGGCCCGGTCAGCGGCATCCTGGCCGACGCGGTCAGCTTCGGCGTGTCCGTGCTGTGCGTGCGGGCGATCCGGGCGCGCGAAACCGTCGTCCCCGCCGAGCGCTCGCCGCTGCGCAGCCAGATCGCCGAAGGACTCCGGTTCGTCGCGGGCGACCGGTACCTGCGGTCGCTGATCACCTTCGGTGCCGTTTCGAACGTCGCGCTCACCGGCTACAGCGCCATCCAGATCGTGTTCCTGTCCCGCACGCTCGGCGCCGCGCCCGGGCTCGTCGGGCTGGTCCTGGCGCTGGGGGCGTCCGGCGGGGTGCTCGGCGCGGCGCTGGCCGGACGGCTCGCCGCGCGCCTCGGCGCCGTGCGCGCGTGGCTGCTGTGCGAGACCGTCGCGGCGCCGATGCTGCTGCTCGGGCCGCTGAGCGGACCCGGCTGGGGCCTGGTGCCGTTCGGGCTCGCGCTGTTCGGCGTGTGCGCCGGTGTCGTCGCCGGCAACGTGCTGGTGACGACGTTCCGGCAGCAGTACTGCCCGCCCGAGCTGTTCAGCCGGGTCAACTCCAGCATGTCGATCGTCAACTACGGCTCGATCCCGCTGGCCGGGGTCCTCGGCGGTGTGCTGGCCGAGGCCATCGGAATCCGCGAGACGCTCTGGGCGGCCGCGGGGATTTCGAGCCTCGCGTTGCCGCTGCTGGCGCCCTACCGGAAACTGCGGGACTTCCCGGTCAGAGCAGCAGGACGTCCACCTCTTCCCCTTCCCCGGCCGATGTGACGTCCTCGGGCAGCACGATCAGGCAGTTCGCCTGGGTGAACGCGCCGAGCAGGTGCGAGCCCGGCCCGCCGCGCGGCCCGACGATCCCGGTGACCTCGCGCTCGGACGGGGTGAACACCCCGCGGCGGTACTGGCGGCGCCCGGCGGGCGAGGGCATCGCCTCGGTCAGCCGGGCGCGCACCCGGCGCCGGGAGACGTCGGTGTGGCCCAGCGCCGTCAGGATCGCCGGGCGCAGGAACGCCTCGAACGACACGAGCACGCTGACCGGGTTGCCGGGCAGCGTCACCACGGGCACGCCCTGCCAGCGCCCGCAGCCCTGCGGCCCGCCCGGCTGCATCGCGATCTTCGCGAACTCGACGCCCTGGCCGGTCAGGGCGTCCTTCACCACTTCGTACGCGCCCGCGCTGACGCCGCCGGAGGTCACCAGCAGGTCCGCGTCGGCCAGCTTCGGCTCGATGACCCTGCGGAACTCCTCGACGTCGTCGACGACGCTGCGGACGACGTCGACCTCGCAGCCGAGGGCACGGATCGCCGCGGCGAGCATCACGCTGTTGGACTCGTAGATCTGGCCGTGGCGCAGCGGGGCCGGCGCGTCGATCAGCTCGGTGCCGGTCGAGGCCACCAGCACCCGCAGCGGCCGGTGCACCCGCACCTCGGCGAGCCCGACCGCGGCCGCCAGGCCCAGCTGCGAGTGGCCCAGCACGGTTCCCGCGTGCAGGGCGATGCTGCCCTCGACGACGTCCTCGCCGGTCCGGCGGATGTGCGCGCCTTCGCGGGCGGGCACCGAAATGGCCACCTGCGAGGTGCCGCCGTCGGTGTCCTCGACCATCACGACGGCGTCCGCGCCCGGCGGCAGCGGCGCGCCGGTCATGATCCGGTGCGCGGTGCCCGGCTCCAGGGGCCGGACGTCGACCCGGCCGGCCGGGATGTCGTCGGCGACCGGCAGCGTCACCGGCGCCTCGACGTCCGCCGCGCGGACCGCGTAGCCGTCCATCGCGGAGTTGTCGAAGGGCGGCAGGGAGACGGTCGCCGTCACGTCCTCGGCCAGGACGAGACCGGCCGCGGCGGCGAGGGGCAGGGCGGTCGCGGGGGCGGTGCCGAGCAGCGCGGCAACCCGGTCGCGGTAGTCGTCGACGGAGATCACCGGACCATCCTCCCCGGGTTTCGGGCTCGTGCAAGACTCTGCCCCGACAAGCGCACGCCACAGGGGAGCACGCATGCAGGTCGGAATCCGTCAACAGCCTTCGTTCGCCGTCGCCCGGCTGATGCTGGCGCCCGGCGAGCCGTGCCAGGTCGAGTCCGGGGCGATGATGGCCACCAGCTACGGCGTGCAGGTGCAGTCGCAGGCGCAGGGCGGGATCATGAAGGGCCTCGGCCGCGCGTTCCTCTCCGGCGAGTCCTTCTTCATCTCCACCTTCACCGCGCCGCAGAACGGCGGCTGGGTCGACGTCGCCGCCAACCTGCCCGGCGACATCCAGGTGATCACCCTCGACGGCCGCACCGGCTGGGCCGTCACCCGCGGCTGCTGGCTCGCGTCGTCGCACGGCGTGCAGACCGAGACCAAGTGGGGCGGGATGAAGAACCTGATGGGCGGCGAGGGCGGCTTCCTGACCCACGCCACCGGCCAGGGCCAGCTGCTCGTCTCCTGCTACGGCGCGGTCGAGACGATCACGCTGCAGCAGGGCGAGATGGTGACCATCGACACCGGGCACGTCGTCGCGTACGCCGACACCGTGCAGTACCAGATCCGGAAGGTCGCGCAGGGCATCATCCAGTCCATGAAGAGCGGCGAAGGGCTCGTGTTCGACTTCGTCGGTCCCGGCCAGATCATGACGCAGACGCGCAACCCGTCGGCGCTGGTGAACTGGATCGTCTCCCACGTCCCGTCACGCTGATGCGCGTCCAGACCCGGCACACCCCGGCCTTCGGCGTCGCCCGCGTCCTGCTGGACCCGGGCGAGGCCGTGCGGGCCGCGCCGGAAACCCTGCTCGCCAGCCGGTTCGGCGTCACCGAGACGCCGGCGGGCCGCGGCGGCGTCCGCGCGGGCAAGAGCACGACGGTGGTCTACACCGCGCCGTCGGACGGCGGCTGGATCGACTTCGCGCCGCTGCGCCCCGGCGACGTCTACCCGCTCGAGCTCGGCGGCGGCACGGGCTGGTCGGTGCACCGCGACGCCGTGCTGGTGCGACCTTCGTCGGTCCGGCACGACACCGGGTGGGTGCCGCTGCAGCAGCTTTTCGGAGCCGACTCGGGTTTCCTCGAGCACTACAGCGGAACCGGGCCGCTCGTGCTGGCCGCGCCCGGCCCGGTCGACGCGTTCGAGCTCGGCAAGGGCGAGCTGGTCACCGTCCGGCCCGACTACCTGCTGGCCTACCCGGACACCGTGCAGTGCCGGTTGCGGGCCCTCGACCCGGGCGGCCCGCAGTCACTGCGCACCGGCGAAGGGCTCGCGGTCGACTTCGCGGGTCCCGGGACGGTGCTCGTGCACGCGCGGAACCGACGCCTTTCGGGTTCGTGATCTTCGGACGAATTGCCCATTGCCGCGGGAAATAATTCCGGTAGCGTGATTGGCACTCCGCCGCTGGCATCCGCTCGGGCCAGCGGATCCTTTGTGCTGAGGGAGGGCGCCGTGGCTGTCGGCACCGTCAAATGGTTCAACTCGGAAAAGGGCTACGGGTTCATCGAATCCACGGAGGGGCCGGACGTGTTCGTCCACTATTCGGCCATCCAGTCCGAAGGATTCCGCACTCTGGACGAAGGCGACCGGGTCGAGTTCGAAGTGCAGTCCGGCCGCGATGGTCGTAGCCAGGCAGCCGACGTGCGCAAGGTTTCGTAGCGGGCGGTCACTTGATCGGTGAACCCCCGTCAGGCGCCGAACCAGGGGCGTTAGGCTGCGGGCGTGACAGGCGACGTGTCGGGGGACCTCACCGGTCGCCGGCTGGGCAACTACCGCATCGACGGGGTGCTCGGCAAGGGCGGCATGAGCGTGACCTACAAGGCCACCGACGTGCGGCTCGGCCGCAAGGTGGCCCTGAAGGTCATCGGTGACCACCTCGGGGCCGACGCCGAGTTCCGCGAACGGTTCGTCGACGAGGCGCGCAACACCTCCGCGATCGACCACGCCAACGTCGTGCCGCTGTACGACTTCGGCGAGCTCGACGGCATGCTCTACATCGCCATGCGGATGGTCGACGGCGGCGACCTCGCCGGCCTGATCTCGGGTGGCCCGATCGCGCCGGCGCGCGCCCTGACGATGCTCGACCAGGTCGCGGACGCCCTCGACACGCTGCACAACCGTGGTCTGGTTCACCTCGACGTCAAACCGGCGAACGTGCTCGTGACGAAGAAGGAGACGTCACGCGAGCACGTGTACGTCGCCGACTTCGGGCTGACGCGCCGCGGCGCGACCGGGCACCGCACGCGCGGCGGCGACTTCCTCGGCTCGCCCACCTACGCGGCCCCCGAGCACCTGCGCGGGGAGCCGCTGGACGGGCGCACCGACCAGTACGCGCTGACGTGCGTCCTCTACGCCTGCCTCACCGGCAGCCCGCCGTTCAAGGGCGACGTGCCGACGGTGATCAAGGGCCACCTCAACGGCGAGCCGCCGTCGATCTCGCGCGTGGTCGCGCTGCCGCCGTCGATCGACGAGGTGATCCGGCGCGGCATGGCCAAGAACCCGGCCGACCGCTACGCCAGCTGCGTCGAGATGGTCGCGGCCGCCCGCCGCGCGCTCGGCCCCCTCGCCACGTCCGACACCCCGCCGGGCCCACCCGGGTCCCATTCGGGCGGAATCCCCGCGCCGCAGCGTCCTGGTCAGGTACAACAGGGGCCGCACCAGAACAGCGCACCGCAGGGAGAGGGGGTCCCCGTGCACCCGTACGGAGGACAGCAGCAGCCCGGTTACGGCCCGGGCCCCGGACCGCAGGGCCCCGGTGGTCCGCAGGGGCCGCCGCCGGGTTACGGCTACCCCCAGCAGGGGCCGCCGCCCGGGATGCCGCCGCAGGGCATGCCGCCGGGGATGTCGCCGCAGGGCCCGCCGCCGGGGTACGGCTACCCGCAGCAGCCGGGCATGCCGCCGCCCGGCTACGGCCAGGACCCGATGCGCCTGCGCCCGCCGATGCCCGCGGGCGGCGCGGGCGCGTTCCACCAGCCGAAGAGCAGCGGCGGCAAGAAGTGGATCTTCATCGTGCTGGGCCTGCTCGTGGTGGCCGGCCTGGTGGTGGGCGCGATCTTCCTCTTCAGCGACGGCGGCAGCGGCGGTGGCGGCACCCAGACGACGGCCCCGAACATCCCGGTGGGTCCGGGCGGTGGCTCGGGGACCAACGCGCCCTCGTCGTCGTTGAACGCGCCGCCGACGTCGATCAGCATCAAGCCGAGCAACTGATCGTGCGACGCTGAGCTGGGCTTCTTGCACTCTCCCCCTGAGAGTGCTAAACACGGTCTTGGCACTCGACGCCGTCGAGTGCCAAAGGTCGGGACGGTGAGGCTGACCCCCACCCGGGTCCAGTCGTCCGTCGCGGGCACCGAGCCTGGCCGAGGAAAGAGTCCTGCTGCCGCCGCTGCAAAGCTTCACAGCGCGGCGGTGGCGCCCAATACCGGAGGACCACACCGCAATGGCCAAACTGATCGCGTTCGACGAGGACGCCCGCCGCGGTCTTGAGCGCGGCTTGAACACCCTCGCCGAAGCCGTCAAGGTGACCCTCGGCCCGCGGGGCCGGAACGTCGTGCTCGAGAAGAAGTGGGGCGCGCCGACCATCACCAACGACGGTGTCTCCATCGCCAAGGAGATCGAGCTCGAGGACCCGTGGGAGAAGATCGGGGCCGAGCTCGTCAAGGAGGTCGCCAAGAAGACCGACGACGTCGCGGGTGACGGCACCACCACCGCCACCGTGCTCGCCCAGGCCCTCGTCCGCGAGGGGCTGCGCAACGTCGCCGCCGGCGCCGACCCCATCTCCCTCAAGCGTGGCATCGAGGCGGCCGTCGAGGCCGTCACCGAGCAGCTGCACAAGGCCGCCGTGCAGATCGAGACCAAGGAGCAGATCGCTGCTACCGCCTCGATCTCGGCCGCTGACCGCACCATCGGCGAGCTGATCGCCGAGGCGCTGGACAAGGTCGGCAAGGAAGGCGTCGTCACCGTCGAGGAGAGCAACACCTTCGGTCTCGAGCTCGAGCTCACCGAGGGCATGCGCTTCGACAAGGGCTACATCTCCGGTTACTTCGTGACCGACCCGGAGCGTCAGGAAGCCGAGCTCGAGGACCCGTACATCCTCCTCTTCGGCTCCAAGATCTCCACCGTCAAGGACGTGCTGCCGCTGCTGGAGAAGGTCATCCAGTCCGGCAAGCCGCTGCTGATCATCGCCGAGGACGTCGAGGGCGAGGCCCTGGCCACCCTGATCGTCAACAAGATGCGCGGCACCTTCAAGTCCGTCGCCGTCAAGGCCCCGGGCTTCGGTGACCGCCGCAAGGCGATCCTGCAGGACATCGCGATCCTGACCGGTGGCCAGGTCATCTCCGAGGACGTCGGCCTCAAGCTGGAGAACGCGGACCTGTCCCTGCTGGGCAAGGCCCGCAAGGCCGTCATCACCAAGGACGAGACGACCATCGTCGAGGGTGCGGGCGACGCCGACCAGATCCAGGGTCGCGTCAACCAGATCCGCGCCGAGATCGAGAACTCGGACTCGGACTACGACCGCGAGAAGCTGCAGGAGCGGCTCGCGAAGCTGGCCGGCGGCGTGGCCGTCATCAAGGCCGGCGCCGCGACCGAGGTCGAGCTCAAGGAGCGCAAGCACCGCATCGAGGACGCGGTGCGCAACGCCAAGGCCGCCGTCGAAGAGGGCATCGTCGCCGGTGGTGGCGTCGCTCTCATCCAGGCTGCCGAAGCTGCGTTCGCGGGCCTGAAGCTCGAGGGCGACGAGGCCACTGGCGCCAACATCGTCAAGGTGGCCGTCGAGGCCCCGCTCAAGCAGATCGCGATCAACGCCGGCCTCGAAGGCGGCGTCGTGGTGGAGAAGGTCAAGGGCCTGCCGCAGGGTCACGGCCTCAACGCCGCCACGGGTGTCTACGAGGACCTGCTCGCCGCCGGCGTGCCGGACCCGACGAAGGTCACCCGCTCCGCGCTGCAGAACGCCGCGTCCATCGCGGCGCTGTTCCTGACCACCGAGGCCGTCGTGGCGGACAAGCCGGAGAAGGCTTCGGCCGCTCCCGCCGACCCGTCCGGTGGCATGGGTGGCATGGACTTCTGATCCACGCAGGGAAAGCCCGGTCCGCTTCGGCGGGCCGGGCTTTTCTTATGGCTTCGTGAAGAACCAGACGGCGAACGCGCCGACGGTGACGACGCCGAGCGCGAGCACGAAGAGGCCCCCGAGCCAGGCCGTGCTCGCCTCTTCCGCTTCCATCGCCAGGACGACCGCGCCGATCCCGGTGAGGAGCACCCAGATCGCGAACGCGGCGGCGGCGTAGAGCACGACCTTGGTCGCGGACGGGCTGCCGGGCTCGTCGAGCGCGAGGAACGCGGCGAAGGCGGTCAGCCCCAGCCCGGCGATCAGGTACAGCCCGCCGAGGATCCCGACGACGACCTTCGCGGCCGTTCTGCTCCCTTGATCCACGAGCGCGAACCCTAACCCCTCGAACGGGATCCGCGCCGCGCATTTCTGCCGTTCGGCCCAGCCTCATCGGCCGAACGGCCCGGGCGTCCCCTGGCGCCCGGGCCGTTCTCCTCTTCGTGCACCCCCGCCGTCGGGCGGGCCCCGGTTCCCCCTGTGAACCGGGGCCCGCCCCGGTTCAGGAGTCCTCTTCCGGCGTCAGGATGGCGGCGGCGACGTAGATCGGGATGGCGATGCCGACCGAGAGGAACACGGCGGCGACCAGGCCGATGCGCAGGACGTTGGCGTCGATGCCGAGGTAGGTGGCCCAGCCGCCGCAGACGCCGGTGAGCATCTTGTCGGTCTTGCTGCGGCGGAGCTTCTTGGTGGCGGTTTCCGGGGTGTACACGCTGTTCGTCATGGCTCAATACTGGCGCCGGGGGCACCCTGACCACATCCGGAACGGCCCCGACCCCGACCCTGAACTTCGCCCTCGGGGTCGTGAGTGGCAAGGAGGGTTCTAACCCGCCTTACCACTCACGACAACCTGCGCACCCGGTCGAGGCGGGCTTCCCACGCCGCTGCGACCTCGGGCGGCGCCGGGTACGCGTCCGTGGGTTGCGGGGCCTCCCGTGGCACCGGCAGGTATCCGTCCACAGGAGACAGTGGGTTGGTACTGATGTCGCCCTGCAGCAACGAAATCGTGCCGAGTCCACAGGCGAACTCCAGCGACGGCAGCGCGCCCGCCAGCGCCAGGCCCGCCGCCAGGCCCACGCTCGTCTCGAACGCCGACGACACCACGCACGGCAGCCCGCACGCCTCGGCGACCTCCAGCGCGCGCCGAACGCCACCGAGCGGGGAGACCTTCAGGACCGCGATGTCCGCCGCGCCGGCTACCGCCACCTTCAGCGGGTCCTCCGCCCGGCGGATCGACTCGTCGGCGGCGATCCGGACACCCACCCGGCGCCGCACGGCGGCCAGCTCCTCGATCGACGGGCACGGCTGTTCCGCGTACTCCAGGCCGCCCGCCGCCTTGTCGAGGTCGGTGATCGCCCGTACCGCCGTGTCGACGTCCCAGGCCATGTTGGCGTCCACGCGGACGGCGCCGTCCGGGCCGAGCGCGGCGCGGACCGCCTCCACCCGCGCGCAGTCGTCGGCCAGGGAGACGCGCGGGTCGGCGACCTTCACCTTCGCCGTCCGGCAGCCGGACGCCCGGACCAGCTCGTACGCCTGCTCCGGGCCGACCACCGGGACCGTCGTGTTGACCTCGACCCGGTCGCGGACCGGCGCCGGCCAGCCGGCTTCGGCCGCTTCCACCGCGGCCCGCAGCCAGGGCACGCTCTCGGCGTCTGAATAGTCGCCGAACGGGCAGAACTCGCCCCAGCCCGCCGGGCCGTGCAGCAGCACCCCCTCACGGACGGTGATGCCGCGGAACCGGGTGCGCAGGGGGATCGCGTAGACCTTCATCGAGGCCGATCATGCCACCGTCCCGGGTTTCGCAAACAGGTGCCGAACTGGGTGTTTCCGGCCAGAATGACTCCGTGGTCCTCGATTTCCGCGTGCTGGGTCCGGCCGAGGTCACGGCCGACGGCCGCCCGGTACCGCTCGGGGGCAGCCGGCCGCTGATCGTGCTGGCCGGCCTGCTGCTGCGCGCGAACCGGGTCGTGCCGGTCGACGAACTGGGCCGCTGGCTGTGGAACGACGACCGCCGCCGGTCCAAGGGCGCGCTCCAGACGTACGTGCTGCGCCTGCGCCGGGCGCTGGGCGACCAGGTCTCGATCCGCACCGAGAGCGGCGGCTACCTGATCGAACTCGACGACGACCTGCTCGACCTGACCCGCTTCCGCGCGCTCGCCGTCCGCGGCAAGGCGGCGATGGACCGCGGCGAGAGCCGCCGGGCCGCCGCGCTGTTCGCCGAGGCCCTCGCGCAGTGGCGCGGGCCGGCGCTGCTGAACGTCGAGTCCGACGCCCTGCACCGCGACGAAGCCGGGCAGCTGACCGAGGAGCGGCTGCGCGTGCGTGAGCAGTGGGCGGACGCGCTGCTCGAAGCCGGCGAGTACGGCACGGTCGTCCCTGAGCTCACCCGGCTGACCAGGGAGAACCCGCTGCGGGAGCGGCTGCACGAGCAGCTGATGATCGCGCTGTACCGGTCGGGCCGCCAGGCCGAGGCCCTCGACGTCCACCGCCGGATCAGCCGCGTGCTGGCCGACGAACTCGGGCTCGACCCCGGGCCCTCGCTGCAGCGCACCCGCCAGGCGATCCTCACCGGCGCCGGCGATCCGGCCGCGCGCTACCGGCTCGGCGTCGACCCGCAGGTGCCGCGCCAGCTGCCCGCCGACCTGCGGACGTTCTCGGGGCGCGAGGGCGACCTCAAGGCGTTGCACGCGCTGCTGCCGGAGGCGGTCGACGCCGACGCGTCGACGCCGATCGCGTCCGTCGAAGGCATGGGCGGCATCGGGAAGACGACGCTGGCCGTGCACTTCGCGCACGAGGTCGCCGACCGGTTCCCCGGCGGGCAGGTCCACCTCGACCTGCGCGGCTACGGGCCCGGCGAGCCGGTCGAGCCGTCGGCGGCGCTGGAGGCCGTGCTCACCGCGCTCGGCGTGCCGTGCGAGGCGATTCCCGCCGACCTCGACGGCCGCGCGGCGAGCTGGCGGACGCACACCGCGGGGCGCCGGCTGCTGGTCCTGCTCGACAACGCCAACCGCACCGAGCAGGTGAGCCCGCTGCTGCCCGGGCCGGGCTGCCTGGTCCTGGTCACCAGCCGCTGGCAGCTGCGCGCGCTGGTCGCGACGCACGGCGCGCGCCGGATCGCGCTGGAGGAGCTCGGCGAGGAGGACGCCATCGCGCTGCTGGCGTCCACGATCGGCTACGACCGCGTCGCCCGCGACCCGGCGGCGGCCGGGCGGTTCGTGCGCTACTGCGGCGGGCTGCCGCTGGCGATCCGGATCCTCGCGGTGCGCGCGGCGGAGTTCCCCGACCTGCCGCTCGACGAGTTCGCCGGCTCCCTCGCCGTCGACCTGCTCGGCTCGTTCGACCTCGCCGACGGCGAAGGCACCAACATCCGGTCGGTGTTTTCGTACTCCTACCAGGCGCTGCCGCCGTCGACGGCCCGGCTGCTGCGGCTGCTCGGGCTGCCCACCGGTGTCGACTTCACCGCGCCGGCGGCGGCCGCGGTGGCCGGGCTGGACGTCGCGGCGACCCGCCCGATGCTCGAAACCCTCGCCGCGGCGCACCTGCTCGCCCAGCCGCGGCCGGGCCGCTACCAGTTCCACGACCTCATCCGGGCGTACGCCGGCGAAGCCGCTACGCAGCTGGACCCGGAGGCCGAGCGCGAGTCGGCGCTGGACCGGTTGCTCGGCTGGTACCTGGCGTCGGCGCTGAACGCGTCACGGCGGATGCGGCCGGAGCGCTACTACCGGCTGCTGGAGCTCGACGACCTCGAGGGCGGCCTGGCGTTCCCGAGCTACCACGACGGGCTGGACTGGTTCGGCGAGGAGTACGGCAACCTCATCGCGGCGGTGCACCTGGCGCGGCGGCGGGGCCGCGACGACGTCTGCTGGAAGCTGGCGTGGTTGCTGCAGAGCTACTTCGTGACCCGCTCGCGCCTCGACGACTGGCGGTCGGTGTTCGCGGTGGCGCTCGAAGCCGCGCAGGCGAGCGGCCACCGGCCCGGGGAGGCGGGGATCCTGAGCGGGCTCGGCGTCGTCAACGGCGTCGCGCGGCAGTACGCGGAGTCGCGGCGGTACCTGGAGCAGGTGCTGGCCATCCAGCGTGAGCTCGGGGCGCGGGAGGGCGAGGCGCGGGCGCAGTACAACCTGGCGATGGCGGCGCACAACCTGGAGGACTGCGCCTGGGCGTACGAACACGGGATGCAGGCGCTGGAGATCGTCCGCGAGCTGGGGCTGGGCCACTTCGAGGCGAGTGTGCTGCGGGCGCTGGGCGACATCTGCACGTCGATGGGCGACCACGAGCAGGCGCTGCGCCTGGCCGACGAGGCACTGGCGATCCTCGGCTCGGACGGGCGGCCGGTGGACACGCGGTTCACGCAGCACACGCGCGGCCTGGCCCTGGTCGGCCTGGGCCGGCTCGACGAGGGCATCGCGTGCATCCGCGAGTCGGTGGAGATGTTCTTCGCGATGGACGAGCAGTACGAGGCGGCCGACGTCCTGGCCCAGCTGGGCACGATCCACCTCCGCCACGGCGACGCGACGCTGGCCCGCGAGTGCTGGCTGCGTTCGGTGCGCCTGCTGACCGAACTGGGCCACCCGGACGTGGACGACGTCCGGGCCAAACTGGCGGCGCTGGTCGTCGTGGGCGGCTGAGGGTCCCGGACGGCTCGCATGCCGACCCCCAGCGACAGCACGCAAGCCGGTCCGGCCCCGTGCGGCTGATCCAAGCCGACGGCGCTCACTGTCCGCTCACTGTCCGGCCGGCGGCGCCACCCCGAGCAGATCGGCGAGGCATTCGGCGTTCCGCGGCGCCTCGACCTTGACGTCGTTGTCGAAGTAGACGTGCACGTCCCGCCGGCCGTCGTCGTGCCAGGTCCGGATCTTGTCGGCCCAGGTCCGCAGGGCCCGATCGGAGTAGCCGCTGACGTAGAGTTCTTCGTCGCCGTGCAGCCGGATGTAGGTGAAGTCGGCGGTCTGGTCTTCGAGGAACGGCCACTTCCCGGCGGTGTCGGCGACGACGAGGGCGATGCCGTGTCGCTTCAGCAGCTGTTTCGCGGCCGGCTGGTCGAAGCTGGGGTGCCGGACTTCGAGGGCGTGCCGCAGCGGGCGACTCGGACCGCTTTCGAGGTGGGGCGGGGCTTTCAGTTTGTCGTCGTGCTTGGTGGCGAGCTGCGCGGCCTCGGTGGTGGACCGCGGCAGCAGGGCGAAGAAGGTGGTCAGCCGATCGGGGTCGAAGGCCAGGCGGGGCGGGAGTTGCCAGAGGAACGGGCCGAGTTTCGCGCCGAGGGCGAGGACACCGGAGGCGTAGAAGTTGGCGAGCGCGGTTTCGACGTCGCGGAGCTGCTTCATGTGCGTGATGAAGCGGCCGCCCTTGACGGCGAAGAGGAAGCCGGCCGGGGTTTCGTCGAACCAGGCTCGGTAGCGCTCGGCGCGCTGGAGGGAGTAGAAGGAGCCGTTGATTTCCACGGCGTTCATGCGCCGGGAGAGGTATTCGAGCTCGCGGCGCTGGGCAAGCTCGGGTGGGTAGAAGACGCCGCGCCAGGGTGCGTAGCGCCAGCCTGAGGTTCCGACCCGGATCTCGGCGATCGCCCTCACCGCCTTTCCGCGGGGGGTGATTCCCGTTCTTCCGGGGGGCCAAACTCGGGGTCTTCGGGGCGGGTGGGCTGAGGCTTGGGACGCGTGTCCTGGGTTTTTGGGCGGTCGTCTGATGGGGCCTTTGGTGTGCTTGGTCATTTGGTTCCGTTCAAAGACTGTCCTCGCCGGACGGGCAGGCTCTGGGATGACCCCTTCTTGTTGCTGTCCCCTCGGCTTTGCGTGGGGTCGCTGGGTGGTCATCCCGTCGCCTGATTGAGGCCTATCACTTTGAGCCAGGCCCGCAAGGTTGGGTTCTTTGTCCTGCGTTGCGCTG